>JAHQVZ010000332.1 GCA_019634055.1 Leptolyngbyaceae cyanobacterium MAG.088
ATCAACATTAATGCCGCCATTGATGCTAGCAGCAATAGCATCAGTGCCGATTTATTCCTTGAGACAACGACTCTTAATCTCAATGAACGCATAACGTTGCAAGGCAGTGGACAGCTATCGGGTACCGCGAATACCGTCAATGTGGGCAGCAACGGTAGTATTCAAAATGGAGTAGATGCGGTAGCGGATAGCGGCACTGTCAATCTCGCGGCAACTACTTATCGAGAGGGGAACACCATCACCCTAGACCATACATTAACGCTTAAAGGTCAAGGACAAGCAAGCACCATTATTAGTGGCGATGCTGATAATGATGGCATTGGAAATCATCAAGTGATCAACATCACCAGCTCTGGAGATAACAGTGTTCTCTTAGATCTAACCATTCAAGATGGGCTCAGCACATCCGCTGGGGCAGGGCTGGCAAATAATGGCGACAATATCATCATTAGCAACACAACTTTTTTTAACAATGAAATCCAAAGCGGTAGTAACGATGGAGGTGCCTTACATAACCGGGGTTCACTCACACTGAACAACACAACATTTGAGAATAATCGAGCAAACGATGACGGTGGCGCTATTGATGTTGCACTCGGCTCTATTGAAATTATTGATAGTCGCTTCCTCAACAATCAAGCCAATGGTCATGGTGGAGCCATTGATGTAGATCCCAACGGTTTGCTATCGATTACTAATACAGTGCTAACGGGTAACAGTGCTAACACCGATGGAGGTGCCATCTATATTGAAGGAGATGCACAACTTGCGAGGGCATTGGTGCAAAATAATATAGCTGCTGGCGATGGTGGCGGCATCTTTCATAGGAATGGCACCCTACAAATAACGACCAGTAATTTTAGTAATAATACCGCAGATAATGGTGGAGCCATCTTCAATACAGGAACCCTAAACCTTCAAGAGACGGACTTTGACAAGAATGTTGCCACTGCTGCTGGGGGCGGTATCTTTAACCAAGGCACCCTCAATATTGACGACGCTATTTTTACTGAGAACTTAGCGGACGAAGGGGGAGGACTATACAACAGTGTCAATGCTACTAGCATTATTACTAACCTTGGGGATTTCTCCCAAAATACAGCCCTACGTGGCGGCGGCATCTTTAACCAAGGCACCCTCAGTCTGAACGACGTTTTTTGGGATGCAAACCAGGCACAAAACGGAGGTGGTCTCTATAACGATATCGGTGGAGACAGCCTCATTACGTTTGGAAGTTTTTATCAAAATATCGCTGCTCTATATGGCGGCGGCATCTTTAACCAAGGCACCCTCAGTTTGAACGACGTTTTTTGGGATGCAAACCAGGCAGCAGATGGGGGAGGGCTCTATAACGATATCGGTGCAGTCAGCGATATTAGTGCGGGGAGGTTCTTTAATAACAGAGCTCAAACCGGGGGCGGCATCTATAATCGTGGCGATGCTCGCTTATTAAATAACATTATCTCCGACAATGTAGCCACAGGTTCAGATAGACAAAATGGTGGCGCTGGTGTTTTTAATACCTTTGGGGGGAGCCTATTTGTTGATAACAGTTTGATTTCAAATAACACATCGGCTTCCCAGGGTGGCGGTATTCTAAATTTAGCTGATAATGCTCGAACTGTGGTTAACATTGCTAATAGCTCCATTGTTGGCAATCAAGCCTCTGGTAATGGAGGTGGTATTGAGAACAGTAGTCTTACAAGCGGTGCAGAGGTTGCAGAATTAAATATTACCAATAGTACTCTTTCTAATAATCAGGCATCTAACGGGGGAGGTGTTTACACAATTGGTCCAACGACTTTCACCAATGTCACCATCGCTGAAAATACAGCAACCAGTTCAGGAGGAGGTATTTCTACAATCTCTTCGGGGGCTATCACTCCAGAATTAATAAACACTATTGTTGCCCGCAATATTGCTCAAACCAAGCCTGATGTGGAAGGAAAATTTAGCGATCAGGGGGATAATCTTATTGGAATCAGTCAGGGGAATACAGGCTTTAGTCTTAGTACCCTAGTAGGTACAGCTAATAATCCCCTCGATCCTAATCTTACATCCCTCAACAACAACATTGGTTCGCTTCCTTCCCACCAGCTTCTTGCTGATAGCCCTGGGGCTAATGCCGGCAATAACTCAGCTGCAACTACCACCGATCAACATGGGCAGCCCAGAATCGTGGGTGGCACCATTGATATTGGCGCAGTCGAAAGTGATATTCTTCCAGACATCACGATCCTAACCGACCCTGTTGCCACACCTGACCCTGTTGCCACACCTGACCCTGTTGCCACACCTGACCCCAGTGACACACCTGACCCCAGTGACACAAATCCTATCGAC
Source organism: Leptolyngbyaceae cyanobacterium MAG.088 (assembly GCA_019634055.1). GTDB lineage: Bacteria > Cyanobacteriota > Cyanobacteriia > Phormidesmidales > Phormidesmidaceae > Leptothoe. Next base: position 2,344 of record JAHQVZ010000332.1, read on the forward strand.
ATACCTCCTATCAATCCCAGCCCAACCGAACCACAAGATCCCTTTCAGGAAGAATCTGCTGATATCTCTTTGTCCCATCTGAATACTGACAACATCTTTAGGCAAGAAGAAGATGCTGGAATCGATTCGACCCCTGCTCAAAACTCGACAACGAGCACCTCACCTCAGGGGCGTCTACGCTATTTTGATGAGGAAGCCTTCCAATATCTAGAAGACGCTTTTAGTAAAGATTACGAAGAGTACTGGCAACTCCCCCAAACCCCCCAAGTCACCCTGCCATCAGTACAGGAAATCTTACACCAGGCAACCCAAACCTATCAAACTGAAACAGCCATTATTTATGCCACATTTGTACCCAAAGCTCCCACTGGCAATAACTCAATTGACCGCTTTGTCTTACCCCGCACTGCCACTACACCTGAACCAGACGATCAATTACTACTAATGCTAGTGCCTGCCACTGGCGACCCCGTACAACAACTCATTAATGTATCGCGTGCCGAACTCACACGGCAGGCAAAACTCTTCCGACTGGCTGCCTCTGACCCAGAAGATCCTATTAGCTACAAAGCCTTAGCACGCCAAATGCACGGTTGGCTATTAGCTCCACTACAACCAGACCTGGCAGAACACCACATTGATCATGTCATGTACTCCCTCGACCAAGGTCTGAGAACCATTCCCTTAGCTGCCATGATGGATGGGGATAACTTTGTAATCGAACACTATGGCATCTCTCTGGTTCCCAGCATGGGATTGACCCAACTGCAGATTGGTAACCTTGACTCGAAACCTAGCCCCCTAATCGCTGGCGCAGACCAATTCACCGTATTCAACGATCTACCTGCCGTTCCCATCGAACTCGATGTCGTTGCTCAAAATCTTCAATCGAATGACGTTTTGTTCAATGAAGCATTCACCATCGACAACTTCTTCAAGCAACAAACATCTCAACACCCAAATTTATTGCATTTAGCTACCCATGCAGAGTTCAATGCAGGCAACTTAAATGCATCGTTCATTCAGTTTTGGGATGCTCCTTTAACCTTTGAACGCATGAAAGACTTGTCTTGGGCAGAGCTCGAACTCTTAATTTTAAGTGCCTGTCAGACCGCTATCAGTAGTCCTGACGCAGAACTTGGATTTGTTGGACTGGCCGCTGCCGCTGGCATAGAAACTGCCATGGGCAGCCTATGGAATGTCTCAGACATAGGCACCCTCGCACTTATGGCAGAGTTTTATGCTCAGCTTCCTAAGACACCAATGCGCTCCCATTCTCTACAAAAAGCGCAACTCTCCTTAATTCAAGGGGGCACTCATATAAACAACAATGTTCTAAAGACATCCCAAGGAGGCATCGCTCTACCGGAAGACTGGGGATTGACAACAACAACAGATTTCTCCCATCCTTTTTATTGGGCAGGGTTCACAACGGTTGGCAACCCATGGCATTAACACCCATACACCGCTTTTAAACACAAGCACTATCAGTAAAAACACTGATTCTCTTTCTTCGAAACTTTACTGACATTGAATAAAGACAACCAAGGTTTTTAAGTATTCTTCACGTATTTTCAAGTCAAAAAAGATACATTTAAATTAACTTCTGAAATATCTCTAATCCCCTGTTTCAACTCATTTAATGCTTAGAAATCATGGACATCCTGTTATGTCCAGTTCACTAGCTCCACGTCACTAATAATCATGGCTTTACCCAAAATAGTTACTCGCCTATCATCTGTTATATTTGCCAGCTGTCTAGGAGTCAGTTTGGTAACTCCTAGCTATGCTGGAGACCGTATACGCTGGACCCCAGACACCGATCGGGGAAATGTTGGGTCTACCCTATCAGGTGGACGACGAGGACAAACCACCGTCAGTTGTAACGGTGATCCTCATGCAACTCAGGTAGCTTTGATGGTGCCAGGTGATCAATCCCGATTGCTCACAACTCATGCCAATCCAACTTTAGCCTGGCATGTAAAGACTGCAATGCCCGTCTCCATAACATTGCATGTGGCAGATCCTGACCAAGCAACTCCAATCTATAGCCAAACTATTGATCTAGAGAAAACCGCTACCGTGAGCGTAACCTTGCCATCAGATAGCAGCCTGACGCCTAATAAACGATATCGCTGGACTGTTTTTGTCTCATGCCCAGGAGAACACCAAGCTGAAATTTCTGGCCGCAGCTTCATTGAGTATGTAAATCGGGAATCCTTGGATGTAAATAATTTATCTAGTTTAGAACAAGCCAGTACCTATGCAGATGAAGGTATTTGGTACGACGCAGTCGCTGCGTTGTTGACTGCTAGCAGTCAGGGGGTTACCAATGCTGAAACTATGGTGCAAACACTATTGGAGCAAGGACAAAGTCTGGCAGAAGTAACCCTATCAACGGTGGTGCATCTTTAATCCTCTTGGTGTCATCACCGTGTCACTCAAGTATCGCAATCAGGTCCTGCACGGATGGTAACCCTTGGGAAAAATAGACAAGTTCGGAGATGTTTGTAACGCGCTCTGGCGTAAATTCAGAAGCAATAGCAGTTTCATAGTGTTGGCCAGTTTATTAGCGACCAGCAGCGTTTTGGCATTGAGATCCCTGGGTGGTTTACAAATGCTAGAACTGCAAGCATTCGACAAAATGCTGACTCTCCGAACGCAGGAAGAGACTGATCCACGTATTGTCATTGTTGGAATTACGGATAGAGACTTAGACACCTATCTGGGCACGGCTTCCATTAGTGATCAAAGCATGGCTGAGCTGATTCAAAAAGTGCAAAGCCACCAGCCCCGAGTGATTGGGCTTGATTTTTATCGCAGTTTACCTAATGGATCTGGTAGCAAAGAATTAGCAAAAATCTTTACTCACTCAACAAATCTCGTTGGTATTGAAAAAGTCATTGGCAACAAAAAAGGTCCCCCCATCCCTGGGAACCGCATTCTCAAAGCTGCTAATCAAATCGCTGCCAGCGATATTATTGTCGATGAAGATGGGCACGTCAGACGTGGCATCTTGTTTCCTGCAACCCATGGCCCCAATGTCATGGAATCTCTAGGATTACGTTTAGCGCTTGATTATCTAGTCAATGAACCCGGCAGCATCATCCCTGACCCCAATGCCTCTATACTCACCCTTAATCAAGTAAAGCTTCCTCCGATTGAAAACCACACAGGAGGATACGCTAAGACCGATGCCCGTGGATACCAAATCTTACTTAATCTTCGTCAGCGAGTAAATCCATTTGCCGTGGTTTCGCTAAAAGAGGTATTGCGTAATGAAATCCCACCAGACTTGATGCGAGATCGCATTGTTCTGATTGGCAGCATGTCACTAAGTGGTGCTGACATTTTCTATACGGCTAACCAAACATCTCAAGAGGAACCCAATATTAAATTTGGCGTAGAACTACATGGAGAGATTGCTAGCCAAATTCTTAGCACGACCTTAGATGGCCGCCCTTTACTCCATGCCTGGCCCCAATGGGTAGAAAACTTACTGATCATAGGTATTGCACTACTTGGTAGCTATGTGACTCAAAGGGCCAACAAACTATGGCAACGATTAACGTTACTTCCAGGTATCAGCTTATTTATGGTAGGGGGTTGTTACGTCGCCCTGAGCACTACAGGATTATGGCTGCCTGTCATTCCTGCCCTTTTAGGTTTGTGGATAGCAACAGGTTTGACAGACGCTCATCGTACAACTCAACTACAAGTACTCTCAACCAATGACAAACTAACTGGCTTAGCGAATCGTCGCACGTTTGATGAGAGCCTTCAGCAGAACTGGTTTAAAGCTCTGCGATCGCAACAGCCCCTGGCACTCATCATGGGCGATGTGGACCACTTCAAAAAATATAATGACACCTATGGTCATCCCCAAGGAGATGAATGCCTGAAACGAGTCGCTCAAGCAATTCGTACAACAGTGAAAGTTAGAAATGCGTTAAATGCTCGCTACGGTGGCGAAGAATTCGTTGTAATCTTACCCAACACATCCGAAGAGCAGGGGATTGAAATCGCTAACGCAATTTTAGCGAAACTAGAAACCTATAACCTACCCCATCAAACGTCTGATACCGCTAACCACATCACCATGAGCTTAGGGGTGACGAGCTTTATCCCAACATTAGAAATTCCTCCCAGCGCCCTGATAGAAATGGCCGATCTAGGGTTGTACACCGCCAAAAAGTCGGGACGGAACTGCGTGCGCCTTCACCAGCCGAATACCGTGGATAAGCTCATGTCAAAATCTTAATTTGTTACTTTCACAGCCTCGAGTAATCGTGAGAAGTAAAACTGCGACGCAGTAAACTCTTTACGATTAATTTCCCAACCATTAGCCTTCAACGCCCTACGAATATCTGCCTCCCTATGCAAATAAGCACGCGTTGCCTTACTAGGCCCAGGAAAGAATTCACCAATGCGCTTGAGCACGGTATAAAAGGGATTTTTAGGCGCAAAACTCAAAATTAACCGCGTTTCCGCCAAGGAACTTAAGTGAGCAATCATGGCACTCGCTTTATCCTGAGGATAATGAATCAGCACATCCAAACAGATAACCGTGTGATAACTACCGTCTAAGGTTTCTAAATCCTGGGCATCAAAGATCGGTATTGCCTCAGCCGATAACTCTTCTCTAGCTCGATAAATGGCTTCTTCTACCATTTTTTCGGAAATGTCACTGGCAGAAACTTTGGCCCCCATGGCGGCTAACGGAATACTTAAACTGCCAACACCACATCCTGCATCACAGATGGACAGCCCCGCAGCATTACCATCCTGCTTAATCCAATAGAGAACATGATCGATAGTCTGTTGATGCCCCTCACGAATATCACGCTGCACTTTATTAACCTGACCATCTCCATAAATACGGCTCCACCGATCGAAACCTTGGGCATTGAAATAGTCACGAACGATGGTCTTATCGTCAGTTGCACTCGTCATAGGATTGGCCAGCAATAATCGATAGCATTTATCTATCGTCAGATCCTATTACGTTTTGGCAATCAGAAGATCTTGCTATTCAGAACTCACACCCAAAAATACAAAACTGCTATTAGTGGACGCTCAATTAATCTTCTAAAATTCTTTGCCAGCTTAGATCCGTGCCATTGTGATGCCAACGTAACAAGTGGGCGGTTTGTCGAAGACTAAACCCTGGTAATCCCATCGCTTGTCGAGGCCGATCTGTCGCTAGAACAATTGCCTCTTCCACTGCACATAGTCCCCATTTGACTAAATTGATAACGCCATCGAGTAAGGGGCGTGTCGTGCCCGATAAGGTCCCATCTGACAATCGAGCTGTACCATTTACCACGTCAATCTCACGGCTATCCCAGGGATAACGGCCATCGGGTAAACCCAAGGGAGATAATGCATCACTGACTAGAAACAGACCACCCTGAGTTGACGCAGAAGAACTACGGCCAGCTCTAAGCAATACATCAAGCATCGTAGGGCACACATGCTGGCCATCAGCAATCACCCCTGCAAACACATTAGGATTTGTCAGTGCTGCCCCCAATAGTCCAGGTTCACGATGATGCAACCCTGGCATGGCATTAAAGGCGTGGGTAACCATGGCAGCACCCTGGGAAAATGCGTCTTGGGCCTGGGTCGCTGTCGCCATGGAGTGGCCTAAACTGACGGTAATATTGTGCGATCGCAACCATGGAATAACTGATGGTGTAGCCGTTTCCATTTCAGGAGCCAGAGTAACGATTTTGACAACATCAATGTAAGGCCCTAGCAACGTTTGCACATTTTTCAGCGACAAGGGCTGCAAATATTCCTGGGGATGCGCTCCACGTTTAACTGGATTCAAAAATGGGCCTTCTAAATGAGCACCCAGAACGGTGGCATGGTGAGGTTGTCTCTCAGCAGCCTGATAAGCCTGAATTACCGCCAGACTACGCTGAAGTTGCTCAGGATGCGCCGTTACCAACGTTGGTGTAAACGCATCAATGCCTTGGCTCCACAAAAAACTGGCCGCTTTTTGTAACTCTATTGGCTCACAAAGATCAGGAAACGCCAGCCCTAACGCCCCATTAATCTGGAGATCTACGCCCCCTAAAGACACCCAATCACCATTTAGATCGATTGCTCGTACCGCATTGGCCGCAACGTTAGCCATGGGCAAAATAGACTTGAGCTGATTAGCTACCAACTCAAGACAGTATAGCCCTGGCCTATGGGGTAAGCGGGCATTGAGCAAAATTGACATGGCACTTGAGTACAAAGATGTGTACGAATCATCCCACAGGAAGCCGGTAGGCTATCAACAGCATCCTGACAAAGCCAACTAGGCGAATGAGCGATTCATTCGTCAAGGGCTGCCATGTTAGCTGTTTGCCCTCAGGATTTACCCACTGACCTGATATCCTGACAGACCTAATCCAACGTTCACCGTATTCCCCTATGACTTCTCCGCTTGTCGGCATCATCATGGGCAGCGATTCTGACCTGCCCACAATGGAAGCAGCCATTCTTGTTTGCGAAGAATTTGATATTCCCCATGAAGTGGCGATTGTGTCAGCCCATCGCACCCCACAACGTATGGTTCACTATGCTCAAACCGCCGTCGAACGTGGCTTAAAAGTAATCATTGCAGGCGCAGGCGGCGCTGCTCACTTACCCGGCATGGTAGCGGCTCTGACGCCACTTCCGGTGATTGGCGTACCGGTTAAAAGTCGCGGCATGCAGGGCATCGACTCACTTTACTCAATCGTACAAATGCCTGGTGGCATTCCTGTGGCGACTGTAGCCATTGGCAATGCCAAAAATGCTGGACTACTGGCAGCACAGATCTTAGCCACTTGCGATCGCCAACTTTTCGATCAAGTTCAAGCCTATCGCCAGTCTCTTGAAGATAGCGTCTTAGAAAAGCAGAATCGACTGGATGAACTCGGGCCACATCCGTACCTAAAGACAATGTTTCCATCAAAAACTATCGATACATCTCCTTAACACCAAGGCTTTAGGAGGTATAACATTATTAACTTTTGAAAAGAACGAAAAATAAATAGGGCTCAAACCCCTAATATTCGGTTCACACAGAACAAGTGTATTTCTTGATACAGAATGACTCGACTGAAATTGGTGGAATCTATCTAACGGATATGAGCGCTGTCCCAGAATCAATAAAACTAGGTATCTAGTTGAATTGCATTTAGGGTTTAGCGAATATGCTACAGCTGGTGAAAAATCTTAAGTTAATCCTAACTTTGAGCTTTCCCAAAGTTTGGCATAGTCATATCACGAGCTCAGACCCTTCTTCGGTCATTGAGTATCTTGAACTGTCAAGGTCCCCTCACACAGAGACTTCACTGCCTAAGGTTAGGTCCTTTGAGAGTGGGTTTTAGTTGATTGGATTGTGTTGTAGGAACGTCTGTTGAGATGTCTAGTCTAAATTTGAGCCGCAAGGCGAGACGACGTAAATCGTCTGTCTGGGATACCTACGCGCCGCCATTTGATCAAATGGCTAAGCGCTTTTTTGGCAGAAGCTTTTCTTGGGCTTGGTTAGCTTGTATTCCTTTGGCACTGGTTATTGTTGCCACTTGGAACACAGCAGCCCATGCACAGGAAGATGCGATTACTGCTGATAATGTTCAGTTTGTTTTAGATAATATCTGGGTGCTGGTTGCAGCGATCCTGGTGATTTTCATGAATGCTGGTTTCGGTATGTTAGAAACCGGTTTTTGTCGCCAGAAAAATGCTGTTAACATTCTTTCCAAGAACTTAATTGTATTTGCCCTAGCTACCCTGTCTTTCTGGGCATTTGGGTTTGGTTTCATGTTCAATGAAGCGACCCCTGTTATCGGCCTAGGCAATTTCTTCTTGTCTGGTTATTCAACCGATACCCCTGAGTTCGGAACTTTAACAGTCCCTGTGTTTTTCCTATTCCAGGCGGCTTTTGCAGGAACTGCAGCAACTATTGTGTCTGGTGCAGTTGCAGAGCGGATCAAGTTTACTGACTTCATCATCTTTAGCATCCTGCTCACAGCCATTTCATACCCAATCACTGGTCACTGGGTATGGACTGGAACTGGTTGGTTAGGTGCCAATGTCGGTTTTTCTGACTTCGCTGGTTCCACCGTTGTACACTCCGTTGGCGGTTGGGCTGCTTTAGTTGGTGCAGCTATCCTTGGCCCCCGCATTGGCAAATACCAAGATGGTCAGATCAATGCAATTCCTGGCCATAACATGAGTATTGCTACTCTTGGCTGCTTAATTCTTTGGATTGGTTGGTTTGGCTTTAACCCTGGTTCTGAGCTAGCTGCTGATGCTGCTGTACCTTACATCGCTGTAACCACTAACTTGGCTGCAGCAGCTGGTGGTGTAGCTGCAACGTTTACCGCTTGGATGATGAGCGGGAAGCCTGATCTATCCATGATCATTAACGGTATTTTGGCTGGTTTAGTGGGTATTACCGCTGGCTGTGCTGGCGCTAGCTTCTTAGGTGCCGTAATCGTTGGCTTGGTAGCTGGTGTACTGGTTGTCTTCTCTGTCGGCTTCTTCGACAGCATCAAGATTGACGATCCCGTAGGTGCCATTTCGGTTCACCTTGTTTGCGGTATCTGGGGCACCCTTGCAGTTGGTTTGTTTGATACAACTTCTGGCCTTTTCTACGGTGGTGGCATCGGTCAGCTGATTTCTCAAATCATCGGTATTGTTGCCATTGGTTTGTTTACTGTTGTGTTCAGCGCCGTTGTTTGGACTATCCTGAAGTCTGCATCTGGCCTACGTGTATCTGCCGAAGAAGAGCTCAAGGGCTTGGATATTGGCGAGCATGGTATGGAAGCTTACAGTGGTTTCCTTAAGGACACTAGCGATATGGGTGGTGTTGCTTAAGGCTCACCCTTGAGTAAGTTCTTTCGACATATCTGAAAGGTATTGAAAGAACGTTTGTCACTGAAGAGGTCAATTTTCGTACGAAAATTGACCTCTTTTTTTATGGATGATCCGCCTTGCTGATGGAGGGTGGCCGCCAATTTTCTGATGCATTAGGACCTGTGTGAGTCAGAAAGCCAGTATTAACGAAGGCTTGCAGGGATAGTAATGATATTAACCATCTCGACAGATGCTATAGAGATCGGCAATATTGCCCAAACTACTATTACTATTGTTTACTCACCACTCAATCGCCTTCCCCTAAGCTTAGTTACAATTCCTCCGCAGGCTGTATAGGCGCTGATAAGGTTAGGGCAGTTGAATCAATGGCTTGAGCATCAATTAAATCCTACGGTTAATGGGCAATCCGGCTTCAGTTTTAGACGAACTGCTGGTGACCTTACCTTCATTAAGGCCACAAATGTATTTCAAAACATCGCTGACGGCCCTTTCCCATGCGATGGAAGATCAGGTATTGGCAAGGGATGATAAGCCTTTAATGATCGCCAGTTTTCAGCAAGAACGGTTTTATCGTCAAGAAGCCCACCGTTATCTACGTCTTGCTGATATTACGCCTCACATTTATGTTTTAGCAGCAGCAGATACAAAGTTTGCTGATGGCGATGGAAGTGTCAGACATGAAACGATTGCATTTGATCCAGAAGATGCATTGGTCCATGAATGGCATCTCGTTGTTTTAGGTGAGCAGTATACGGCATGTTTGATTTGCCGCGAACATCAGCAGGGTGCTCAAAAACCAAAAGTCCTCAGTGGTGTGCCTGATTTCGACCAAAGCCGTCGATTTGAAGGTGTCTGGACCCTTGACCGACATGTCTGTGAACAGGCAGCTCATATTTTGCTGCAGCGAATCTCTCACTATCGATCAGACCTGTCCAGTAAAATCACTCAGGCTCAAAAGAAATTTTTACCCGCTAAATTACTTCAGGGTCAATCCTACGGCGAGGAAGTTGCAGAATCCTATCCATTTGCTCAGCGGTTAGTGACCTATGTGCAAGCGAGTCAATATAAGCTACTCAAAGCTTATAAAACCATGGCTGCCCAAGAAAATCGAGAGCGGCTAATTAATTCGATTACGGCAGCCATTCGTCAATCGCTAAACCCAACTGAAGTGTTTGCGATCGCAACCCACGAACTTGGCCAACAAATCTCCACCTGCCGCTGCATCATTTATCGAAGCGATCATGATACCAGCGTTAAAATTAACCATGAATTCCGTCAATCAGCCACCCCCTCCCTCAAAGGCAAGACTTGGCCCCTCCTAGAAAACCCTTTATTTCAAAGAGTCAATCAGCAACGAGAAGCCCTGACATATCTACGCAATGGCAGTGACAATAAAGAGGTTAAAGTCCTCGAAGATACTGCAACAATCGAAGCGCTATTGGAGCAGTGGGATATAAGCGGATGCTTACTCGTGCCTCTCATTTACCAAGAACGGTTATTGGGGATGATTGAATTACACCAATGCGAAGCACCTCCACACCCCTGGAATAAAAATGACATTAGCCTAGTAGAAGCCGTCGCGACCCAACTCAGTGTTGCCGTCATTCAGGCTGAAGCCTACGCCAACCTCGAAAGCCTAAACCAACAACTAGAAGCACTCGACCGCACACGCAGTAACCTCATTGCCATTACTGGCCATGAGTTGCGCACACCCTTATCAACTATTCGAGTTTGTCTAGAAAGTATTTTCACAGAGCCAGATATGCCCGCCGAGATGCGACACGTCATGTTACAAACGGCAATGGAGGATTCTGAACGAATGCAGCGGCTTGTCCAAGATTTCCTCACTCTATCTCGTCTAGAAAGCGGTCGTATCGAATGGAATCTTGAATCTCTTGCCCTGAACGAATGTGTTGCACTTGCCCTTAGCAGTCGCAGAAGTAATGCCAATTGCTCTAACATTACCGTCGACTTACCCAATAATTTACCGCTGATCAGAGGAGATGGTGAATGGATTGTTGAAGTCCTAACCAAGCTCCTAGACAATGCGTGTAAATTTACAGACCCTACCGGCAGTATCTCTATCCAAGCCACCATTACAGACAATGCTCTAGTAGAAGTTGCGGTCCAAGATAATGGTCGAGGGATTGAACCTGAGCGCTTAGAAACGGTCTTTGAACGCTTTTATCAAGAAGAAGGAGCACTCCGACGCTCAGTAGGCGGTACTGGTCTGGGTTTAGCAATTTGTCGTCAGATTATAGAAGCGCAAGGTGGCAAAATTTGGGCCAATTCAGAAGGAAAAGATCAAGGCACACAAATTCATTTCAGCCTACCGATAGCAGCCCCAAAAGCTTCCCGTTCTAAAAAGAGCAAGGGGACGAAATCATCACGTTCTAAAAAAAACGCAGTCCATAACACAGCAGCCAGTAAAGCAGAGATTAGCTAGCGTCCGTCTGGGAGGGGTTGACCAAAGGTCAACGGAGCAGGCAGTTCAGTTTGAACAATCGTACGCTGAGCAGCCGGTTGCTGAATAGGCCCTAGAGAAGAGCTATCACTCTCCTCATTAACTAAAGTCGTTTGAGTTTTCTCAGGCATAGCTGACGAATCCACGGGCGCTAAAGCTGTCTCTATTGGCACACCGGATACATTCTCTCCTTCCACATCTGCAGAAGGGTCTGCCGTCAAAGACGCAACAGTCTCCTCCGGCACAACGACAGTAGGAATCACGTCAGATGGCGTAGACAAGCGATCAGCACTCTCAGCCTCAGGCACCTCAGACACTTGTGATTCAGACAAATCAACCGACTCAGGACTCGCTACTATCTCAGCCTCCTCTATGACCTCAGGTACATGAGATGGAGCACTGGCATCTAGCGCTGGCAAGTCTGATGAACGGGATTCTGAGTCTGGAGCTACCGCAGTTATGCCTGGATCTTGCCCACCAGGATCCTCCAGTTCTGGCACCGTCATCGGTGGCAGGTCGGGAACATCTATAGCAACCGCAACAGATGAGGTTGACGGATCACGTCCAGACGAATCTTCTAAAGGTGGCACACTCACTACGCTATTCGAAGCCTCGGACTCATAGGGGTCAATCGGCAATGATGTAGAGGTAGTAGGCTTTGAAGATAGCCTCAGATGATCAGCTGACACACTAATATCGGCATCAGCATTACGTATAGGTGTAGAAGCCTCATTAGGTAACGGTATAGAGTCGGTCTCAGGCTGAGCACTCCCAGCAATTAGAGGGCGAAATCGCCAATACCGTTGACCGTCGCCACTATCATCAAATTGAATATCTGCCTGATCAGGCGACAGAACTATTTCAGGCGCTAATTCAATCACAACCCTCACGTCCTGTGGGGTATTCTGAGCTACCCGAATATGCTGAACTGCGCCGCCATAAACTTGGTCTGGAGCAACATCACCGATCTCTGTATTGGGAATATCTAACACTAAACGAGGGGGTTCAGCCAGTAGAAAAAAGTCTGGCAACACTTGATCTGACAAGGAAAACGCCAGTTCACTGCTATCAGTATCAAAAGACCAATCCTGAAGTTCTTCGGCTACAGCCGGTGACATAGAGCAGGCAACAACAACCAGACTCCCCCCAAATAACTGGTGAATACGATACTTAAACCCCATAAGACTAACCTGCAGAACGCAAACAAACCCAATTAAAGATAAAAGCATACGGCACTTTACCAAAAATGACCCATATTTTTGATAAAAATTCCCCACATTTCCTAGATTCATCAGCCATGATAAGTGAGGTCAGAAAAGTATTACGTTCTGATCTTGAATAGACCAACCCTTTAGTAAGGCAAGAAAGACCCTATGGAAATGCATGAGCTGTTCACACTGATTTTATTATTGAGTCCTGGCCTTCTTCTCTCTGCACTGGTGATGTCAGCCATGGCTTTTGGTGGTTAGAGATAGTCACCAGCTGCGTCATCACATTAGACCAAGCTCTTCGAGAGCATAATTCAATAGGCCAGAAAAAACTAATACTAATATCGACGAGGTATTTGCCATGGTGATGGTTGAGTCCACAATGTTGGCATTGGGCACGCCAGCTCCAGAATTTTCGTTAATCGACACTGTGTCTGGGGACACGATCACCCTAGACAATTTCTCAGATAGCAATGCGTTGTTAGTGATGTTTATTTGCGTCCACTGCCCGTTTGTAAAACACGTGGAACAAGCATTAGCTAAGATTGGTCAAGACTATGCTGCCCAAGGCCTGGGAATTGTCGCTATTAGTGCTAATAGCATTGAAACCCACCCCCAAGATGCCCCTGAGCATATGAAAGCTCAAGCAAAAATTCAAGGGTTCAATTTTCCCTATTGTTATGACGCAACTCAAGCTGTAGCAAAAGCCTATACCGCTGCCTGTACCCCTGACTTTTTCTTATTTGACGCTACGCTCAAATTAGCCTATCGGGGACAGCTTGACGACAGTCGCCCTAGCAATGGTAAGCCGGTTACTGGTAAAGATTTACGACGAGCCATTGATACCGTCTTGTCTGGCCAAAGCATATCTGAGCCTCAACTACCCAGTATCGGCTGTAATATTAAATGGAGTCCAGGCCATGCACCAACCTATTTTGGAGCCTAGTGAGACGTGTGAAGGCTGATTTTTTCAATTAGACGATTATTAATACATCCAGTGAGCTCTAGGGTTAAACCCTTCAACAGCGCGTAGTTTTTCATAGAGCTCAGTTTCGCGATCGCTAAGCATTTGGGGAATCACCACTTCGATTTCCACAATTTGATCGCCACGTTTTTCTGATGCATAACCATAGCCCTTGCCCGCTAAACGTAGCTTGCGACCAGACTGAATACCTGCTGGAATCGTCATCTGAACCGGACCATCCAGGGTAGGTACCGTTATCTGACCACCCAGTGTGGCTTCGCTGGGGGTAATGGGCAAATGACAGACAACATCTTGGCCCTCAACCCTAAGCAAAGGATGGGGCTCTACCACTATGTTGAGATATAAATCTCCGCCGTTAATGCCTTGCCCCCTTAGCCGAATACGCTGACCTGTCACCATGCCAGGTGGCATATCGACTTCTAATGCCCGGCCATCTTCGAGACGCACTCTCTCTGTCCCGCCGTGAAACGCTCGCTCTAGAGGAACCTGAAGAGAGGCCTCTGCATCACGACGTTGAGGATGTTTGCTTTTTGTTTTTTTGGTTGGCCTCTGGGTTTTCTTTGGCTGAGCAGATGGCTTCGGAATCTCTTGGCGATTGAGCAATTGATCGACAAAGCGATTAAAGTCTTCTAAATCCCGATAATCTGCCTCAGATTTTTGTTGCAGCCAATAGCGACGATAATCATCGTACTGTGACTTACGATCTATATCTGACAGTATTTCATAGGCTTCATTCAAGGATTTGAAGCGTTCTTCTGCCTCTTGATTACCCGGATTAAGATCGGGATGAAACTGACGTGCTAGCCGACGATATGTCTGTTTTATCGTTTGAGAATCAGCACTCTCCACAATGCCGAGAATCTCATAATAGTCTCGAAAGTTTTGCATAGTGAGGTCTGACTGGCCTACCAGACTTCGTCCTGGTCGCCCCATTCATCATCTTTATAGTTTTGTGGGCTACTGTTTTGTCGACCAGAATTACCAGAGTACCCTTTAGTAGGGTTGTTGGCTGGCTCACTCGGTTTATCAGACCAAGGGTCGTCATCCATAGGAGGTGGAGAATTCCAGTTGTTGGGTGTAGAGCTGTTACCACCGTTAGCATAGCCATCGGTTGGTGGAGACGGATATCCAGAATTAGAGGATGTATAGCGCTCAGAACGCGGCGGTCTTACAGAGTCTCTCCCGTCAGCCCCGGAGTCATAGCGTGCTGGCCCCAGGTTACCTTGTCCAGAAGCCGAGCGAGACTCTGGATTTTGGCCATACCCTCTAGGAGGCTGACCAGAGGTGTCTTGTGGGTTATAGCGCGTTTGTTCGTAGTTATCCGATGGTGAACGACGATTAAACGGCTCAGACGATTGGCTGGATGACCAATCTGATGGGCTTTGAGAAGACCGGTTAGGGGGCTGTCTTAGATCGCCGCCTTGAGACGATGAATAGTTCCAATCCTGATTAGACTGTTCAGAACGACGTTGACTCCCCTCTTGTCTATAGGCACTACCCCGATCATAGGGTTCCTGAGGGTTCCGACGATCGTAACGGTCTTGATTATTCTGTTGATAACCGCTTTGGTCATAAGAGGATTGATCGTAGTCAGATTGGTTATAGCCCGGGGGCTCAGACCTACCACCCTGAGTAGACCGTTGCCCAGGTTGGTCATAAGAAGAATAAGCGTCATAGGTATCTTGTCCGTAGCCACCCTGAGTATTTTGACCATACTGATTTGGCTCGTAGCGGTCTTGATTCGAGCTGCCCTGATCAGGTCGATCTTGCCGATAGGAACCTTGTTCATAGGCATCCTGGCGATAAGCATTCTGGTCATAGGAACCTTGATCATAGGCTCCTCGGCCATAACCATCGGCTTCGTAGCGACGGCTTGAAGTATCGTCGTATTGACGAGGAGTATCGTAACCGCGATTGTCATAGCTGCGGGGAGCATCATATGTTGGATTGTTAGGCCGAGAGGCAGGTTGGTTCCAGCTATCACCCCAATCGTCCCAACCGCTGCGATTATCACGACGACCGGCCGACCAACTAGGGCTATCCCACTGACTTTGACCATTCCAATCAACGTCACGACGATAGTAATCGTCGTCATCTTCAAAGGCTTTTTTGATGGTGTCACCGATTTGGCTAAAGATATTACCGTCGTCGTTATCGGCGTCGTATAGATAAGCTTCACGATTCAACTCGTACAGTTCATCCTGGAGTTCGGCCTGAATCATATCGATCATGCGCTCGTCCTCACGTTTAAGGGCATCGCGTAAATCTTGAATCAGGTGATCAATACGACGTTTGCGATCGCGAGCAAACTGCAAACCAAAATCAATGGACACACTACGCATGGCCCGCTCAGCCTGAAAAGTAAGTGTTTCCGATCGATTACGCTTCTCAATGCGTTCTCGTTGGCCCCGGTCTACATCAGAAAATTCCTCAGCTTCTTTGAGCATGCGCTGGACAGCATCTTCAGATAGGTTCGACGCCTCTTGCACCGTAATACTTTGCTCACGCCCCGTGGTTTTATCCATGGCCGATACTTGCAAAATTCCATTGGCATCAATATCAAAGGACACCTGAATCTGAGGAATACCGCGTGGCGCTGGAGGAATACCCATAAGTTTAAAGCGACCCAGGGATTTGTTATCTATCCCCATTTCCCGCTCCCCCTGGATCACATGC
Organism: Leptolyngbyaceae cyanobacterium MAG.088; assembly: GCA_019634055.1. Classification (GTDB taxonomy): domain Bacteria; phylum Cyanobacteriota; class Cyanobacteriia; order Phormidesmidales; family Phormidesmidaceae; genus Leptothoe. The sequence continues at coordinate 18,536 of JAHQVZ010000332.1, forward strand.
ACTTCCACAACGGTCTGATTATTTTCAGACGTGGAGAAAATATCTGAGCGCCTTACAGGAATCGTGGTGTTGCGTGGAATCACTTTTTTCATCACACCACCAATCGTCTCTAACCCCAGAGACAACGGCGTGACATCTAGCAACATGATGTCTTTTACTTCTTCAGTCAGGATACCGGCCTGAATTGCGGCCCCCACAGCAACCGCCTCGTCAGGATTCACATTCTGGTTCGGCTCTTTACTCAAAATGGAGCGCACCAGCTGCTGCACCATAGGCATACGGCTAGAGCCGCCCACCAAAACCACCTCATCAATTTGAGACGGAGACAAACGAGCATCATTCATGGCCTGCTGCAATGGAGCCCGCAACCGACCAATTAGATCAGCGCATAGGGATTCAAAGTGCGACCTCGAGAGCTTTTTCTCAATGTGCTTTGGACCATCAGCCGTTGCCGTAATAAACGGTAGATTAATCTCCACCGTAGGTAATCCAGAAAGCTCAATCTTGGCCTTTTCAGCGGCTTCAGTCAGCCGCTGTAATGCCTGACGGTCTCGGCGCAGATCCACACCTTCGGTTTCCAAAAACTCATCTGCTAACCAGTCAACAATTTTCTTATCGAAGTTGACACCACCGAGCTGAGTATCACCACTCGTGGATCTAACCTCAAATACGCCATTGCGCACATCTAAGATGGACACATCAAAGGTGCCACCACCCAAATCAAATACCAGAATCGTTTGATTAAATTGCTGATCAAGCCCGTAGGCCAGTGCGGCAGCAGTCGGCTCATTAATAATTCGTTTAACCTCTAGACCCGCAATCCGCCCCGCATCTCTAGTCGCCTGCCGTTGCGCATCATTAAAGTAAGCAGGCACCGTAATCACAGCACCAGTCACCGGTTGCCCCATATAGCGACTCGCTTCTTCAGCCAGCTTACGCAGCACCATGGCCGATATTTCTTCAGGCGCAAAATCTTTATCTAAACGCGGGCAACGCACCTTGACATTACCAGACTCGTCTTTGCGAACAGTGTAGGGAACGCGTTTTGAATCTGAGCTTAACTCTGTATATTTACGCCCAAGGTAGCGCTTGACATTATAAAAGGTATTCTGAGGATTGAGCACCGCCTGACGCCGGGCCATTTGGCCCACCAAACGCTCACCCTCCTTACTAAATGCTACATAGGAAGGGGTAGTTCGCATCCCCTCCGTATTGGCGATGACCACCGGTTTGCCACCTTCGATGACTGAGACAACTGAGTTGGTAGTACCGAGGTCAATACCGACGACCTTTCCCATCCGCTAGGTTTCTCCCACTGCGCGTGTAGCGATAATAAACATCGTCTACACAATTAACCATATATATAGTAGTCGCTTAGTAGTCTAAGCCACTATTGTGCCGCAGCTTAATCGCATGCACACATCACCATAATGGTCTGGTTAGGCCAAAATTGTCCATTCCAGAGAACCGGCTATACCTTGTTCGATTATTCTAATCACCAAACTTCGTATTAACTTATGATTTGGTTGGTTGGGGGTATAAATCTACAATCTGGAAAACTAGCTATAACTTGTTTGAATTCTTTGATAGTATAGAATTCGCAACTAAGCGGATGTGGCGGAATTGGTAGACGCGCTAGGTTTAGGTTCTAGTGTCTTCGTGACGTGAAGGTTCAAGTCCTTTCATCCGCATCAGAGCCCCGGTTTCTAATTAAGAGCCGGGGTTTTTGCATAGATTTTGACAGCAACCATGGTTCTGGCAGATTGGGGTATGCATAAATTGCGACTTAACCCAGGTTCTGGCGGATGGTTGCAAATTTGGTAACCTGCCCCAATACCCAAGATTTCCAAACCATACTGGACCCAAGCAGCCAGATGAGATTAGGAAACAACAATGGGAAACTCAATGAAATCAAAGCTAGCAATACTGGCAGCCGTGGTTAGCCTAGCAAGCTGTGGTGCAGCGACTAACCTGAGCCAGACCGCTAGTGATGAATACAGCGGTGCAGCAGATATGCAGAATCGAGAAATCGCTCTCGCTGAAAGTGCTGTAGCAGACTCAGCTAAAGTAGTCGCTCAGACTGCCCCCGAAGCAGATCGTGCTCAACCGGTAGAACCACCGGCTGATCCAGCTGTCACTGAGAGCCAACCCCAGTTAATCAAACAAGCACAGCTCAATCTCGTAGTAGAGTCTGTCGATGAGGGTCTTAAACGTGCAGCCCAACTTATCAGAACCCAGCAGGGCGACATCTTAGAACTCCAAGACAATGAGATTGAGGATACCTATCGCACTGCCTACATGCGCATCCGGGTGCCCCAAGCTAACTTAGATCGTCTCTTAGAAAATCTCAGCCAGCTAGGCACTGTCAAGCAGCAAGGGTTGAGAGCAGAAGATGTCTCAACCCAGATTGTGGATGCTCAGGCCAGGTTACGAAACCTGCGCAAATCTGAGGAATCTTTGCTTAAAATCATGGAGCGCTCCGGAGAAATTTCCCATGTATTAGAGGTGTCGAGAGAGCTTAGCAATATAAGAGGGCAAATCGAACAGATCGACGCCCAGGTCAAGAACCTACAAGCACGGGTGCGTTATTCCACTATTGACTTACAGCTTGCGGCTGCACGACCAGCCCAACCCACAAGACGACCTTTAATTGACAAGATCAGCGCAACCTGGGAAGAAGCCACTCAGTCTGTAGGCGATTTAACCGTAAGTTTATTGCAACTAGGACTTTGGCTATTGGCCTACAGTCCCTACCTATTGGTGGTGAGCATTGCTGGGGTCGTGGGCTATCGAGTCGTCCGCCGTCCTCGGACATCAGACTAACGTTACCCCGGAGGTAGCCCGAGAAGGCATATTTAGGTAAGTAGAATACCGACTGTATTAAGCCCATCACCATCACCGATGGGTTTATGGGGTGTGGTAATCCTTATACCAAGCCACAAAGTTCTCAATGCCTACCTCCAAGGGAGTACTCGGAGCAAACCCGACATCAGCAGATAAATCCGCAACGTCAGCATAGGTCGCTGTCACATCGCCAGGCTGCATCGGCATCATCTCTTTAACTGCAGTTTTACCCAGTACTTGCTCGATAATTTCAATGAAGCGCATCAGCTTCACTGGGCTGTGATTGCCAATGTTGTAAAGCTTGTAAGGAGCGGCCGTACTAAAGGCGTCATCTTCAATGGGTTGAGGTAATCGTCGCATGACCCGGACCACCCCTTCGACAACATCGTCAATGTAGGTAAAATCTCGTTGCATTTTGCCGTGGTTGTACACCTGAATGGGGCGTTCATTTGCGATCGCATCTACAAACTTAAAATAAGCCATATCCGGCCGTCCCCAGGGACCATAAACCGTAAAGAACCTGAGCCCAGTTGTGGGCAAATCATATAGATGACTGTAAGAATGAGCCATCAACTCATTCGCCTTTTTCGTAGCCGCATATAGTGATACCGGATGATCCACGTTGTCAGCCGTCGCAAATGGCACTCGACGATTAGCCCCATATACCGAACTCGAAGACGCATAGACTAAGTGATCCACACCACTATGACGGCACCCCTCCAGGACATGGATAAACCCCGTCAAATTGCTATCGGCATAAGCATAGGGATTTTTAAGGGAATACCGTACCCCAGCTTGAGCCGCTAAATGGATTACCCGATCAAACGATTGCTCTTGAAATAATGCCTCCATCTTGGCACGATCCGCCAAATCAATAGGAGCAAAGGAAAACGATGGATGAGGCAATAGTTGATCTAAACGCCTTTGCTTAAGGGACACATCATAGTAATCATTCAGATTATCAAGCCCAAAAACCACATCCCCGTCGGCCAATAGCCGCTGTGCTACAAAGTAACCAATAAAACCAGCTACCCCTGTCACTAAAACGTTCATATGCAACTAAAGTTTCGAAAAACGCGCTTACTACAAGGTATCCTTCCTGGCAGCTTCAGCTAATTCCATGACCTCCATCATGGACAGGAAGGAAGGAAAGTTCACGCAACCATACTAAACACACAGCAAAAAATTAGTAAGAATACGTAACAGCTCAAATTCTGAGACAAAATTTAGGATCACTTCAGAAACCGTGCTAAAGCTTTAGAGTTCGTTTCCCAAAAAGCCTTAGTAAAAGCATCTATTTCTAATTACTTGTGCATAAATTGTATCTTTCCCCAGGACATAATTACAGCTACTCATATAGGCTGAAATATTTATCAAAAGGGCAATTTATATTAACCCCGACAATCTTATAGAACCACTAGGCAAACGCATTTCACTTCTATTTAAAAGTATCTACTGACGCCAAGCATATCTTTAATTTTCAAGAGGAAACAACTGTTCTACATCAGTGCTAGGATTGCCAGAGAACAAATGTGAAAGCAGTAAGAAGGACGTAGTTTTAAATGCAAGAAATTGACAAGTCAATATCTTTTGATGGACGGGATATTCGACTTAAAGTGGGCCTTTTAGCGCCCCAAGCAGGCGGCTCAGTATTAATTGAATCTGGAGAAACCGCCGTATTAGTCACCGCCACACAGTCTAACCCCCGTGAGGGCATCGATTTTCTACCTTTACTGGTCGATTACGAAGAGCGTCTTTATGCAGCAGGTCGCATCCCCGGTGGTTTTTTACGCCGAGAAGGCCGCCCACCCGAACGGGCTACCTTAGTGAGTCGTCTGATCGACCGCCCCATGCGTCCCTTATTTCCTGGGTGGATGCGCGACGATATTCAAATCGTGGCCACAACCGTCTCCATGGACCATGATGTCCCCCCAGATGTTTTAGCCGCAACCGGTGCATCCATTGCTACATTGCTAGCCAAGATCCCTTTTTATGGTCCCATGGCTGCCGTCAGGGTAGGCTTAATTGGCGATGACTTCATCATCAACCCCACTTATAAAGAAATTGAAGACGGAGATTTAGACCTGATCGTCGCTGGCTCACCAGATGGCGTAATCATGGTTGAAGCGGGTGCTAATCAGTTACCTGAGCAGGACGTCATCGAGGCTATTGATTTTGGCTATGAGGTTGTTCGCGATATTATCCAGGCTCAAAAAGACATCATAGCTGAGTTAGGGATTGAGCCTGTAATCCTACCTACACCAGACGCAGACCCAACATTAGCAGACTTTCTGGCCGACAAAGCCACCGATGGCATCAAGGATATTTTGAAGCAGTTTGAGCTGTCGAAACCTGAACGGGATGAAAAACTCGATGAGCTTAAAGCCCAAATTAGTGAGCAAGTAGACGGGTTAGCCGAAGACGATCCGATTCATGTAGCCGTTAGTGCAAATGGCAAAGCTTTTGGGAATGCCTACAAAAAGCTGACCAAAAAACTGATGCGGGCTCAAATTCTTGAAGACGGCGTACGTGTAGATGGCCGTAAGCTAGACGAAGTTCGGCCCATTAGCTGTCGCACCGGCGTTTTGCCTAACCGAGTTCACGGCACAGGTCTATTCCGGCGGGGATTAACCCAAGTCATGTCAGTGGTCACCTTGGGGACTCCAGGAGATGCCCAAATGACCGACGACCTGCATCCAGATGATGAAAAACGGTATTTACACCATTACAATTTCCCCCCTTATTCAGTGGGTGAGACCCGGCCCATGCGCTCACCAGGACGTCGTGAAATTGGTCACGGGGCGCTAGCAGAACGGGCACTAATGCCGGTATTACCTGTGATGACTGATTTTCCCTATGTCATTCGTGTCGTATCTGAGGTGCTGTCCTCTAACGGTTCTACGTCCATGGGTTCAGTCTGTGGGTCCACACTATCGCTGATGGATGCTGGTGTTCCGCTCACAAAACCGGTGAGTGGGGCTGCCATGGGTTTAATCAAAGAAGGGGATGAAGTCCGCATCTTGACAGATATTCAAGGGATTGAAGACTTCCTCGGCGATATGGATTTCAAGGTGGCTGGCACTGACAGCGGTATTACAGCGCTACAGATGGATATGAAGATCACGGGTCTTCCCATGGAGACCATTGCCGCAGCCATTAACCAGGCGAAACCGGCTCGGCTCCATATCCTTTCGAAAATGTTAGAAGCGATTAATGCCCCTCGCACCGAGCTGTCGCCCTATGCCCCCAGACTGCTTACCTTCAAGATCAATCCTGAGATGATCGGTATGGTCATTGGTCCCGGTGGTAAACAGATTAAGAGCATTACCGACCAAACTGGAGCCAAAGTCGATATTGCTGACGATGGCACTATTACAGTTTCCTCCTTGGACGGTGCAGCCGCAGAGAGAGCCCAGGCACTGATTGAAGCCATTACCTTCAAACCTTCGGCAGGGGATGTTTACGTTGGCAAGGTTACCCGAATTATTCCAATTGGGGCTTTTGTGGAGTATCGCCCGGGTAAGGAAGGGATGATCCATATTTCACAACTGGCTGATTATCGTGTTAACAAAGTCGAAGATGAAGTCAATGTTGGTGAGGAAGTACTCATCAAAATTCGAGAAATCGATAACCGTGGTCGTGTGAACCTCACACGACTTAATATTCATCCTGATGAAGCCGCCAAAGCACGTGCTGATGCTGGGGTAGAACCTGACTAAACAACCTACCTGGAAGCAGGAAAACCGATAGTGAGAGTTGAGGTCGCTGCAGGCATATGCAGCGACCTCATTAAATTGATAACATTTAAGATTGCTCCGATCCTGCGATCTATTGAACTGCATTTGCACTGGGTAAAGGTTTCTCGGTACGATGCTTGATGCAATATCGAGAGCTAAATTGAACACCCGTGCGAAGAATTGTTATCGCTGGTAATTGGAAGATGCATAAAACCCAAGCAGACAGCTTGGCGTTTTTAGCTGGTTTTTTACCCCATCTAGAAGCTACCCCTGAGCATCGAGAGATTATTCTATGTTCTCCCTTTACAGCCCTGACCACACTGTCTAAGACACTCCATGGTTCACGAGTAATGGTAGGTGCTCAGAATGTACATTGGGAATCTTCTGGAGCATATACCGGAGAAATTGCTGGGGAAATGTTGACAGAAATTGGGGTGCGCTATGTGATAGTTGGCCATAGCGAGCGCCGCCAGTACTTTGGGGACTCTGATGAAACGGTGAATCTACGTTTGAAAGCTGCTCAGACTGCAGGACTGAGCCCTATTCTCTGTGTAGGTGAAACCAAACAGCAACGTGATGCTGGTGAAACCGAAACTCATGTAGTCAACCAAATCAAAAAGGGCCTCGCAGGTGTAGATCAAGGTAATTTGATCATCGCTTATGAACCAATTTGGGCCATTGGCACAGGAGATACCTGTGCTTCAGAAGAAGCGAACCGTGTATGCTGGCTTATTCGATCTCAGCTGGCAAATAAAGATGTTCCAATCCAATATGGAGGCTCGGTCAAGCCAGGCAATGTAGATGAAATTATGGCTCAACCTGAGATTGATGGAGCTCTAGTGGGAGGTGCCAGCTTAGAAGCTAATGACTTTGCCCGTATTGTTAATTACCAGTGATGCCATTAATCATCGGACAGACTTAAATGCTGGTTGCCGCTTTCTAAGCTGGATTTAATGGACTGCGGATCAATATTGACGACGTAATGGCCATGCACATAGATGCGATTGCGCCCTTGCTGCTTGGCATGGTAAAGCGCTAAATCGGCTGCCTGTAGTAAATCTTGAGAAGCCATTGGATAGTTGGGGATGATTGTGGCAATACCCATCGTCAAGGTTACATAATCCCCCAGATCAGAGGTGACGTGTGGAATAGCTGCATTTACTAGTTGTTTCTTGATAGTGCGGGCTACACGATGACCACCCTCAGTATCGGTATTGGGTAAAACCACGACAAATTCTTCCCCACCATAGCGAGCTACCAAATCTGCAGGACGACGAATACAGCTTGTCAAGACGTCACTCACCTTAGCTAAGCAAACATCCCCCATAGGATGGCCATAGAAATCGTTATAAAGTTTGAAATAATCGATATCGCACAAAATCAAAGTCAGTGGCTGTTGTTCGCGTGCTAATCGATGCCATTCAGCATCAAAATAACGATCAAACTGTCGTCGATTAGCCAGTCCTGTGAGACTGTCGGTTAATGCCAGTGCCTGTAAATCTTGGTTATCTTGCTTTAGCTGTTCGTATAACAGGCTATGGTGTACTGCGATCGCAATTTCATCCAATAGGATTTTGGTCTGGGTTAATTGCTCCGGCGTCCAAACATGCTCCTTGTCCTGACGACCGATAGCCACTAACCCCCACGGCTGCTCTACAAGCTGATTGACATGCGGTAAATGAATAGGACACAACAGCCAAGAGCCTGGAAACTGACTGAGCCATTTTTGATCACCTGGAAAATTCTGAACAGATTGCTCATCCACGGCAATGGGAAATGGATGCTCTAGCTGTGCACTCACACTCTCCAAGCCTAAGTAACCGTTTAAAGCACTAGCGTGCTTTAAATTCGTAGGATGTAGAGATGACATCAGAGGCTGCCAACAGCACGGACCATGCTTAAGCAGAAAGATCCAATCTGCCTGAAAAAAATCCATCAGTGACTGAACAACGTTTTTATAAACATCGTTCACCGTCAAGACTCGTCGGATACTCTGAATGGTTTCCCGTAAGCACGTTTGTTGTTGTAGCTGCTGCTGAAGCTGCTGAACATTACTCGGACTATCTTCAGAATAAGGAAAACGGGCCATCCTTGAGGAAGGGTCAAAGGACTGATGACAGTAATTTTGCCTAACCGAAAACATAAAACGTCGCTACCCACCACACGCTGAGGATTGTGACTCAAAAAACAGTGTCTGTAGCTGAGGCAATTTCTCAATAAAAGACCTGTAGTACATAGAATGCCCAGGACTAAAAAACGTGTAATCAGCGTCAATACCCGTCAAGCTTAGTCGCCTCAACGGGTATACCAACTACTTAGTCAACCTATCAAACAAACCATGCAGGCATCTGACACGCCAGGTAACACACTGACCCCAACCTAGCCCTCATAAAGTGCCCAAATTTCTCAGTAGAACACATACGTGCAGCACGTGCTATGCCGCACTCAGTACGTCAATATTGGGAAACGCTTAAATGAACACACTTGAAATAGGGTTTGAACCACTGCTATCCATAACTGATAAATCCTATGAATAATCAGGGATTGAAGAAAACACACAAATATATTCTTGGCAGATAGCTACAGGGGGAGATGAGCATTTTTCGTATAGCCATCTAGGTCGAACGTTCTAACGTATCAGAACGTTGGCACGTCACATTGACTTGGTAGCGTCACTTGCAAGAGATACCAACTGCCATAGCCTAATGTAGTCGACGCGATAAGTCACAACAGCAAAAATGTTAGGTTCACCCTAGAACATCACTTAAACACAAGTATCGAGCCCTCGTTGATGAACTTCTATCGTAAAAAGACTGAAGTTCATTGCAATAGAAATGACAGCTAAGGTAACGCAACGTCCTAGAACCCTTGATATGAATAACAACGACGTGGATATCAACAAGGGTTAAGAATTATGAAGCATTAACTTATGCCAATGCTCCATTAGCACAAGTTAATGCTTCGTCCGACCACTGATTTTTAGAGATATTGGTTAGAGATTAAGAAAATGCTCGAGCCCAACCACTAGAGAAGGCGGCCAGCGTCGTACATTTTTAACCCAGTCCAAATCGGTATAGCGACGATCTAACCCCCGAACGGCTACCCACTGACTTTCCGCTTCGCCCCAGTTACCTGTTTCCCAGAGAACAGCCGTGAGGGCAGCACGTACATCTGCATAATTAGGGTATTTACGTGCCAGGCTTTTAAGCACTTGCAGCGATTTTGCTTGAGCACCCACTTCAAAGAGTGTAATGCCGTAATTGGCATACCCTAGAGAAAAACTTGGCTGAATAGTAATGGACTGCTCATAATCTTTAAGAGCCGCTTGCCAATCGCCCTGCCCACCTTTGGCATTACCACGATTGTTATAGGCAGCTGGGTCATCAGGGGACAATTTTAATAGCCGATTATAGTCATCAATAGCTTGCTGCCAATTACCCAAAGCTTCATAGGCCGCACCACGATTCAGATATGGGTCAGGCTGCAATGGATCTAATGCAATTGCTCGATCATAATCACCAATAGCATCCTCAACTTTATTTTGACTCACTCGCACATTACCCCGATTACTCCACACAGCAGGCTCATCAGGCAAGATATCAATTACCTGAGTCCATACCACTTCGGCTAGATCAAATTTGCCGTTGCGGGTTAATTCAAACGCCTGTTGGCGTAACTCGCCGATATCAGCTTGAGAACTCGCCGACATATCTGCCAGAACGGGGGATGGGCATAGGGAGATGACTCCCAGCAGAAGCATGAGGACAACGGTGATTAATCGGCGCATAACATTCAAAAGCATTGTCCTAGATATAGCGTATGGTGAATTGATGGACTCTGACTATGGCGTTCACTGTTGTCAGAGTAAAACGTGCGCTACTGCAATTTAATCCAGTCATGATCAACCCAAGCGATCAGTCCCCCCGGAAACGGATCGGTCTGTGTGCGATTGGGGGCACTAGCTAAGGCAACGAGTTTTTCAATATGTTCAAAGTTGGGCTGCTGGGGTAAGGCAACTTGTAACAACCGTCGGACTATACGTCGCTGAAGCGCTAATGGGACAACCGCAAATTGCGATCGCTGAATCTGCCAACCCCCTTCCTTAGACTGAATTAGCTTGGCATATAACCCATCGGCTTGAGCATCTAGATAGGCAACTTCAGCGGTAAAGATTTCAGCCGTCTGGGCAAGGGTAGTTTCGACATTGGGATTAAAGTGCGATCGCAAGTACGGCATAAGTTCCTGACGAATGCGATTGCGGCGATAGTGCAAGCTGTCGTTAGAGCTGTCATGCCAGACAGGCAGTGTCAAATCACGACAAAATTCACCGGTTTCTTGTCGAGTCAACTGGAGTAAGGGGCGAGTGACCCAGACTTCTGAATCAGCCTCACTGAGAGGACGTTGCCAACGCAATGCCTGAATGCCATCCGCCCCACTACCACGCATAAGATTGTAGATTACTGTTTCCGCTCGATCGGTGGCCGTATGACCAGTCACCACATGGTGATAACCATGTTGAGTAGCCAACATTGCAAATACTTCATACCGCCAACTCCGAGCAGCGGCTTCAGTCTTGGGCAACCCCTGAGCAGTTTCCACAAAAAAAGGCAGCTGCCATTGCTGCGCTAATCGCGATACATGGGCAGCATTTTCACCAGAATCAGCTCGCCAGCGATGATCACAATGAACTACAGCCAGATGCCAATCCCATTTGGCCCTCAAATCTAATAACAGTTTAGCCAGACACAAAGAATCCTGCCCCCCAGAAACAGCCATCAAAATAGATGAGCCTTTAGGAAGCAGGACATTTGCTTTTAACAGGGTATGAATCTTAGCGTGAATAGGGGTCCAAGACATGGAAATCAGTGTAAGTTGCGAGTGAACGCCACCAATAGACTCAATTTCCTGCCTTGGAAACGACTCTAACCATCTAAGTCAGTTAGCTTATCAGCAGCATCAGACACTTTATCGATACCTTGCTGACCAAGCTGACCAGCTTGGTCCTTAAGATTGCCAGTTTGCTGCTTAGCCTGATTAGCCATATCACCAGCCTTGTTAGTGACAGAGTCAGCGGCATTATTTACGTTATCGCGAACACGATCCCACATTGATTGGGGAGCACTAGCCCCACCTTGCATCGCGTTAGCAGCATCGTCAGCCATGCCACCCAGCTTACCAGTCACGGCATCGGCTCCACCTTGAACAGCATTGCCAGCACCATCTAAACCGCCTTTGATGCCATCTCCAACGCGGCCAACGCCACCTTGAACAGCATTACCAGCACTGTCTAAACCGCCTTTGATAGAGCCCAGACCACCTTTAGCGACATTGCCAGCACCGTCTAAACCGCCTTTGATACCATCTCCAACGCGGCCAACGCCACCTTGAACAGCATTACCAGCACTGCCTAAACCGCCTTTGACAGAACCTAAGCCACCTTTAGCGACATTGCCAGCACCGTCTAAACCGCCTTTGAGAGAGCCCAGGCCACCTTTAGCGACATTGCCAGCACCATCTAAACCGCCTTTGATGCCATCTCCAACGCGGCCAACGCCACCTTGAACAGCATTGCCAGCGCTGCCTAAACCGCCTTTGACAGAACCCAGACCACCTTTGGCGACATTACCAACATTACCAATGCCACCTTTGACAGAGCCTAGACCGCCCTTAGCGGTATCACCGACAACGTTGAGACCACCCTTGGCCACATCACCTGTTCGCTTGGCAGCTCCCCAAGCAGCACCACCAGCAGCGGCAGCACCACCAGCAGCGACAGCACCTGCCTTGCCAATGCCTAGACCACCCATATTAGGGCCTTCGGCCGTGGCATAGGTTGTATCGCGACCTTTACGACGAGACCCCCAAGCAACTAAGCCCAAGCAAGCTGCAGGCACCAGCAACAACCACCAAAGATTCCCACGACTTATAGATGTGGGATTGCGATCGCCCACACCCTGATTAGCAGCCGTTGCCACTTGATTAGCCGCATTACCAGCCGCATCAGCCGCACCGTCTACAACGTCACCAGCAGCATCAGCTGCACCTTCTACAACGTCACCAGCGGCATCAGCTGCACCTTCTACAACGTTACCAGCGGCATCAGCTGCACCTTGCACTGTGTTAGTAGCTGCACTGACAACACCAGCTAATGGGTTAGCGGCCTTCAAAGCAGCCTGACCAGGCTCACCAGCGGCATAGCCCAAAAAGGCCGCCACCGCAGGAGAAGGCTCACCCTTATAGACAAACGAAAAAGGCTGCGAGAAGGGATAGCGAGGATCTGTAGGCATCGTCTTATGCATTGGCAAAATGCGCACGCCTTCCAAATTCTCAACTTCGCTAATCAGACCGTAGCTGATGCCATCGGCTCCTAATTCTTTAGCAATATCTTCAGTGCTATCAGAACTTAGCTGAGAGGCGGTGCCACCTGTGGCAAATTCAGCCGCTTGGAAAACAGGATAGGGAGCTAACGCTAAACGAGTATCACTGGTATCAGGACGATCCACCAGACGAATAGCTCCAGCCGGACCACCCACTTCAGACCAGTCTGTAATCTCACCACGGAAGATTTGCGCAAATTGCTCAGACGTCAAGCTCTCAGAGAATGGGTTATCCTCACCGACGATCATGGCAATTTTGATGCGATTCACATCTACAGCCGATAGATCCTGAGAACGCTCATCTGCACTTAGAGGACGACTAATAGCGGCCAAGTCAGAATTACCATCGATCAAAGATTGAACTGCTTGATCAGCACCCACAGCATCAACATTAACTGCAGCACCATCAAACTTTCCTTCAAAGTCAGCCTTTAAAGCATCACTAATCAGATTCATGGCATCGGAACCACTGCTGACATTAAGACTAGTGTCATTAGGAACAGCAGTAGGCACCTCAAATGCAGCGAACGCTGACATCATTGCGGGACGAAAGAATGGCTGACTCGGAGCAATGACCGTAAGCAAAGCAACCGTAGCAGCCAAAGTGAAGGTAGAGCGGGGTTTAAGCATTATTTAAAACCTCGAATTAACAAGAGCCGTTTCACCAAAAACCAAACAAAACGTGTGTGAGAACTTCATTAGCGCGACCCTAGAACCCAGCAATAATTCTATCGTTGGAGGAAAAGACAGATCAACACGCAACGTCCGGATAATCAAACAAATGTCTAGAGCCTTAAAGTATTCAGATGAAAATTAGACTTTTCATAGGGCTAAGCCCACATAAGGCTCTAAAGCAAACGAATTAGGGGCTTAAAACGCTTTAGTTTGGACAGATGTATCACTACCAACGATAGGACCGATTGAATGGTTCGATTCAGAACTTCAATATTTTTTCGGGTTAAATACGGAAAAGTTTGTATAAATGGCGCAGCAATCATGAGGTATTTGTATTAAGCTAATTTACTTTTAGAAATATTTTTCATATTTTTTATCCTCATCGCTCAGGGTATGAAGCTGTATCAAACCCTAGAGGATAGTTAAAAATATGCGCTGATTAGCGTGGGGTTAACTGCATGGTGGTTTATGCTCTTCGATGATCCGTGCAGGGTCAATGTTTTTTACCTGTAGCTTAGAAGCGCCTCGGAATGCTTCTAGTGAATTCCAAATGAATAACGACGCAGCTAAAAAAACACCCGAAGAGAATGAGGTTGTCGATCCTCCTCTCAAGCAAGATGAGCCTAATCGTGATGTTCCAGCCGATGCATCTGCGGCCAGTGAGCCTGCCAGCGTTGCAAACATAGCTCCTCAGGAAAGTCGTTCAGCGTTGGCTGCACGCTTAAGGGAATCAAACAATGTAGAGCTCTATGTTTTTGAGGAAGCCCCCAATCGGGAAATGGGCGATATTGAAGTCTTAGCTGATGTCTCATCCCTAGATTTGGAGGTAGACCAGCAGGAAAGCATTTCTAAACAGCAGGTCAGCTTTAAGAGTGAGCAAGGCCGACTGTTATTACTGCTCCCCCCTGCTGCCGAAAAGAGCTTCACTCCAGTGGAATGGGAAGAGTTGTGTCAACAGATCAAACATCGTCTTGGGTCCGAAGACCGTTTTTTTCAACCGAATACGACCGTGCATTTAATTGCTCGTGATCGACTTCTCGATAGTCGTCAGCTGCAAAAAATTGATGAGCTTCTACAGGCAGCTGAACTCTGCATGAAGCGAATTTATACTCAGCGACGACAAACAGCTGTGGCTGCTGCTACCGCAGGCTATTCAGTTGAACAACAGACCAAATTAGATCATTTGAGTGACGTGCAAGGCAAGGCGTTAGCTCCGCCCCTCTACTTGCAGACAACCGTACGCTCTGGAACAGAGATTCGTCATCCTGGCTCGATTGTTGTGTTAGGTGATGTGAATCCAGGTGGGTCATTAATCGCGGCTGGAGATATTTTTGTGTGGGGACGTCTGCGGGGGATAGCCCACGCCGGCTCAGAAGGAAATACGGCCTGTCGCATTATGACGTTACATATGCAGCCTACCCAGCTACGTATTGCTGATAAAGTAGCTCGGGCACCCGAAAAACCTCCGGCTTTGTATCAGCCAGAAGTCGCTTATGTAAACAAAAATGCTATTCGGATTGCGATCGCATCCGAATTTGCCCAGATTAACCTCAATGCCCCTTGAAGTAAGAACTCCAACCCGACTCTAACGAGTCAAACGGGCAAGCCCCAGAAATTCCTGCAAGAATTTCCCATAAAATTTGCCACAACGTGCGATTATTGCCCTACTTGAGCCCTATCCCCCGCGAACACCGTCCTCAATCGCCCATTTAATCCATGGCTATGAACCGCATTATTGTCATTACCTCCGGCAAGGGAGGCGTTGGGAAAACCACCTGTACCGCCAACCTGGGAATGGCCCTAGCCAAGTCAGGCAAACGCGTCGTCGTCATTGATGCTGACTTTGGATTACGCAACTTAGATTTGCTGCTAGGTCTGGAAAATCGCATTGTCTACACAGCCCTGGATGTACTCGCTGGGGACTGTCGACTAGACCAAGCCCTGGTAAAGGATAAACGCCAGCCTAATTTAGCCCTCTTGCCCGCGGCTCAAAATCGCTCTAAAGAATCCATTACCCCAGAGCAGATGAAAAAACTGGTCAGGGCTCTGACCAAAGCCTATAACTTCGTATTAATCGATAGCCCAGCTGGGATTGAAATGGGGTTTCGTAATGCGATCGCAGCCGCCCGTGAAGCCATCATTGTGACCACCCCTGAAATTTCTGCCGTCCGCGATGCTGACCGAGTCATTGGTCTCTTAGAAGCCAATGACATCAAAGCCATGCGCCTGATTATCAATCGTCTCAAGCCTGCCATGGTAGAGGCTGAACAAATGATGTCAGTGAAAGATGTGCAAGATATTTTAGCGGTGCCTTTACTAGGCGTCATTCCCGATGATGAACAGGTGGTAGTTTCTACCAATAATGGGGAACCCCTCATCTTAGGCAAAGAACTGACTCAAGCAGGAACCGCTGTTTCGAATATCGCTCGTAGATTACAAGGCGAAAAAGTGCCATTAATGGACTTGAGTGTGCCCAAAGATAGCTTCTTTAAGAAACTACGTCAGTTATTTAACTAGCTTTACCTAAACGGTCGATAGGCGGCGACCGTTGATTCTGCCCTCCGCCTTATCGGAAACGATCATGATTAGCGACTTCCTCGAACGACTCTTTGGCCCCCGTGAACCGGTTAGCCGTGATATGGCTAAGCAACGGCTCAGGCTGGTTTTGGCCCATGACCGCTCTGACCTGGCTCCTCAAAACTTAGAAAAGATGCGCCAGGAAATCTTGGAAGTTGTGTCACGCTATGTCGAAATCGATTTTGAAAGTCTGGAATTTGCCCTGGAATCAGACGAACGCACCACAGCTCTGATGGCTAACTTACCTATTCGGCGAGTGCTCTCGAATCCCCTAGAGCCAGATACCCCGGTAGAAGAAAGCCAGGAACCACAGCTAGAACTTGACGATACAGATATTGAGCTGGATGAGGTGGTCGAAGAAGTCTCAGAAACAGCCGATATTCCACTGGAGTAGACGATAAGCTTGTCTTTTGGCAAGCCTCTCAAATCCATAACCTAGACAGACAAAACGGATTTATCGCCAATGGCGATTGTATTCGTAGATTGAGATCGCAGCTGCTGTGTGCACATTGAGCGATTCCACCCGGCCATATTGAGGAATCGTCAAGGTTGCCTGACATTGAGCTTCAATCTCAGTAGGAATCCCAGTTAATTCTCTACCCAAGACCAATAATGTCCTAGCTGCAAAGGCATGGCGCGTAAGCGACTGAGCTTGACTATTAGCTGTTAAGGCAATACGAGTATAGTCCTGCTGTTGAGCTAACCAACCCTGCAATTGGTCAGGCGGACAATAGTCAAGCGTCTGCCACTGTTGAGCTGAGGCTGAAATTTTACGAAACTCCCAAGAACCATCTAGCTCAGGCAAAATTAACCGATTAACCCCCAGGACCTCACAGGTGCGACATAGCGCAGCCTGATTCACTAGGTTCTCCACCAAAGAAGCACAGACCACTAAAGATGGAACCGTGTCATTCGTCTCCGGGTACAAGCTCCACATTTAATTCATTCACCGAACGGCGACGGAGCTCCTCCGATTGCTCACGAGGTAATAAGTCAAAGACGTCACGAAAAACGTCATCCACCGCTTCATAGCTCACAGCCCCCGTTTGATCAAAACGAACGTTGCCACTGCCATCCAGTACTAACGTTTGGGGTACAGAGCCTTTGAAGTAATAGCCCGGCTCATTGGGTGTAAAGGACTTCTCAAAGGGAATAGCATCCGCCATAACGGGGACAAAATTTGCGACTCTACCATAGGGTGCTTGCAGTCGGGAAATCACAAACGAAAATTCCTTGCAATCACGACTGTCATCTACGTAGAAAAACAATAACGTTGGCTTTTCCTGCTTCAGGGACTGAGCCAGATTTACGCGAGGCGGCACAATGGCACCATTGCCTGCGTAAAGGGCAAAAATATTGCCGTCATACTTATCATCATTAAGACTTGCCCAGGCATGACCAGGGAAGCAGAGGGTGGGAATTAGGAAGGTAGCGATCGCAATCCCAACCACAACCCAACGTCGTATCAATCGTTCATCGACAAATCCTATCCACTGCCTAATTGCAAAACTGCCCATAAAATCCTGGTTCTATGCTCACACCAATACCATTAGGCCATAGAACGGGCACTCAACCTAGGCATTAGCTACCACGAAAACTCTCAATTACGTCCTGTAATTCAGTTTTAACAGCAGCATACTCTTCAGCAGTCGTCCAAGCAACGACTTGATAGTAGTTAGTCTGGCCCTCCACCGTCGTATGCAAATAAACAACAGGAAGATTGTCCACCCTGCCTCGAACTTCATACTGCACAGCCTTCAGACCATTTAACGACGTCATGTCAGTCGCTTTTTCAGGTCGCTCCTGAGTCAGCCCACGATCCAAAAAACTCAAATAACTAACGGCATTATCTGACAGGCTAAACGTACCAACTTCAGACCGTTTGGGATCTGCCAAAACTAATACATACTTCGTCCGATCTTCGTGGGCAACGTATAAATCTGCATCAGGGCGCAGGGTTTGCACATCAACCCACCCGGCAGGCAGAGTCAGCTGCACATCACTCTCCTCATTGGTCAATAATGTCCGACCATTAGACAAATTTTTGATAGAGATGGAATTGATCACATCTTTCGTACGTTGCCCCAACCGGTTACAGCTGGTGGCCCCCAACAAGACACAAGCTGAAAATGCTACGAATGAAGCTCTTTTAAAGAAACCCATGCTTCCTTGGTGCTTAAACTTAAACCCCATTGACTTATCCTGGTTTCACGTCAGCCAAAGCATAGAACACATTTACGTACAAATCGCAATTTTTGACCATTAAAATCGATCAATTATGGATCTGGGTGAAGTTGATAACAATGGGTCAATCTGCACATCGCGAATCCATAATTACGACTTTCCCAAACCGCAAGGTTAGCGCTTTGACCTATGCTGGACTATGGAAATTTCTTCATAAACATTAGAGACCATGCTTAGAGCTGGAATCGTCGGGCTCCCCAATGTAGGCAAATCCACACTGTTTAATGCACTAGTCGAAAACGCCAAAGCCCAAGCAGCGAACTTCCCGTTCTGCACCATTGAACCTAACGTTGGTGTGGTAGCAGTCCCCGACCCTCGTTTGGCCGTTCTCACAGAAATTTCCAAATCGGAAAATACAGTTCCAGCTCGGATTGAATTTGTAGATATTGCAGGCCTAGTTAAAGGTGCTAGCAAAGGGGAAGGCCTGGGCAATCAGTTTCTAGCCAATATTCGCGAAGTCGATGCCATTGTTCATGTCGTCCGTTGCTTTGAAAACGACGACATTATTCATGTGGATGGCTCCATTGATCCACTAAGGGATGCCGAAATTATTAACCTGGAATTGGCCTTAGCCGATTTAGACCAAATCGAACGTCGCCTGGAGCGAGTACGAAAACAAGCCCGAAAGGATGCTGACGCTAAGGCAGAACTGGCTGTTTTAGAAAAAATTCACCCCGTACTAGCGGAAGGCAAGTCTGCCCGCACCGTAACGTTAGAAGCAGACGAAGAATTATTAATCAAATCCCTAGGCTTCCTTACCCGTAAACCCATCATCTATGCCGCAAATGTTTCCGAAGATGAGCTGGCTGACGGCAATGACTGGGTTGAGCAAGTGAAAACCCTGGCAACCCAAGAAGACGCTCAAGTAGTGACTATTTCAGCTCAGGTCGAAGCCGAACTTCTAGAACTCCCAGAGGACGAACGAAATGACTTTCTAGAAGCCCTAGGTGTCGAAGAAGGTGGCCTCAAATCTCTTATTCGTGCCACCTATGATCTACTGGGTTTGCGTACCTATTTCACTACCGGCCCTCAAGAAACCCGTGCCTGGACCATCACCGCCGGGATGTCTGCCCCTCAGGCAGCAGGGGTAATTCATACTGACTTTGAACGGGGTTTTATCCGTGCCGAAACCATTGCTTACAAGGACCTAGTAGAACATGGTTCAATGAATGCGGCCAAAGAAAAAGGATTACTCCGTAGCGAAGGCAAAGACTACACCGTAAAAGAAGGCGATGTCATGCTGTTTAGGTTTAATGTCTAATCCAGATGAATAGGGAAATGACCGTCCCCTCACGCTTGCACCTCAAGCGACCGTGCCTGCTAGTACAAGATTTAGAACGTTCCCTCAGCCTATATCGAGACTGCTTAGGATTCCAACTTGACTACGTCGGTAAAGCGGACCCTGATTCTTATCTGTATCCAGTTTTTCGACTGCCCGTCACCGCAGAACTCCGATTTGCTGCGCTCAGCACTGACCAAGAACCCAGAGCTTTAGCACTCACCGAGGTTAAGGGCAGCACGTTACCCTCACCGACCATGCCTTATCGAGCGGCTACAGTCATTCGGGTTCCTTCCCTGGTAGATACTTTGCCCAAGTTGCAAACTTTAGGGCTAATCCCTATCAAAGCTAGCTCCTTTTCAACACCTCCCAATCTGAAATTTACAGAACAGGCCGTTTGCGACTTTGATGGTCACTTGCTTGTGCTTTACGAAGTGCAACAACAACCTCCTGCCCCTTAAGGCGCTGTACCCTCGTTGTCATCCCTACAATTTGTTTAGAAAATCTATTGCGATAGACTATCCATCCACAGCAGATCCGATTAGAATCTGTCCAACGCCTTATATAGCGGTTCGCATACTGTGGTGGTAAATCGGTTTCTCAAATCCCCATTCATAATTCCCTCGTGGGCGATTCTATCGCTGATTATGAACGGTGTCTTATTTGCTGCACTCCTAGTCATCTGGCAGGAAAAATCCGGAGGCAATGAACCTACCGTGCTACCTCAAGCCAATGCAGCTTATGCCACCGACCCTGAGAACACCAAGCCAACAACAGCAGAAGCGCAGAGCGCTCGACCGCGATTAAACTATCAGCAATGGGTTGATTTGCTAGGGCAAGAAATAGCGACGATGGCCACCAAAAACCCAGATCACCTAACTATTTTGCTTGGTGACTCCCTGAGTTTATGGTTTCCAGCAGAACTACTACCAGGTCGCCGGGTGTGGATGAACCAGGGTATTTCAGGAGAAAAAACCTACACGTTATTGAAAAGACTCCATCTGCTGGATGTAGCCGAGGTTGATACGATCTTTTTAATGATCGGTATTAATGACTTGATCTGGGGCGAAAGCGATCAGCAAGTGCTCGATAATTATCGCGACATAATGAACTACCTAAATACCGAACATCCTAATACTCAGGTAGTTGTACAATCTATTTTGCCCCACGGTGCCGAAACCTCTACCTGGGAAAGTCGCGAGCTGCTGCTCGATTTGTCTAACGACCGAATTCGCTTGATGAATCAGTCCTTAAAAGATATTGCAAATAATTACGATGCCCATTATCTGGAGCTATACCCAATTTTTGCTAATGGGGAAGGCAACCTCAGATCAGATTTAACGACAGATGGGTTACACCTCAATCGTGAAGGCTATTTAGTATGGCGAGCGGCCATCTCACTCTATAGCCAGCTGGAATTACGATAGTCCCCCCTGTACTCACCTTTTCGGTAAACTAGTCACAGTCAATGTACTAGTGCCCCTATGGATACCCGAGCGTTTCGCCGTAGCCTAAACAAATCTGACAACTACTATCGCAATCAGGGTTTTGGCGAAAAAGAGCAAGTCGCGGCCCAAATGGGTGACGAGTACCAAAGCGATCTAATTCAAGCTATTCGGTCTCAAGGGTATACCTACACCCAAGG
>JAHQVZ010000333.1 GCA_019634055.1 Leptolyngbyaceae cyanobacterium MAG.088
CGTTGCCTTGGGGTTTAGTAAATTGCTAAACAACCCCAGTCGAAAGGCGGCAAACGCACTGACAATGCGTCGGTTATCGTGCCTAAGTGGTTCCGAGCAAGGTGGCTAAGCATATGGGTTTTGCTGTAAAGCTCGTGTGTCAGGCGATTTTGGCAACTAATAAACTTGCCAAGCTGAGTTTTTGGCCCCGTAGAGTTCTCCCAGGGTCTGTTGAATAGATGCCTTTATTCCTGAAAAATCTGCATGAAAATACTTTTCGCATTAGTTCTGCTGCTTGCCATGACAGCGTGCGGGTAAGTGACCTCCTAGTTACATCCCCACTGCGACTGAAATTATTGCAGCACTAGAAGAAGATCGCAACGTTGAAAAGCATGAAGTTATAGCCCGCTGGGCAAAGGGGTTGCGCAAGATTGCTGAAAAGGATAGTGCTAGCGAATCGGGCACACCCAAACAACCGCTAGAGCCAACAGACGCCATTTGATTTCTAGCGCAGCTTACGGCAATTAGGATGATGGGTTGCTGGACGGTGGCAGCTGCACTTGCTCGATGGGGATGTTTAGTTTCTCGGTCAGCTTTCCTTGCCGTCGTGCGATCGCTCATTGCATGGCAAAATAGTGCCGCATTCTATCAATATAGCTTGGCGCACATAGCTCAGGCCATATGTAATCGTTGAAAGCTATAGGTAACAACGGCTATGTGCGCAGCAAATCGATGAATGCATGCATCGGTTTGCTATACTTTGACCCCTATTTCGAAATACTATGACAATATTTGGTGGCATTCTAGTATTCATTGGTATCATCCTATTTTTTATATGGCGCAGCCAGCGTAATCGCCTTGCCAGTATTCGTTCGGCCAGGCTATCTACGGTTGCTGATATTCAGCAAATTGCTAATGCTGTTGCCCAAGAGATTGGCCCTGGTAGCTGGCGGGAGTATGTCAAGCTCCAAGGCAAGGTGCAATGTAATCAGCCTTTGCGTTCTCAAATACAGCAGACTGAATGCGTCCACTACCAAACCACGGTCGTTCGGGAATATGAGGAAGTAACGACTCAGCGCGATGATCAAGGAAATACGACTCAAGAAACCCAACGCAAGTCTGAAACCGTTGCTAGCAATACCCAATCTATTCCTTTTCAAATTCTGGATTCAACCGGTCAGATTACCGTTGACCCCAGTGGTGCAGAGATTGAAACGGTGCAGATTCTAGAGGAATTTCAACCTGATACTCAACAACCCGGCAGCAGGCTGAGCTATGGCAACTTCTCTTTCAACCTTAATACTCCCAATGTCGGGCGTACCCTCGGTTATCGCTATAAGGAATCGATTTTACCCATCGATCGAGACGTTTTAGTCTTAGGGATGGCTACCGATACGACCCAAGACCTGACTATCCGAAAACCATCAGATTCTACTCAAAAATTTATTCTTTCTCTAAAAATTGAAGAAGAGCTAGCCAGGGCAGCATCAAGGGGAACAAAACAAGCACTCTATGGCATGGTGATTTGCTTGACCGTAGGTGTAATCCTAATACTCATCGGTTTGGCATGATCACCTTTGCTTCTGCTATGTTCTTCAGTCTGCTGCTGAGGATGCCAATTTTCTGACACTCAGCAGGAGGTTATAGCCCGCTGGGCAAAGGGGTTGCGCAAGATTGCTGAAAAAAAGGATAGTGCTACTGCAAAAACAGCTGCTGAGCATCAACCTAGACCAGCTAAAGCAGGTCAAGACTGGCACTGTAAATGTCCGAGAATGTTTAGCGATCGCAAAGCGGCAGAGTCAATAAAAATGACCTGTCCAAATGAATTATCTATATCTCAAAGCGGGAGAGACACGATCGAATCGGCTTTTGCTAGCTGCACGCTGGTTGAAGATTATGCGAGCAAGTGATGAGAAGAATAGGGCGTCTCTGGTGAACTTCGGGTAAAGTTCACTGACTTATCTCCCTAAACTGCTTTTGGACAAAGAAGTTATGAGCAGAGATATTGCATTCTAAGAGTGCAGTAGGACATAGTGTCCATCGGAACTGCCGTTCGATTTTTATCAGTTCGACCCCTGAGCGTTCAATTTTCAGGTTTGGATCTGAGCTCAGATGCTGGGCTATTACTCGTGCGTCAAGCCGAGGCACGGTTGGGTATCTGTCGTGGTTTGGCAGACTGTATTACCGATTGGAGAGCCCCTGAAAAAGTAGTTCATCCGTTAACCGACTTGGTCAGTCAACGGGGGTATCAATTGGTGGGCGGTTATGAGGATGCCAACGATCGCAATCACTAATCACCACTATCTCTCCCTATCCTTTTTGATACTATTCCTCTCAGGCTATATCTATACTTGCAGTCTCAGTCTTTTTCAAACACGTTAGCGTTGGGTGACAGCTAAACGTAACCCTAACAAAATTAATAACGCTCCAGTAATACGTTCTAACCAATGAGATACGTCCATCAGCAGCTGTTTTACCCAGCGTTGAGAAATCAGTAAAGCTAGCAGAGCGAACCACACCATCGACTGCAAGGCTACTGTGCCGCCATAAATTGCCTGAGCCACTAACGGGGTTTCTGGCTGTACAATTTGGGTAAATAGGGCTAAGAAAAACAACGTCGCCTTGGGGTTTAGTAAATTGCCAAACAACCCCAGTCGAAAGGCGGCAAACGCACTGACAATGCGTCGGTTATCGTGCAAGGATTCTGTCTTTATGGGTTGTGCCTGCAGAGATTTGAGACCCAAATAAATCAGGTATGCAGCTCCAAGTAATTTCAGTGCATTAAATAACAAAATAGACTGGGAAATAATTGCCCCAATGCCAACTAAACAATAGGTGGCATGGATCGTATTGCCTAGACCAATGCCTACTGCTGTATATACCCCAGCCCGGCGGGAGTAGGCCAAACTACTGCGTAATGTGAGTGCAAAATCTGGGCCAGGGGTAACCACAGCCACCAGACCCACTACAAATACCGTTAACCAGCCAGCCCAAAATGTCATAATATCTTCTCAGAAAACTGACTTTAGATTAAGCAAAAGTGACTGAATCTTGCAGCATAATTGAGCACCAATCGCCTACTTTAATTTATAGGATTGATATTGAATAATTCATAGCGCTCTAACGTTTCATATTGGGTATCTGTCAAAAACAGGTATCCAGAATTATATTGGTCAGTTAATTGATAAAATCGACCCTCTAAGTTTGCATCTACAGCGACATTTACAATAAAGGAGACTATCTCAGAAAGACAATGCCAGGAATCATATGACTCTGAACCATCGCCTATTGGAAAAGATTGACTGTAGCGATTTCCATTCAGATCAAACGAGAAGTTTCTAGTCTGAGATTCATCATCATAGGTAGTTTCAAAGTTGCTTGGTTGAAAAGCACCTCGTGAAATACTTGCCAATTCTAACGTTAATGCTTGATAAAGCTCGTTTCCTTCGTCAAGAAGGTCTCCTTCATTAGAAAGATTTCTTCTAATGACATTAGACAAACTGACAATCACATTCTCAAAAGCCGTGAGTATTTGAGAACTCTGAATAATATAGTTTTGGGCTATTCGTGCTTTCCCAATAGCAATTTGCTCATCAGGCAAGTGAGTCAGCATCTCTGAAGCTATTATTGAATCTACAATGTCAGTGATGACATCGCTGTTTAATCCAGGTTGGGCATTCAAGAAAGCTCTTTCCTCAAGGGTAATATTGTCCCTATTAAAGAAAATGTCTCTTTGTTCCTCAGTGAGTGCAATAAAGCCAATTGGTTTACCATTAGCCTTAAAGGTTTGTACATCTAAGAATACTTTTTCATTACTGATGGGAGAAACCGTATAAAGACGATAAGGAGAACCTTGATCGCGCAAAATCTGATTAAAGAAGGCAGATATTTCATTGAGCTGATAATTATAGTAATTATCTTCAATCTCCTCAAGCACATCGTAAATTCCAGCCTGTTGATATGTTTGATTATCGTAAGTAGCTGAGATTGCTAGCTCGCAGAAAAATTCACATACCTTAAGATGTGAGGTGGCGGCAACTTGTCCTTCTTCAGATAGTTCATCTTCTTCGTTAAAAGTTGTAAAAGCAATGAGTCTGACTTGTCCAAATCTAACAAGAGAAGCTGCGCCTTCAGCCGCCTCAATCACTTGAAATGAGCCAAAATTATCATTCAGGATTCCTCTTTTATCAAGCATTTTAGCGATTTTCTCATATACCTTCGGTAGATAAAGGTAAGGCTGAGGAGAATAGTCATCCAAATTCACCAAAGCTGCTTGATCAATATAGTTGAAGAACCCTATTTCACTAGTAACTTGACCTGTATCTAATGCGATCAGAAGATTCTCCTCGGCTTTAGGTGAAAGAATATGTGATTGTTGCAGTGCATTTAATCTCTCATTTACGTAAGGCGATTGCAAATTTTCTAGAGTGATTGTCCAATCTAAGGCATTCCTATATAGGTCAGAGACTGAGCTAATGTAGTAGGTTGAGATCGCCTCATGCAAATGCCTATAGACAGAATTATCTAAAATTCCTGTCTCATTAAGTTTATCCAAGTGTTGTCTAATTGCCGTAAAATATTCTTCATACGGTCCAAAAAGGAAACTCTTATAACTTTCAATCATAAGAGCTTGAAACATTTCACGATTTACACCATGAGCCGTTTCAAGTTCTTCAAAGAATATTTACATTATTTCAGCAGAGAACCCATCTGCTATTGATCCGTCATGAGTTTCTTCAAACTCGACGATAAATTCTGACAAAGACTCGGGTAGATAAGACAAAGCACCGGCTGTTAGTTCCGATGTGTCCAATGAGAATTCTGCATCTACATATTGTTCAGGTAGATAGCTATTCCTATCTTCTGTAAGCTCTTGTTCGGTAAGTGCAGCCAGAAGTCTTGATCTTCGTGTTGTTGTACCCTGCTCTATCTCAATAAGCAGCCGCTGATAAAACTGATCTGATAGTAATTCTAACTGATATAGATTTTTGACAATCTTTATTAGAGGATTTGCAAGCTCTAACGTCGATGAACTATTATTTACTAAATATTCGTTAAAAATTTGAATATTGCTATCTGATGGTTTGTCCCAATGATCTTCATCTGTAGCAATCCGAACAAAGTCACCCGCATCACTAAGGGCAGGCTGAGCCATTGATAGGGAAAGTAGCAAGGCCAAACTGATAGACTTCATGAATTCAGCTTTGTTGGGGCATCTATGGCTCAATAATGGCAGATGTTCTCCAAAAATATTAGCGTTAGCCAATCTCTTCAAAATACAATTAATAGCCCCCTAAAATTCCTTTACGTTTTGCCTGACGTTCTGCCCAGCCAAAGACCAACAAACCAAGGCAAAAGTAAGCGGCTCCATTAGCCGCGGCAACCCCTAGTAAAGCAAGGTCCAATCCTTCCCCACGGGCCATAAGATTACGCAACAGTCCTGTGCTGGGCAGCATCGGCAAAAAATTGGCAATTATGCGCGCTCGACCACTCCATTCTTCCGTGGGGGCGGCTAAGAGAAATAGCAAGGCAAACTGAAAAATTGGCAAAATCTGTTGCACTCGCTTAAATATCAATGCACAGGAACCCATTACAAAGGCAAGACCATAGGCTGCCATTAGCAGCGTTAGCAACGGAAAAATTAACCCTAACGGAAATGATAGCTGACTACCTGTAATGCCCATTAAGATAAACAGGATCAGTATAATAATGGTCATTCGCAGGGCCAAACTTGCTACGGCCCGTGCAAAGAAGATTTTGGGTGCTGCAAATGGGGAGAGAAAAATCTGCTCCAATGTCCCAGTTTGGGCCTCAGACTGGATGTTAAAGGCAATATCATTGACAATATAGAGCGCCAACGTCCAGAGTACGTAGCCCACTACAACTGAGTCCAGTCGATCACCAAAGTTCATAGCTGGACCGGCCATGTATTGCGCACTGATAAACAGACCGTAGAAAACCGTGGTGATGATCACCACCCCACCAATAATTTCGCTAGGATAACGAATAAATTGAATCCAGGTACGTTTGATTTCGCCGATGAGCAGGTTGAGCATGGAAAATCTATCTGGGACGGTTACTCTATATGATGACGGCTAATGGAGTTTTGTCCAAGGACTGAGTTGCCCCATGAATCTCCTGACTAGCTCACTCGCCTTAATAGTGGGCAACAAAATCAATTATTGAAAGGGGCGACGAATTCAACATCCTCGTAGAGAGAGGCCATGGAAAACCTTATATCCACACTCATCAGATTCACCTGAGCACCCTCACCGAACGGATGTAACACCCATAATCCTGACTCATTCTTACGAAACACTTCAACCTGTTGCTGCGTTTGGCTTACCAAAACATATTCTCGCAATGTTTCCAGATGGCGGTAATGCTCAAATTTTTTACCCCGATCCTTCGCCTCAGTACTCTCCGAAAGAACTTCAATAATTAGTGTGGGATATTTTTTGAAGTATTTAAACTCGCGATCGCGCTGATCACAACTCACCATCACATCAGGATAATAATAGTGATTAACTGCATCGATCTGAACTTTCATATCAGATCCATAGGTACGACAGTTTCTCCCTCGCAAAGCACTTCGCAGTAAGGACGTAATATTAATTCCAATGGTGACATGCTCATCGCTGGCACCTGCCATCGCATAAACATTGCCATCATGGTACTCATGTTTAACCAGGCTTGATTTCTCCGCCTCAAGATAGTCTTCTGGTGGAAAATAATTAGACTGCTTAATGGCTACCATGGCAATGTCGTCTTAGATAAAACCGGTTCATTGTGGCCTACGGACAAAATAAGAGGTTAACCTTAATTTAAATCATAAGCTTGAATAACAATTATAGCGATTGCCGATTGAATTAAAGGGTGAACTGATAGCGTTCCTGATCTTTAACGGGGACATTTATCCGCTGCCAACGCTCAATTTCTTTAGCGATAGCCTCCACCAATCTCTCGTCGATTTTGGCCTCTTTTTCTACCTGCAACCATGGAGTTAGCAGCACTGGCACCGTGGAAAATAGCTGCTCATCCGCCACTGTCGCCACGGCAAAGCTATAGCGACAGTTTAGACGCAAGCCATACTTCTGGGCGGCAGATGGGGGTAGTACGGTGCCAAAGAGCTTTTTCAAATGGATGTCCAAGGGCTGAGATCGGCCATCGGTGTGCAGCTCGGCAATATCCCAAGGACGATTGTTGACTAGCAGCGGTGTAACCTGATTGCTAAAACGCACCTGGGGGGTTTGGAAAACAAAGGCTGGATTGGTCTTGATACTAGTATCTGCCATCAGTATCCTCTCAATCGAACACAACAATACAATTCTGAAATGGTTGATAATCGCTACCCAAAGAATACTTAATGCTGATGCGATTAAATAACTTCTGTAATTTTGCGGGAGAATTTATAAATAAAGCTTGATACCATTGAGTCCGCAACTAGGCATCTATCTATGCAGTTACATCGATAATGTGGCTGCTCTTGAAGATTTCCAGAACAGTACTGGCAATATTAATATGCAACGGATTTCACTGCTCATCGGCTCTGCGCTATGTAGTTTAGCAATGATCCAAACAGCCCATGCTGGCACCTTTCATCAAGACTGGACCTACAGTATCGATGCCTTTACCGATGGTTCCGGTGGCGATGAGTATGAGATTAGGGGCTTAGCTACAAAAGAAACTGAGGACCATATCTACATTTCCATCAGTGGTGAAAGTGCGCTCACGGGCATTGATTCCCCTGATGCCGAAGATGGCAACATTGGCTGGGGCGATCTCCTCTTTAATTTCACAGACCAAGATATCAATGGAGCTAACGGCTCCTTGTATGGCATTCGTTTTGCTGAAACCAATGATTCTACAGTTTCTCAAATCGGTGTTTTTAGTGATGTAACGGCAGCCTCCGTCTCTGGGACTAATGGAGGGTTTGATCACCTGCAGCATTATTACGAGTCTGGTTGGGAGCAGCCCAACACCATGGGTGATATAGCCACAGTGCAGGAAGCCTATGCCTACATCGGTGAAACTGATCCGGTGCTGACATCTATCATCGATGGCTCATTTTTAGGAGATATTGAATTTTTATCAGCGCAAGATGCTAGTGCCGCAGGGTTAGATTTTGAGTATTTTAATGCCGCTGGTGGCGAAACCCATACATTCCGGTTAGATCGAGCACTATTACCAGGAGGAGACTTTATTGCTACCTTGTTTCTGGAATGCGCTAATGACGGTATTGCGCTGCTAAGCAGTTTCACGTCGTCAACTAATAACAGTGAGGCTCAGGATGTCCCTGAACCATCGTTTGTTATTAGTTTACTTACGCTCGGTTTCTTACTCAGGCGTAAAGTCTCTTTATAAACCAATAGCGCCATCGTCAATCTGGACCTGTTGATTCGTCACGAATCAACGACAAAAACACATCGGTCAGATCGGCGCGATCTTGCCGAATCTCTCTAATGGGCAATGGTCGCAGAATATCCAGCAGCTCATAGAGCGCGTCCCCTGGAAAATGTACCTGACTATCTGTTACCGTCCCGCCTAGAATCATAATTTTTTTAGCCCGCTCAAGATCAATGGGCTGGTTACAATCAATGCGGTAGGCACTTCCTGAAAACTGTTTGATCAGCGCATGGGTGGGCTGTTCTGCAATGATTTTTCCCTGGCGAATAATGGCAACCCGGTCTGATAATTCTTCGGCTACATCGAGTTGATGGGTGGTTAGCAAAATGGCACAGCCCCCTGTGGCAATCTCTCTCACCAAGGTTTTAACGGTTTCACTAGCCTCCACATCTAACCCGAGTGTGGGTTCATCCAACAAAAGCAGCATTGGCTGATGCACTAAGGCGACGGCAATGGCTAACTTTTGCTGCATCCCCCGCGATAGCTTTTGTACCGGGGTTTTGCGTTTGTCAATCAGACCAAACTGCTCAAGTAAATACTCCCCTCGTCGCCTGGCCACTTTGCGAGGTACCTGACGCAAGCCACCAAAATATTCAATATTTTCTAGAGGTGTTAGTCGCCAGTAAAGGTTGCGATTTCCTTCTAAAACAGCACCTACACGCTTTAGGGCCATTGATTGCTGGTGGGGGTCAAGTCCATCAATATAAACCTGGCCAGCATCGGGGCGGACTAAGCCGCCAATCATTTTAATGGTTGTGGTTTTGCCCGCACCATTGGGGCCTAAAAATGCCAGCACTTCACCAGCACAGATGCGTAGAGAAACATCACGTACTGCTTCAAATCGTTGTTTGCCGCGACCGTAGGATTTTTTCAGATGCCTGGCATCCAGGGTTATATTGTTCTCTGGCAGCTGCCCTGTTGAACGCGTAGGCAAAGGAAGCGTCATTCTATTTTGACCATTTTGACCGTAGAGTCATCCTAACTTGAATATTCCCTTGGTGTGGGCTAATGCAGCGTTAAAGATAAAATCTGACCTATCAGAAACCACTATAAAAAAGCTCTGGTAGCTATTACCAGAGCCTTAGAGGAGCATATCGATCATGGATTGAGAATTCATGGAGCGTAAGCCTATGAACTCAATAACAATGGCAATTGACTAGGCTAAGTTAGATCCAACTAGAGGAATAGGGGTCGCCTTCATAGGGCTGCACACCGCTAGCGGGATAAGCATCATCATCGGGGCCAAAAATACGAGCAACAGCTTCAAAAATGTAGTTAAAGCCATCACTTAGCCAACGAAGAATATTCATGACTTCTAGCCTCTATAACGTGTATTAACTGGGGTGGGAAAGGTCGATACCTCAAGTTACTAGAAGGCATTAACTAGGTTTACTTAGCAACTTGAAACAACGATAATTGCGATTGAACATTAGGTGAGATTTACAAGAGGTCTACTTTATAGAAAGAGCAGTTTTTTCTCTTTCACTATATTTTTCGACCACTTGTATTCTAGAAGCTAAACCAAGGTTTAAACATCAACTAGCAAAGACTTGAAAGCATTGTTCATATTACTTATCAAGCCTTTGACGCAAGTGCCGCAAAATATTGTTGCCAGACTTAACAGATAGAATTATGTATCTTCATGCTCTTTAGCAAAGTTCTTTGAAGCTTATTTGTGACTCAAACTATAGTCTTCTCAGATGGCTTGATTGTCTAAGTTGGAAGTCGTTATACGTTATGACGTGACCGAGAGTTATAGGCTTTTATGAAAATAAATTTAGCGTTTCAAACTTAATATTTCTCAATTTAGAAGTTGAGTTTTTTAGTGACTATAGAGTTTTTTGAGTCGTTGAGTATTTATTAATCAATAATAAATACAGCTGATTACCCTCACACCATCCAGGAGATTAGTTGCCATGTTTCAACGAATTTTAGTGGCTTTAGATCGGAGTGATAGTTGCCGCAACGTGCTTGAAGAGGCTATCGCTTTGGCTAAGCCAAGGACCCAGCTTAATCTTGTTATGGTGGGTTCACCAATGGATGTCAGTTACCCTGATCCGGTTTATTTGAGTATGGAAGGTATGCAGGGGATCTGGACTACTGAGTTATATCAAAGTCATCGGGCTAGCTGGCAGCAGCAACAACAGGAAATTGAGCAATGGTTGCGATCGCAAGCTGATTTTGTTCGTCGTCAAGGCATTAGTGCCGAATACACTTGCCCCATCGGTGCCCCTGGAGATGTGTTATGTAATATTGCAGCAAAATGGAACGCCGACCTGATTATGATGGGTCGGCGGGGCCGCACTGGTTTTAGTGAGCTGTTGTTGGGTAGCGTTAGTAACTATGTGATGCACCATGCCCCCTGTTCTGTTCTTACCGTTCAACGGATTGGTCAGAAAGTCACAGGACGGACAACTGTGGCTGCTTCTAGCACCAATATGGCTCCCAAGGCCATATAAGGGAAGAGGCTTGTTGTGCAACAGTAAAACAGTAAGGTCTCAGGTGGAGATAGGGGTAGTAAAGCTACTGACCAGGACGTCGTCCTTGCATTCTGGCCTTAAATGTCTCTAACTCAGCCTGGCTACACTGGCTTTGCTGCCAGGCAGGGCGATCCATCAGACGCTGTCGCCATGCTTCTAGGGCAGGGTAGTCTGCAAGGGACAGCCCCATTTCGGGGAACCAGGCTGCCACAGTGCCGCTGACAATGTCCGCTAAGGAAATCTGTTGACCGCCAAAAAAGTCATTTTCCCCTAGTTGCTGTGCCCAAAACTTAAACACAACTGCAGCCTTTTCATAGGCTTTGGCCACCGCGTCTGGATCATCCTTGCCAAAAAGATGCTTCATGGTAAGGGGCAATGTGGCAGGCAATAACTCATTTAGGGTTACCATCTGCACCATTCGCACCCGTGCGATCGCCTCTGGCTGTGGGGGCATTAGAGCTGGACTGGGGTACTTTGCCTCCAGATAATCCAACATGGCAAAAGATTCAATCAACGTGTTGTCACCATCTACCAGGACCGGAATATGGTGAAACGGGTTTAAGGCCAAAAACTCTGGCTTAAACTGATCTCCTGTGAGGTTGACTTCCTTTAGCTCAAAGTCTAAGCCCTTTTCAATTAGCGTCACCCAGACCCGACGGGAATTAATCGACAGCGGCGTATGGTAGAGCGTAATCATGGGATCAAATACAAACAACGGTGACCAGTATAGTAGTCTCTATGACGAACAAAATGGTGGGTAAGGTTTACCTTTTAGGGGCAGGTCCAGGCAATATCGATTATCTCACTGTCAAGGGACAGCAGATTTTGCAGCAGGCTGACAGTCTCATTTATGATGCCTTAATAGATCAGCGGTTATTGTCCCAGCTATCATCTACCTGTGAACTCATTTGCGTGGGCAAACGAGGTGGCCGACCGAGTACCTCTCAAACAGACATTAATCAGCTGTTAATAACCCACTGTCAGCAGGGAAAACAGGTGGTACGCCTAAAAAGTGGTGACCCCTTTATTTTTGGTCGAGCAGCCTCTGAGGTTCAGGCACTCAAGGCCGCTAACTGTTCTTTTGAAGTGATTCCTGGGATGTCTTCAGCCCTGGTAGCCCCGCTCCTGAGCGCTATTCCCCTGACTGATCCAGCCCTTAGTCATGGGTTTGGTGTGTTTACGGCCCATAATCTCCAAAACCTAGACTGGGCCACCCTTGCCAACCTAGAAACCCTGGTCTTCTTAATGGGAGGGCGGCATTTAGGCGATATTTGTCATCAGCTAACGATCCATGGACAGCATGGTGATACCCCTGTGGCCGTTATTCAATGGGCGAGTCAACCACAGCAGCGGTTATGGCAAGGCACCCTGCTGACCATTGCGCAGTTGACCAAGGGAGAAACGTTATCTCCTTGTATTATCGTTGTTGGTGAGGTGATACGCTTGCGAGAGTTTCTACTCCCGTCAACTACAGCTGACAGTATGGCCAGGGGCACGCTAACCCACAAAACAATCTTGATCACCCGAGCGACAGGGCAGTCGAGCGCATTTACTGACTTACTTCACAGTCAAGGTGCGACGGTTATTGATATGCCAGCTTTAGAAATTTGTCCACCCTCTAGCTGGGTCGCCTTAGATCAAGCATTGGCAACCTTACAAACCTTTGATTGGTTGATTTTAACCTCCGCCAATGCGGTCAATTTCTTTTTAGATCGACTATTAGCAAAAGAGTATGACCTGCGACAGTTGGCCCATCTCAAGTTAGCCGTTGTTGGGAAGAAAACGGCCAACGTTCTGACTGAACGTGGGTTAAAGGCTGACTTTATGCCACCAAATTATGTGGCCGATGCTCTGGTGGAGAGTTTTCCCGTCCCTTTAGCCGGGTTAAAGCTCCTGTTTCCAAGGGTGGAAACGGGAGGACGCGATGTGCTCTTTAAAGCATGTTTGGCCCAGGGGGCGGTAGTCACTGAAGTGCCTGCCTATGAGTCTGGCTGCCCTAAAGCGATGGCATCCGGGGCCGCAACAGCCTTGCAACAGAGGCAGGTGGATGCGGTGACATTTGCCAGTTCAAAAACGGTGCGGCATTTTAAGCAACTAATGGTTGCTCAGTTTGGAGATACCTGGATGGATTATATGGATGGGGTTGCGATCGCATCCATCGGACCCCAAACTACTAAAACCTGCCTCGAAGACTTAGGTCGCATAGACATTGAAGCCAGCACCTACACCTTAGACGGTCTCACCGATGCCCTGGTACAGTGGGCCATCTCCAATGCCAAACAATAACCAGCGCATCATTGGTTTAACCGGCGGCATTGCTACCGGCAAATCGACCGTATCCGATTACTTAGCCACTGCCCACCAGTTACCCATCCTGGATGCCGATGTTTATGCCCGCGAAGCAGTCGTCATCGGTTCTTCTATTTTGGTTACCTTAGCCCAGCGTTATGGAGACAGTATTCTGCTGGCCGATGGGTCTCTAAACCGTCAACAGCTTGGCAATATTATTTTTAACCAACCTAACGAGAAACAATGGGTTGAGCAACAAATCCATCCCTTTGTACGACAACGATTTCACCAGGTGAGTCAAACATACCCATCTACCCAAACCCTGGTTTATGCCATCCCCCTACTGTTTGAAGCAAATCTCACCCACCTAGTCAGCGAAATCTGGGTGGTTGTTTGCAACCCAGACCAGCAACAACAGCGACTAATGGATCGCAATCACCTCTCAGCAAATGAAGCAACAGCCCGCATTAATAATCAGCTTTCCCTGAACGAAAAAGCTGCCCAAGCCGATCGGGTACTGGATAATTCCAATGATCGAGCCATGCTCTACCAGCAAATCGATGAAATTCTAAAAGTTTCAATTGAATAGGGACTTAGGGACAGAAATTAAATAAACTCCAACTTACTGGATGTCAACTCCCCATAGTTTTCAAATAATAGCTATGAGGATTACGGAATTTGATGATTTCTCTGTCCTTAGGGATCAGCAGTCAGGAACCAGCCTTGAGTATATCCCTTTCCCCCTTCCACCTTTACCCTTCCACCTTCCCGTCCTGATCCCCAGCACCAAACCTCCTATCACCTCATCCAGACGTAAATCAAATCTAAGAATCACAAATCAACATAACAAAACTGTAGTAATCAGTAACCCTTGCCCCAAACTATTAGGGGTCTGTCAGAATTTAATTTTTGGGTAGAGAACTGGATGAAGAGTACAGAGTAAAGAGTAACGGCCCTTCACTCTTCACTCTGTACTCTTTACTTAACCCAACTCAAACTTTAAATTTGACGCAATTCCAGAAAGTTTATCCCTGTTGAAACGCGAAAATACTTATGACTGACTTTACCGATTTTCTAAAGCACAAGCAGGCCTACATTGCCATTGGCGAATTTAAACCCGGTCGCTTTTCTGAAGCTCGCCAACTCTATGAACAAGCTGTTACTACCTATAGCGATGGTTTCCAGGGAGCCTATCTTTTTCAAGAACCCGGTACCGATAGAGGGATTGCGGTCATTCTTTGGGACAACGTTGACAATATGGATGCACACCAGAACCCCACCTATCAAAAAGTTGTGCGGGAACTCTCTGGCCTCTTTGCTGCTCCACCTGAGGTTAAATTCTACGAGGTTTGCAGTGAAATTGGCTTAATGGGGCAACTTGCCCAGGCCGTTGCGGCTTAGAAAGCCTATATCACGACTGCCGCTTTTACCTGCAATACTTGCTTTAGCTTGTTCAACTTGCGCATTACCTGTTTGAGGTTATTCACATCACCAGTGGTGCGCAATAGACGAGCTGCCGTTTCTAAGTCAGCAATTGCCTGCAAGACTTTACCTTGTTTTTGATAGGCTGCACCACGATAACAGTAAGGCAGTGCTAGTTTCGGTTGTCGTTCAATTGCCAGGCTAAATTGGCCTACAGCCTGTCGTAACTCACCTAAAAATTGGAAAATCCGCCCTTTATAAAAGTAAGGAATTGCACTCTGAGCACATAGATCACTAGCGGCTGTGAGGTCATCTAGAGCCCCATCATAATCGCGTATATCTATCCGCAATACTCCCCGATTACAACGAGCTGAAAACAGTCCAGAATTTAATCGAATGGCTTGGGTAAAGTTTTGCAGAGCCCTGGCATAGTCATTCATTTCCATCCAGGCCACACCGCGACAGTTATAGGCAGCGGCGTTTGGTTGAATATCTATAACCTGGGTTAAATCATCAATGGCTCCGGTAAAGTCACGCATGTCATACCGGGTAACCCCTCGATTAAAGTAAGCAACTGCATCATCAGCCCGAATAACAGGATTCTCAAACCGTTGAATCAGCGGTTGAATCACCGCTTGCTCAGTTGTGTGTAGCTTTAGCTTCACCATTGGAAATAAACTTGTCTGGGTCGATAGGCCCTGCATACCGATAATGGCAGAGCGAGAATCACATACAGCAAAGTTTTCGGTGGTACCTAAAATCTTAAAAGAGAACAGCTGTGGGTAGTCTTTTTTCAGCGGTAGCAGCTGATTCAGGGCATGCTTTAACTGACGATGTCGCGTATTGTCTTCACTCCAACGCTGACTGATTGTACGCAATAAAATGTTTTCACGACTGTCTCCCTGATGACACCAGCCAATGTCTA
Organism: Leptolyngbyaceae cyanobacterium MAG.088; assembly: GCA_019634055.1. GTDB lineage: Bacteria > Cyanobacteriota > Cyanobacteriia > Phormidesmidales > Phormidesmidaceae > Leptothoe. The sequence continues at coordinate 15,502 of JAHQVZ010000333.1, forward strand.
ACCGACAACCGCGATTTAATACCTGTCGGAGCTGTTGTAACAGATTGTCATCGAGCTCCACATTATCAGTCCAAGGCCACACCATGACAATCCTTTCTCTTGCCTGGGCTATCAGCTGTTCTAAAGCCTTTCGGCTATCAGATTTATCGTTATTAACATTGTCAAAATCAAATAGCCACTGGTTGCCAGGAGACGTTTGCAACGGTTCAATCGTTTCAGCGACAGCGGCCAGCACATTATCTGTTATGGTGCTCATTTGCTGATCGGTCGCATCTAAACGTTGCTGCAAATGTTTAAAGACTTTATCTGGCTGATTTTGTACGGGATCTAGGGTTTCTGCGACGGCCTCTAATATTGACTCGGTAACGGTGCCCAACTGATTTTCGAGGGTATCCACTCGATGCTGCAGATTTGTCTGGTCATTCGAAAAGACAGGGGCTGTTTGCGAGATTGGAGTCATATTTTCCTGTACTTCTCGCAAGCGCGCAGATAGCTCCAAAAACTCATCCCGTGAAACCATCTCTGAAACAGTTTTCACCAGTTCTTGTACTTCGCCTCTTAAGAGCGACTGACGGTCGTCTGTGGTGAGTTGTTGAACCTGCTGTTTCAGATATTGGAGCTTATCATTCAGACCAGAAAAATTATTCTTTGTATCTGCGCTAAACACTTCCATGTGAACACGGAACTGCATTACTTCAGACTTAAGTTTGGCGACCGTTGCCTCAGCCGTTTCAAGACGGCTATTGTCAGATAGCTGCTGACAGCGCGATCGCACATCTTTTAGGTCAATTCCTAGCTTGGTGTAATAATTTTGCAGTTTGGCCAATCCCTGGCGCAACTCTTGCAATTCTGGAATATCCTTATCTTGCTCTTCAATCTTTTCCAAGAGCATATTCCGTGTATATTCGAAAAGTTGAGACAGACTCAAAATATCTTGTTGGGTCTGAGCAATGACTGATTGCCGCACCGCATTTAGTTGCTCATGGGATGGCAAATCTTCCAACTGTTCTTGCACGTCTTTCAAACGATCATCCAAACTGCTATTGACCGTCAACATTACCGATTGACTTTGTGTCAGCTTAGTTTGCAATTGTCGTCGACTGATTAGCCCCAATCCTGCTAAGACAGATAGGGGCGCAACAGCTAACATTGCTTGCTGCGTAGCTATCGATGCGATTGTGCCAGCACCAGAGCCCAAAAGCAGCGCATACTCAGTCAAATTAAACCAGCGACGTTTATTCACAGGGTTTGCAGAATGGGGTAACGAAAAAAGCAGCCCAATGCTAGACTGCTTACTCATCTATTCGTAATGCTCATACATCCATCAGGAGATAAGTCAAGTATTTAAGTGTCATAAAATAATGAGTTTTCTACGTATTTACCCGGACACAAACAAACTTGACGTTGAAACTCCTTTTAGCAAATTGCTTTAGGCCAAAACCAAACGTTTATCTAAAGAAAACGAAGAATAAACGGGTATTTAAAGGCACTATCAGGGTTATTGAAACCAGCTACCATGGCAAGGACTGGCATGACCCACTGAAAAATGAGTAGAGGAATCACAAACAGCCAGCCCACTAGAAACCAGCATAGAAATCCAACAATACCGCTGTAGATCCAAATGTTGAGGTGGAAGTTCAACGCTTCTTTAGCGTTTTCTTTAACCACCGGGTCGTCAGAAATTACCCACAGAGCACCGGGAAGGCCTGCTGAGAATAAAAGCTGGCTAAGGAAGATAGACCCGTGGGAAAGGGCTGACAAAAGTTTACGCTTATCGCTGTCAAATGTTGCATCCATGACGTTTTAGTCCTTTTTTTGTTGTGACTTTATAGTAATTGATACGTTGACTAAGCCTGTTAGGGAAAACCGTAGTCGGTACCAGTCTAGGAATTGCCCCAACAGCAGATATCAAAAAAAACTTTTCATGGGGCCTCTACAATAATAAAAAATCACCTATAAAACCAGGGGTACTTGCTAATGGAACTTAAACGTTTGGGACACGTTGCAGTGTGTGTGAATGATATTGCTGCCGCTGCCAAGTTTTATCAGAATTTAGGGATGAAGCTAGTCTGGCAAGACAGTGACTGGGCCTATTTAAAGGCAGGCAATGATGGCCTGGCATTGCTTAGCCCTGACTACGATCAAGCCGGACCTCATTTTGGTTTTGTGTTTGATGAGCGAGCGGCCATTGACGAAGCCTATGCCAAGCTTAGTCAGGAAGATATCAAACTCACCGAAATCCATGAACATCGCGACGGTACCGCCTCGTTTTATGGTCGTGATCCGTTTGGCAATTGGTTTGAGTATCTATATGAACCAAGTGAGCCAAGTACCCCTGACCCTAAAGCAGCAGAACTAGCCGTCTAGCTAACGTCTAGTTGCCAGCCTCTCGCTGCGCAACAACCATCCATGGACCAAGTAACCCTAACGTAGCCTGCCTCTCAGCCAGTAGGTTATCATTGGCCCCTTGCTCACCCTAGGCTCAAAATCTCGCTCACCCTAGGCTCAAAATCTGACATAGCTTGTAAAGTAACGGTGTCAATAACAGCGCAGGCAAAAATGACGCCACGCGAATTGTTGTCACTTTTAACAGATTTAAACCTAAGCCCAGGATAATCACACCACCCACTCCCGTGACTAGCAACACACTGGCAGAAGATGTCGGATCACCAATACCGCTGGACAACAACCCTGCCAACAACGATAGTCCTCCCTGGTAAATCACCACCGGCAACACTGAAAACCCAACACCCATGCCATAGCTACCGGTCAACGCAATGGACACCAGACCATCCATTGTCCCCTTGATAATCAAAATTGTGCCATCACCGCTGAGGCCGTTGTTGAGGCTCCCCAAAATTGTCATAGGGCCAACACAAAACAACAAACTGGCCGCAACAAATCCTTCGGTAAACTGACCACTGCCGCCAAATTGTGTTTTCAGATTATCGCCGATGGTTACTAGACGCTGTTCTATTTGCCACCATTCGCCGAGAAGACCACCTGTAACCAGGGCCACCAATCCGACGATGACGCCTGCGATCGCACCTGCATCCACCTCAACCAAGGGGCGTGCCATTTGCACCCCAATAAATATAGTGATCAACCCCACCGCTTGAGTAATCACATCCTGCATCCTATTGGGTAGTCGTCCCCGCAGCAGCAGACCACTGATCGTCCCCAATAATACCAGGGCCACATTAATCCAGGTACCACTAGTCTTAGCCCATAGACTTAGCATCGCTTTCTCCAACACATTGGGCACATCGTTCCCTTGGACACCGTACAACGGCCAATCTTTTCTAGCCAGTTGTTGCACTTTATAGGTTCCCAGACCACAATGAATAACGATAATGCTGCTTAATTTTTAGTGCTCTATGGTTTCCGTTAGTCTGCTCCAGGCCACTAGCTATGATGTTGACGTATTAGAACAGCAACTGCGCACCTTGCTAGCACCCCTTGGCGGCATGGAAACCTACGTCAAACCAGGTCAGCGGGTGCTGCTCAAACCTAACTTACTTACAGGTGCCCGCCCCACTAAAGAATGTACTACCCGTCCAGAAGTGGTCTATTGTGTTGCCAAACTGGTTCAAGAAGTCGGCGGCAAACCATTTTTAGGCGATAGTCCAGCATTTGGTAGTGCTCATGGTGTGGCTAAGGCTAATGGTTTACTGCAGTGGGCTCAAAAACTTGACCTACCCATCGTGGAACTCCATGGTAAACGCTACAAACTTGAGCAAAAAAGTAATTTTGATAACTTGCTGTTGTCTAAAGAAGCCATGGATGCGGATGTGGTGATTAACCTGCCCAAAGTTAAATCCCATATGCAACTAACGATCACTCTGGGGGTAAAAAATCTTTTTGGTTGTGTACCCGGCAAAATGAAGGCATGGTGGCATATGGAAGCGGGGAAAGACTGCCAGCGATTTGCCCAGATGCTAGTGGAAACGGCCCAAGCGATTGACCCAGATCTAACCATTTTGGATGGCATTATTGGCCATGAAGGCAATGGCCCCAGCGGTGGTGA
>JAHQVZ010000038.1 GCA_019634055.1 Leptolyngbyaceae cyanobacterium MAG.088
ATTCGTTTTATTGGCGCTGGCGAGGGCATCGAAGACTTAAGACCATTTTCTAGCTATGAGTTTGTTGAGGCATTATTGAGCGGTTGACCATGCCGGTTTATTTCTTTTGGGGTGCCGATGAGTTTCGGATGAAAAAGGCGGTGCGGGCGCTATGCGATCGCAATCTCAACCCCGACTGGTCTAGCTTTAATTACGAAAAAATTCCACCAGAACAACCTGACGCCCTCATTCAGGCGCTGAACCAGGCGATGACCCCCCCCTTTGGCATGGGCAAGCGTATCGTATGGTTGGTGGATACGCCCATTTGTCAACGCTGCTCTGCTGACCTGTTGGCCGAACTAGAACGTACCCTCCCCAATATCCCAGACAGTACCATTCTGTTGTTAACCAGCAGCAATAAACCCGACGGGCGCTTAAAATCCACCAAACTCATTAAAACCCACGCCGACATCCGCGAGTTTGATACGATTCCCCCCTGGAAGATCGAGCAGATAGAGCATCAGGTATATCAGGTGGCGAAGGATGTCGGGTTGCAGCTTACCCCCCAGGCAGCTGCCCTGCTGGGGGAAGTGATTGGCTCTGACACCCGCCGACTTTATAACGAACTAGAAAAGCTCAAAACTTATTGGACCCAGCCCCAGGCCTTACCCCCCGAAGCAGTCAACGCCCTGGTTGCCACCAGTACCCAAAGTAGCCTACAGCTAGCGGCTGCCCTCCGACAGGGCCAAACCGACCGCGCCCTTACCCTGATTACCGAACTGCTCGAACGCAATGAGCCTGCCCTACGGATTGTAGCCACCTTGGTAGGCCAGTTTCGTACCTGGTTATGGGTCAAACTCATGACCGAATCTGGCGAACGGGATACCCGAGCCATTGCCCAGGCTGCAGATGTGGGTAATCCCAAACGCATTTATTTTTTACAAAAAGAAACGTATTCTATTTCGTCTCTACAATTGCAAAATGCTCTGAAACTTTTGCTTTCCCTTGAATACTCACTTAAACAGGGAGCGCCTGAAACGGTAACTTTACATACCAAAGTCATTGAATTGGCGCATTGCTTCAAGTCCATCTAAGGCTTACGATGCAGTATTCCTGTTTTATTAACTAAAATTGGTCAGTTCTTGCTAGGTATTGCCATGATGCTTCCTCGTTGCTCTAGTAATGACAGCCACCGTCAACCCCGCTGGATTTTTGCAGCCAGCATTGGTCTGGTGGCGATCTCCTTTTTGCCATTGTCCACGTTTTGGCAAAGAGGATACGCTCAGATTTTTACTGAAGAAGAAGTTAGCAACTATGCTGCAGCCGTCTTGGCCATCGAACAAATTCGCCCCCAAGCCTACGCTGAGATCAGTGATCTGATGACCATTGCTAATGCAGACGTTACTCGCTATGACCTACGTTGTGTCAGCACCAATGATTTAACCGAATTGCCACGTACCGTTAGGTCTCAAGTGCGACGTTTGTTGGTCAACTACTGTAACGATGCTAAGCAACTTGTAAAAGACGCAGGTCTGACTGACGATCAATTTAATGCCATGACTCGTGAACATCGAGAGGATGAAGCGCTGACGGAGCAGATACAATTAGAGATAGCAAGACTGCGTTAGTGGGAAATGGGTGAATGGTGGTATGCGTAAGCCTATGGCCTTAGAACGTCAAAACGTTCTAAGGCCATAGGCGTTATCGAAACTGATAGATTAACGACAAAACTCACTCAGATCTTTGCCATCCTCCTATTGATTGCCCTAATCACAACTTACGATTCACAATTCACCCAGCTTTGCCAATATTGTTCACGCTCTACCGTCACCTCTCATGCAATTCATTGATCAAGCCGAAGTTGATGTCCAAGGGGGCGATGGTGGAGATGGACTCGTTGCCTTTCGTCGTGAAAAATATGTACCCACCGGAGGCCCGTCTGGTGGCAACGGCGGCCATGGTGGTTCCGTGGTGCTGAAGGCGGTGACCAATTTACAAACGCTGTTAGATTTTCGCTACGCCCACCGCTTTCGTGCGGACCATGGCGAACGGGGTGGTCCCAAAAACATGACCGGTGCGACGGGCAAGGATCTGATTGTGGAAGTCCCCTGCGGCACGATGGTATACGACGCTGAAAGCGGTGAACTGCTGGGGGACCTGATTAAGGAAGAAGACACCCTCTGTGTTGCTGCGGGTGGAAAAGGGGGCCTGGGTAACAAGCACTTTTTAAGCAATCGCAATCGGGCACCGGAGGCTTGTTTACCGGGTCTGCCTGGGGAAGAACGACGTATTCGTCTAGAGTTAAAGCTTTTGGCCGAAGTCGGCATTATTGGCTTACCCAATGCTGGGAAATCTACGTTAATCTCGGCCCTCTCTGCGGCTAAACCCAAAGTAGCCGACTATCCGTTTACCACCCTGGTGCCTAACCTGGGTGTGGTGCGCAAACCTACGGGTGATGGCACTGTATTTGCTGATATTCCGGGCTTAATCGAAGGTGCCCATATGGGGGCGGGACTGGGCCACGACTTTCTGCGCCATGTAGAGCGCACTCGGGTGCTTTTGCACGTCATCGACATCACCACCCTGGACCCGATTGATCATTACCACACCATTCAACAAGAGCTGGTGGCCTATGGCCATGGGTTGGCAGACCGCCCTCAGTTACTGGCTCTTAACAAAGTTGATGCCGTTCCTGAGGATGAGTTGGAGATCGTCACCGAAGAACTGATGGCCAGAAGTGGATGCGATCGCATCTTTGGTATTTCCGCTGTTAGCCGCCAGGGTCTTGATGAACTACTGCAAGTCATTTGGGATCTCCTGGAAGAAACAGCTCCTAAAGAAATTGTTGTTGCACCAGAGCCTTTTCCAAATTTGGTGCCTCAAGATATGGCACCTACCCATTGGGTGTAGCAACCCTCAGAGGGACATGCATGACACTGTCAATCTGAGCTGTGTGTTGACTTGAGAAAGTTGTTAGCGCAGTTTTTGAGTGTGTCCCTTTTGGTGTAAGGCTTGTTGCAGATAATCAATAGTCATCATCTGATCTCCAGCCAGATTGCGAGCCAGGCGACCAATTTCTAAAATTTCTTCACTGGAGAGTGATAGCCCTGCGGCTAAAGCGCTCCAGCGGACTTTGCCCATGGCTTTAACACCGTCAGGAAATGCTTGTTGCCAAAGCTGAAGCCGCAGCTCGGCATTAGGCATGGGGATAGTTATCGCTGTGAGCTGTTGTCGCCACTGACGGCGGACTACATGGTGGTGGTGGACTGAGAAAATAACATGGGTTGAGGTATGGGTGAGCCAGTGTTGCAAGGTTGCCGTCTCTACTGCTGAGTGACGGCCCAGCCAATGGTGGGCTGATTGGATTAAGACCATGGGATAATTTGCCTGGTCTAGTTCAATCAGGCAGGCGGGCCAGTCTTGGGGGGAGATTTGCCCTAGGTCAAGGGTATATAAAAGGTTTTTCAGATGGGTGGCCAGTGCGATCGCACACTGCTCTTTGCCTACCCCTTTTTCGCCTACTAACAAGAGCCGAGATTGCGGCTGAACAATCTCGGCATTTAGACGTTGCTTAAGCTCATCGGCCAAGATCAACTCTGACCAAGTGACTCGCTCGCGCCTAGGCTGAGCAAACTTGCCAGCCATCATAAACTGCACTGGCCAGCCAGGATCAGGACTTTCTGCCAATAAATACTCCACCCATTCGGGCGCTAACTGTAACTGACTGCCTAGCAACGTAGGTGACCCTTCAACGCAACGTAAGATCTGTCGCTGGAGCAGTGAGTTTTCCCCTGATAAGTGATGGCGCGCCCGTCGTCGTTCAGTATCATTACGACACAATATCCGCAGCGCCAGATCAGCAGTAGGTAACGCTCCCGTTGAACAGTGAGCCCCGGTTTGTAAATAGTGGTAAAGCCGACCATAGCGGACCTGCACTTCTGGAGCCAACGCCATCAGGATTAGCTTCTTTTCAAATAGGCTCAGTCCTAGCGTCATTTGCATGGTTGGCAAGCCCAAGCAAACTTTATGGGCCCGACTCAGTAAAATCCGCTGATCTAATGTTTTTTGATAGCCAGGAGATGGCCCACTAGATTTAGGCGCTGCATCATCGTAGGCCCGATTTTTAATGGCAATTAGCCCTTGCCACCAGTCACTGGTCGCTTTGTCAGAGGGAGTTTTTGCTACCTGCGCAACCGATTTTAAATTTTTCCGCTGCTGAGACACAGCCACCAGCAATAGTCGCTCCAGCCAGCTGAGCTCTATCTCCAAATACGCCCAATTATTTGCAAACGGAATCCCAGAACCCATTAATTATTTCAAGCGCCGCAGAAACTCAAGGGGCAGTCCATCCATATCGGCAATAAACGCCACCTCATACACATTAGCCCCAATCATCTGTTGTTGAGGTTCCAACAATACATCTAGGGCTATATTTTGTGAACTTGCCCGTTGCTTAAGTGTATCCAGCCAAGCCGGTAAACTATCAGCCATTTGAGTCAAGTCAAACGATAGATGATAATAACCGGTATAGTGCTCATCGCTAAAAGCGTCGGCAGCTGGTTTAGGTTCTGGCACCTGCATCAGCTCAATCCGCCCATTCAATCCCTCCATCCAACATGCCAGGGTAATGCCAGCGGTAAAACGTTCTACTACTTGAAAGTCCAAAAGTTCATAGAACGCAATGGCTCGATGAATATCCGATGTCCGAATCGATGCGTGATGCATGGCATTTCTATCGCCGTTCTATAACTGATAATTCACGCTGTTTAGTTTACTCAAAAAACTTTAAATACCGATAATTGTTGGGTACCCCAGGTTCTTTTTCTAAATCAAAGTTAATCACTTCCCATTGAGGTACGTCTTGGGAAGACGGACTAAACGCTACAGGCAGGCCATATAACCTGGGTGTGCCTGAATCCACTTGTCCACGCCAGGGCGCACTATATTCCAGATACGATTTCACCAATGGACGGTAGCGCTCTGCAATAATTACCCGCGTCGCTCGGTATCCTTCGGTATACAACCGATCTAGAGCCTCATGAATTTCAAACCGAATACCATCAGGATGGGTATGTTGACGGTACCATTCCCCTTCCCACTGACGCCAGTGACGGCCTGATTGCACATGTACCAAATCATGGGTTTCGAGACTAACCTCAAACGCACCATGACGCGTACAAAGGTAGCTATCGGTCAGGGTTAATGCCGGAATTGTCTGCCGACAGTGGGGGCATTTTATCTCTGGCCCATAAAACGGATACTGGGAAGCGGAATTTATCATGCGGGTTTATTAAAACACTGACGCCCAAACTAAACTGACCTACCTCAACTACCCCAATGTCGAGCCCCATGGGAAACCATGGGTGACTGGAATGTGCTCAACAACGCCCCAAACAAGGTCAATTAGGCTTGCACTCGCCTTATTATAACGGGAGGCAAAATAGCGCATTCAACCCCTTGCTTACATTATTCTGAAGAGTTTTGTCCATCCCAATGGTCAAATTCTATAAACATATCCCCTTCCCCATAGTCCCCCTTCAACCGCTGCCGTGGCTAACCTCACCCCTGTCTTAACTACCCCTGATGGTTTTTGGTCTGCCCCAGACCTGTCTAAAGCCGCTTTTGTCGCGCCTAATGCTACCGTTATTGGCCAGGTCGAACTCCTGGACGGTGCCAACATTTGGTATGGCGCAGTTCTCCGAGGCGATGTCGATCTGATTCGTATCGGTGCCCACACCAATGTCCAAGATGGTGCCATTTTGCATGGCGACCCTGGGCAGCCGACGATTCTTGAAGACTATGTCACCATCGGTCACCGTGCTGTGGTGCATAGCGCCCATGTTGAACGGGGCTGTCTGATTGGCATTGGGGCGGTCATTCTGAATGGTGTCCGAGTTGGGGCAGGCAGTATCGTCGGGGCGGGTGCAGTCGTTAATAAGGATGTCCCAAGCGGCTCATTAGTCGTCGGTGTGCCTGGCAAAGTCCGAAAAACCTTATCAACTGAAGCCATCGATGAACTGATCGATCATGCAAAAAAATACGAACAGCTAGCCCTGGTTCATGCAGGCAAAGGAACAAATTTAGGGTTTGGATAAGCCGGTTTTGAATTTTAAGCAGTAAGTTCGATGCAGAATCCAGTGCTTTCATGGCTCCTGACTTCTTTCGTTACCGAAATTTTCCGCCTGACGTTAATAGTCCTCAACCCTCAATGATGAGACCTCATGATTGAGACCTAATCATTGAGAACGCAACATTCCTATACACCATGACCTCCAAATTTTTCACCTCTGACGACACGCTCCAACAAAAGCTCAACCAGGTTCTTGACCTTACCTGGGCTCGTTTCCCCACCCTGGCTCAAAATCAAATTGCCGTTACCTGGCTAGTTTATGACCCTCCCTATATTGTCAATACAGGCGGCGCATTGAGCACTGACGACTTTTGGCAGCAACAGCCAAAGGGAGCCAGCTATCGTGGTGTAGAGCGGATCTACCCGGCCAGTGTTGTCAAACTGTTTTACCTGGTGGCTATCCATGAGTGGCTGGAGCGGGGCATGGTGCAGACAAGCCTGGAATTGGAGCGGGCTGTCCGTGACATGATTATCGATTCGAGTAACGATGCGACGGGCTATGTGGTGGATGTGCTCACTGGGACTAACAGCGGTCCAGAGTTACCGCCGGGGCCGTTTGAAACGTGGAAAAATCAGCGCAATTTGATCAATCGTTATCTCAAGAGTCTGCATTGGCCTGAATTAGCAACGATTAATGCAAATCAGAAAACTTGGTGCGATGGTCCTTACGGTCGGGAGCGTGATTTTCTGGGGGAGGGCTATGAGAATCGCAATATGCTGACGACTGAGGCATCTGCGCGGTTATTGCACAGTATTGTCGGTGGTGTGGCGGTGAGTGCAGAGCGATCGCAAACCATGATGGACCTGATGAAGCGAGACTTAGATCCCAAGGTGTTGGCGGCTGATGCAGAAAATCAGGTTACCGGTTTTGTAGGAGCAGGTGTACCCGTGGACACTCGGGTTTGGTCAAAAGCAGGACTGACCAGTAAGGTGCGGCATGACGCAGCTTATATCGAGGCGGATGGCGCACATCCTTATTTGCTGGTTGTCTTTACGGAAGGGGCAGAGCATAGTGTCAACGAAGAAATTTTGCCCTTTGTGTCAGCCCAGATTTTGCATTTAATACAAACTCAGAGTTCCATGACATGAGCATGCCGCTCATAATTCTCTACAAGAGCTGCACCAACAGGCTGGTTAACCTCACTAGCGGTTATCTGCTGCTTTGTTGCCTTGCGAAAAGAGCAGATAACGCCTCAATAATCTTGAGAATAAGCCAAACAGCGGTATCAAGAGCTTGAGAAAACTTGATATAAGCAATGATCAACAGTGTTGGTTCTCAACAACATTGTGACGGGTGTATCGGGTAGTTAAATCCGCCCGACCAAGCACATTTATTGTTTTGGTTAGAGGAGTGAGGAACAATGACTATTGCCAATCAGCTAAGATGCCACACATTAACTCTATGTAAGGCACTCGCTATTAGTGTGGGATTGTTAGCAGCCACCCATGATGTGGTAAATGCCAACAGCTTGCCAACACAGGCAGATTTTGATGTAGCTTTAGATTCCGATGTTATTGATCCAGCTAAGCTCAAGGGCAATACTTTGGAGATTGTTCAAAGACGGGGTCGTCGCGGTAACGATGGTACCGCTAGTAACTTTGTTGGTCTTGGCCTCAGTCTTGGCACAGGAGACGGTGACGGTGCTTTAGAAGAATTAGGGTTAACAGCTATTAGCAAACTCAGCTTTACGCCACAGCTATCTGCACGACCGACTTTGGTTTTTAATGATTCAGCGGCTGTTTTGGTGCCTGTTACCTACAACTTTCAGTCACCAACAGAGGTCCTGAATGCTAGCCTTTTCCCTTACGTTGGTGGTGGTCTTGCTATTAATGCAACGGAGGATGACATTGCTCCCTTGGTTAGCGTAGGTATTGATGTGCCGGTTAGCGAACGCTTAACTTTAAACGGTCAGAGCAACATTACCTTAGCGGATGACATTACCATTAATTTTATGGTTGGTCTGGGTTACAACATCGGGGACTTATTTTAGAGCTCACCATTTGATTGGATACCTGACAATATCATTTCTACTTTTTATACGAGCCTTTGATGTTTTTGTAAGCCTTGCCTCAGCGTTGAGATCGCCAAGCAACCGTTGGAATATGGCGATACATTAGCATCAGAGGCTCTTCACATTAGGGCATTCTAAACACAGTTTTTAGAGTGCATCGATGATTACAGCAATAGCATGGCAGCAGGTAGAAGCTCGCTTCAAAGAAATCTGGGGGTACGATGGTTTCCGTCCGCCCCAAGACGAGGTCATCCGTACAGTGCTGGCACAACGAGATGCTCTTATCGTTATGCCAACGGGGGGTGGCAAATCCATTTGTTTCCAATTGCCTGCGTTGTTGCAAACAGGTATTACCTTGGTAATATCTCCCTTAGTTGCCCTGATGGAGGACCAAGTACAGGAGCTAAAGCAACGAAAGTTAGCGGCTGAACGCATTCACAGTGCCCTGGCTAACTTTGAGAAGCGTAAGATATTACAGCAGGTACAGCGCAACCGGCTACGGTTGTTGTATCTATCACCGGAAACGCTGCTTAGCAAACGGGTTTGGGAAACTCTCTGTCGGCCCCAGGTGATGATTAACGGTCTTGTTTTAGATGAAGCCCACTGTTTGGTGCAATGGGGCGACACTTTTCGCCCTACCTACCGACGACTGGGGGCGGTTAGACCAGCGCTACTAAAGCTTAAACCCACAGGCACTCAGATACCCATTGCTGCGTTTACGGCAACAGCCAACCCAATCGCTCAGCAGACCATTTGCAAGGTGTTGCAATTACAACAGCCTCAAGAAATAAAGCTAAGTCCCTATCGTGCAAATCTAAATTTAGCGGTGCAAATGGTTTGGACACCGAGAGGACGACGGCAGGCCATGCTGCAGTTTGTCAAAGCTCATCCTGGGCAAGCGGGGTTAATCTACGTTCGGACTCGGCGGACAGCAGAAGAATTGACTCAGTGGTTACACCCTAAGGGGTTTTCGGTGGCAGCGTATCATGCTGGACTGGCGAGTGAAGAACGTCGTCGCATTGAGACTGAGTGGATAGAGGGGGGCTGTCAGTTTGTAGTATGTACGAGTGCATTTGGTATGGGGATTAACCATCCACGGGTGAGATGGGTGTGTCATTTTCATGCGCCCAGCACGCTTAGTGAGTATGTGCAAGAGATTGGTCGTGGGGGGCGAGATGGTAACCCGGCAGATGCATTAACGTTGGTCAGTGAACCTACTGGTTGGCTAGATTCGGAAGATAAAAAACGGTGGCAGTTTTTTGCAGACAGTGAGAGGAAATTGCGACAAGACGCTAAACAGTTGGTGCGCTCACAGCCTACAGTAGGCAATATTGATGAGGTGCTACAACGAAATGGTAAGGCGGCAACAGCATTGGCGTTATTGCATAGCCAGGGACGGTTGATTTGGAAAGACCCATTTCACTATCAGTTGACGGTGGGGCAATCGTCTAAAGCGGATAAATCTTTTGATAATGTGCAGGAGATGAAGCAGTATCTCTTTAGCCGAAAGTGTCGTTGGCAGAAACTTTTAATGCAGTTTGGCTGTGACGCGCAGGCCAAAGACATGCAATGTGGCCACTGTGATAATTGTTGCAAATAAACAGATATTCAAAAGATAACTTTTAGAATAATTGGCTTCTAAGAACTCTCATCATTTGAGCGTTATAGGAATCTCATCTATGATTTCCCATCGGTCATCATCATTGCTCCCATAAATCGATGGGGGACACCTGAGCTAAATTAAAAGTTTTCAATATGTTACGAGAAGCTACGACAAACAAATTGTCCTCAATGAGCTGGGCATGATAAGACCCCATCCATGGAATATCCAACTTTCAAAGTTTTGTACTAACTCTTTGAAAGCTTTAATAATTCCCTTCTCAGGGTCCTAAGGTCATCACAGTTTCAAGTGTCCTGAAAAAGTCATCGTAATCGATGAACTCTTACAGAGCAAAGGATCAAACGAAACAATTGAGAGCTATAACCAATGAATATAACAATACAGCAAAGCTTAACGACCATGTTCAAGGCTGCGATTCGAGAATACAGCCCTACGGATATCATGATCGCCCTCGATGCTGCGGTGAAAAATCGTTCCGAGTACTCAAAAGTAGCTGATGGTATTTGCGATACGCTAATGGATTTGGATAGCCCTAAAGCTCAAAAATGGCGCGATCGCATCCTGCTCCGTGATAACACCTTCTAGCCCTTCTGAAATGCTCAATCAGCAATCGAGAGATAGGTTAACTCTCGGTTGCTGTCAGAGTAGCTCAAGCGAGCCTGACGTGAGTGATCAAGTGACTCACCACCCTGTACTGCTCGATTCCTATGGTGATTAAAAAGGTGTGGAGTTTGGTGGGCAATCGATTTTGTTAGTTTCTCAATTTAAACTTGGCAGTATTGATTTTAACGGTTTAGAACTTTCACACATCTGTGAAGTTGTTGTTGCTAAAGAAGTATAGGAGTCTGTGATGTTAGAAACAGCGCCTGTATAGTGCTGCAGATGTTTTACCTTTTATGTACAAACAGCCCACTAGCTTTTACGGATCAGGTCTAAACCACAAATGCCTGCAAACCCTGCAAAGAAATAGGCGGCAAACTGACCTGGATGAGCATCGAGTAGAGGCTCTGGTGAACCGATGAGTCGACCAGAATTATCACTGGCCGCAAAGATCAACATAAACGCAATAAAACAAAGGCCAATGCCTTTACCCAGACCGTAGCGTCTACTGTCTGTTAATTTTGTCTGGGTGGGAGATTTCTGCATTGTGGTCGCCCGATGTTTTAACTGTTTGCCATTCATCGCATTAGTCCCTCGATACCATTGCCATTAGCCCGACACCACTTCCCATCAGGAATGCCGCCACTGTTGATACCTCACGATTGGGAATTAGGCTAATGGCAGTGAATAGCAAACCAATCCCAAACATAATGCTGCCCAGAATAGCGATCATGCGTTGAGAAAGGTTCATCATAGCCAGTACCTGAAGTCATCTAGACATCATTGTATGAGGCAGATGTTTTTTGCGAAATCCTCAACATGCTCTGGTTTACATACGGCGGTTTACATACGGCACTGAAAGGTGATTGGAAGAGAAACCGTATGGTTACACGTTGGCAGTGGATTAGTGCAGTACCCTATGGCTGAGTGTTTCATATCCACCTATGACCGTACCCGATCGCACCGTACAACTGCAGCAACTGCGCGATAGCCTGCGTCCTGGTCAGCGACGTCTGGCGGACTGGCGTGGTGGACCGTTGGCCGTGTCAGCGGTACCTGGGTCAGGTAAGTCTACAGGTATGGCTGCCGGGGCTGCGATCGCAATCTCCCATTTCCAGCTTCATGGTCGTAAACAACTTGTTTTGGTTACCTTCACTCGTTCCGCCGCCGCTAACCTCAAGGCAAAAGTCCGTGCGCACCTCAAAGCTCTTAAGCTTCCCTACAACAGCTTCGTCGTCCAAACCTTACATGGTCTGGCCCTCAACATCGCCACCCATAATCCTGAAGTCTCTGGCATCAACCTCGAAACTACCACCCTGGTTTCCCCAAACCAGAGCAATCGCCTCATCCGTACTGCGGTAGAAGCCTGGATTCACGACGTGCCAGATCTCTATCACCGTCTGATTGCAGGCCAGAGCTTTGATGGCGAAGAAACCGAACGGCTGCGACGACAGTCTGTATTACGTACCGAGATTCTCCCAGACCTGGCCTATACCGCTATCCACGAAGCCAAAAGTTCTGGACTACATCCTGATGATTTGCATCATATTGGCCAACAGGCACCGCCGAATGTCTATCAACTGCTGGATGTCGCTGCCGGACTATACGCACACTATCAACATCTGCTCAGTCAACGGGGCCTAATTGATTATGACGACATGATTTTGGCAGCGCTGAAAGCATTGGCAGATCCAGACATTTGCTGTCGTTGGCAAAGTCAATTTTTTGCAGTTTTTGAGGACGAAGCTCAAGATTCATCGCCTTTGCAGACAAGGTTATTAGAGAAATTGGCTAACTCTCCCCTTCCACACTCCTCTCAAGAGGGGGAAGAAATTCCCCTCCTCTCAGGAAGGGTTGGGGGAGGCCCAAATCTTGTTCGCGTTGGCGACCCCAACCAGGCTATCAACTCCACCTTCACCCCTGCTGACCCAGTTTTCTTCAATCAATTTTGCGATGCTAATCGGCCTGAACGGCTCGCTACTATTGACCAGGCTGGACGCAGTACTCAGGCAATTATGGCTGCTGCCAACTATGTGCTGCAATGGGTCAATCAACAATTTCCCATGGCAGATCCTCCGTTTCGAGAACAGGCTATTCTGCCCGTCCCCCCTGATGACCCTCAGCCCAATGCCAATCCTGATGCCTTAGGTCAGGGGGTGGAGCTGCTCAAACCTGCTGATATCACTGTAGCGGTACAAAAACTTGCTCAGCGAGTTAAAGCGCTTATGGATGATTGGCGAGACGAAAAAGAAAATCATCCCTCAGAGGCAACCCAGACACCGCCTTCGCTAGCAGTATTGGTCCGCGAAAATCGCCAAGGTCGTTTTATTCGCAGCATGTTAGAAGATGCAGACCAATTAGGATTTGATTTTTGTGAGACGACCGGGCTAAAAATTTACGATGTGGGCAGTCGAGATCGCAATACTCAGGTTCCCCTAGAAATGTTGCGTCTATTGCAATTTATTGAGCGCCCTCATTCCTCCGATTACCTTAAAGGAGCCCTACGCGTTCTCGTTGACCGACAACGCATTCCCACCCAAGATCTCAATCCCCTGGCCACCAACCCAGAACAGTTTCTCTACCCTGGTCCCCTCGATCCACCGCTAACCACGGAAGCTGCCCTCAACGCCCGTCGCTACTGCACCAGCCTACTGCGCGCCCGCCTGGATCTGCCGTCTTATCATCTCATTCCGTTTTTAGGCACTACCCTCCACTACAACCAAAGTGAACTTGCCACCGCTGATAAACTAGCGGCCCGCATCGCCCAACAAACCGCAGACAGTAGCCTTAGCACCATGATCGGCGCACTCCAAGAAATTGTTAGTTCGGAACGATTTGATGCCATTGAAGCGGAAGATACTGAAGCTCAATATACTCGTTCCGGACAGCTCACTATCATCACCATGCACAAGGCCAAAGGGCTAGATTGGGATGTCGTTTTTCTGCCTTTCCTTCATGCCAAACTGATTCCCGGAGAATCGTGGATACCTCCCCAGGGTGAATTTCTGGGCAGCATATCGATAGCCGACGTTGCTCGTGCCCAAATCCGTGCCTACGTTCACGGCCAGCCAACTATTCCCGATATTCCCACCGCCTGGCATCGCGCCAATGACCTTAAACAAGCGGAAGAATTTCGCCTCCTCTACGTTGCCATGACCCGTGCCAAACGTCTGCTATGGATGAGCGCGGCTAAACAAGCTCCCTTCGCCTGGAGCAATCCGGATAATTTACATGAAGCAGACCCCTGTCCGGTGTTACCAGCTTTAGGGAAGTTTATGCGCGAGCAACAGGCAGAGCCGTTCTAGAATTAGGGGTAATTGATAATTGATAATTGATAACTATCAATTTAGGAGTCTTTTATGCCCACATCCCTCCTCAAATTCTCGTCTGAAGATTGTGGTATCTGTCACAAGATGTCCTTTTATGATGCCAAGGTAGCGAATGAATTGGGCCTGGAATTTGTAGATATCAAAATGCAGGACACAGCTACTTATCGTAAATACCGACAGATCTTACTCACTCAATACCCCAATAAAGCTGATATGGGCTGGCCCACCTATATTATCTGTGCAGAACCTGAAGGGGAGTTCAAGATTTTAGGCGAAGTCAAAGGTGGCCATCCTAAAGGAGAATTTCGGAAACGTCTCCAGGCGGTCATTAACGAGTAGACTGTCAACCTTAACGATGCGGTTTGGGAAGATGAGGGGTGAGTCATAGCGTATCTATTCATTCCGCACCATCCAATAAAAAAAGCTGGAGGGCTAATCCCCAGCTTTTAAAGAAATGTTCTTAAAGTGAAATGTTATTTGAGGCTGTCTAGTCAAGACTATCTAGCTGATTAGGCTAGATAGCCTGATAGATAATGGTTATCTAATCGACTTAAAGCACACCAATGGTGGCCAAACCGATAATCGCACCGATGCCGATCACATGGCCTAGGCTAGTGCAGGCCAACATCGCACCATGACCCATTCCACCGAAAAATTCGGAAGAAGGTAGACCAAGGCCAACGTTCTTATGCTTGATGCCGTAGTTTCCAAGTGCGATCGCAATGACATTACAAATGATCATGACGATACCCACTTTGGGGCTCCAGGCAACAGTGGCGGGAGTCACTGCCAATAAAGAAGGTAAGTAAAGCAATTTACCGTCTCCTCTCAGAAATAGTATGGTTTTGAAATCCGGAGGCTGACTTAGCGCAAACTAAGTACAAACCTTGTAATCATCTTTAATCAATGCGCAAGCTCAAAGATCGCCTCTTTGCAAGACTTTACAATGGGAGCATAAGTACCTATGGTCCATGGCTTACTTTGGTTACCTCTACTGGTCTTCTTTTTTTGGATTACCTGGGCTGGTTGGAACGAGTACCGAAAAGTAGAAACCTATAAACAGTGGGCAACTCAATTTGAGCGAGCTAAATACGATATCTATGCTGCTTTGGGCCAAGTCGACCGTACCCTGACGTGGGGGCTACCGACTCGGCAGGGCCTGATTGATGTGCATACAGCTGAGTTAGATCAGGTTCAAACTATCACCCTATTCGTTAAAGCTGATGATGTGTTTACTCAGAACGTTAAAGGCACAGCCAAGAAAGGAGAAGCCGTTATCCAACTCAATCTGAAGGATGGGGCTACACCACAGATTCCGTTTACCGATGCCACCCTCGCAAAGCAGTGGCATGAGTTTCTAGTGCAGTACTTAGAAACAAATCATCCGGTTTAAGATTTTTTGTCAAAGAAGTGTCAGAATATGCCCTCATTAGGAGGACTGGATGCTTAAATGTATGCTTCAGCTTTGCTAATACCTATGCACTCTTAAGCCAATCAGCAAGTAGTTTCCTGATTACACCTACCGCCGTTTCTGCCCTGTTCCCTTAGCTCTTTCCTGGCACCCTCACCCCCACCTCCATTGTTTCAATTCCTATGCCAGCTATTACCGAGTTTTCTAAAGATAATCTGACAGCTCGTCGTAAAAACCTCAAACGTAGGCGTAATAGGCTTTTTTGGCAGCAACTATGGCGGCAAACGGCCATGGTCGGTCTAGCGGTGGGCTGTGTGAGTTTAGCGACGTCCAGCCGTTGGCAAATTCAGTCTAATGAGCAAATTACCCTCAGTGGCAATAGCTTGCTACCTGATAATGAAGTCCATGAGCTGATGGATATTGACTATCCACAGTCTTTGCTAAAAATTAGACCCTTAGAGTTGGAAACGACTTTAATTGCGCGGGGGCCTATTGCGGATGCTATTGTGCGACGTCGTTTGTTACCGCCAGGCTTAAATGTCCGCATTCAAGAGCGAACGCCGGTTGCGATCGCAATCCCTAATACGGATGCTGCGATCACGTCTTTACGTGACGATCCCAAAAGCTTTCCTCAGCTAGGTCTACTCGATGCTAATGGTTACTGGATGCCCTACAGCAGCTTTACCCAGCTGGGGGCTCGAGAACCCAAACTACAGGTACAAGGCATGCGTCCTGCCTACCAAAAAGACTGGCCTGACATCTATCAAACCTTACAAAGCAGCCCGGTTCCCATTGGTCGTCTAGATTGGCGCGACCCAACGAATTTGATTCTGCATACAGAGCTTGGGGCTGTTCACATAGGTCCCTATGGGCCTCATTTTTCTGAACAATTAATCGCCCTTGATAGAATGCGAAATCTGAACGCCAAAATGGATATCGAAGAAATTGCTTTCATTGACCTACGCAATCCCGATAATCCTACCTTAGAAATTCTGCAAGCAACGAAGCCGACAACCCCTTAATGGACATAATAGATAACACCAATCAAGATCGCTGTATGCTTTGAAATGCGGCTATCTACGAGCTTAGATACTGATATTTATTAGTGAGTTATAACCGCTATCTTTTATTTTTAATCTAGACCCTTCGTCTACTTTTTTGAGAAGCTAATTCTTAGCTATTGAAATTCTTGAATTAATCCGTAAGTTTAGTTGGTTTTTCAAGCAAGTTCCCGTATAGTTGACTAGAAACTGACCATATAGTGTTTGAAATTAATCTTTAAAGTCTCTGTAAAGCCCTTGGGTGGGCTGTTTCAAGCTTTCTCCGCATGGTTTGATTCGTGACCCTATCTTCTATCCTCAGAGACCTACCCTGCTTAGTTTGTAATTGCTATATAGTTAGTTTTTACTTTTGCTGTGGCAGTCGCGTGTGTTCTGTGACTGATTGGGTCAATAGCTCATTAATACCTCGTATTACATTTGCCCTATGTCTAAAGTATCCTCACAAAACTCTCACGGAAATTCGAACCTGGGCCTCGATATGTCTGATATGAATAATAATCATCGTAATGAACCTACGTTGAGCAGTGCGGCTATGGGTAGTGATATTGTGCCGGGGAGTATGGCGAGGATCAAGGTCGTCGGTGTGGGCGGCGGCGGCTGTAATGCCGTCAATCGCATGATTGATACTGGTGTCTCGGGTATCGAATTTTGGGCCCTGAATACGGATGCTCAAGCTCTGACCAAAGCAAACAGTTCTAATCCCCTACAGCTGGGTCAAAAGCTGACCCGTGGTCTAGGCGCAGGGGGGAATCCTGCCATTGGTCAAAAGGCAGCCGAAGAATCGCGAGATGAAATTTCTACTGCCATTGAGGGGGCGGATTTAGTCTTTATTACCGCTGGTATGGGCGGCGGCACGGGGACCGGTGCGGCTCCTGTCGTGGCCGAAGCTGCTAAGGAAGCAGGTGCGTTAACCATCGGTGTCGTGACTCGTCCGTTTACCTTTGAAGGTCGCCGTCGTACATCCCAGTCCGAAGAGGGGATCATGGCGCTGCAGGAATGTGTCGATACGCTCATCATTATTCCTAACGATAAACTACTGTCAGTCATCTCAGAGCAAACGCCGGTACAAGAAGCCTTCCAATTTGCCGATGATATTTTGCGTCAGGGTGTGCAAGGCATTTCTGACATCATTACAATCTCTGGGCTGGTTAACGTTGACTTCGCTGATGTGCGGGCGGTCATGGCCGATGCTGGCTCTGCTTTGATGGGTATTGGTGTAGGTTCGGGTAAATCTCGTGCCCGTGAAGCTGCGATCGCAGCTATTTCATCGCCGTTATTAGAAACCTCTATTGACGGTGCGACCGGCGCGGTCCTGAATATCACTGGGGGTAATGATATGACCCTCCATGAGGTGAATGCTGCAGCTGAGATCATTTACGAAGCTGTTGATCCCAATGCCAACATTATTTTTGGTGCCGTCATTGATGAGCGGATGCAGGGTGAAATTCGCATTACGGTGATTGCCACAGGGTTTAATGCCAGCAGCGAGTTTGGTAGCGTCAGTGCTGCCTCCACTGCCGCTCCACCGAGGATTTCACCGCTGAAGCGACCGTCTTCCCTTGGGTCTACCCAGTCTGATGTACCGCCAGGTATGCCGGGTAATCGACCTGGTATTTCATCCCCCGATCTGGATATTCCAGATTTCCTGCAAAGGCGGCGGCAATCGCGGTAGGCAGTAGTTTTTTATGGTTTATAGTCCATCAGTGGCTTTGACTATCGCTGGTTCCGACAGTGGTGGCGGTGCTGGTATTCAGGCTGACCTGCGTACATTTGCGTTTCATGCTGTCCATGGCACCAGTGCCCTTACTTGTATTACGGCCCAAAATACTCAAGGTGTATCGCGAGTTGATGCCTTAGAACCTGAGGCAGTCATTGCTCAAATTGAGGCAGTTATTAGCGACATTGGTATCCAGGCTTTGAAGACCGGTATGTTGCTCAATCAACCTATTATTGAGGCGGTGACAGCTTACCTGCAGGGGTTGGTTAATATTGACTGTGTGATCGATCCGGTCATGGTATCGCGTACGGGAGCACAGCTGATCGACGATGGTGCGATTTCAGCTCTAAAACAACTTATCCCCCTAGCCACCATCCTGACCCCTAACCGTTACGAAGCTGAAATTCTGAGTGGTCGCCCTATCTACACTCTAGAAGACATGGAGGCAGCTGCCCAAACTATTCATGCCCTGGGCGCGAGTGCCGTCATCGTCAAAGGCGGAGGGTTTGACGGCGAATTACGCGGCGTTGATGTTTGGTACGACGGCACTACCCTCACTAAGCTCGCCACCAGTTGTATTGACACAACTGATACCCACGGCACCGGTTGCACGTTGTCAGCCGCGATCGCAGCCAATCTGGCCCTGGGCCATAGTCCCTTCGCAGCTGCTACACGTGCCAAAGACTATGTCACCCAAGCCTTAATCCACTCACTGCGAATTGGTAAAGGCCAGGGACCAGTGGGGCATTTTTATAAATTGCTAAATTGATAATTGAATATACCTATTCATTGTCAATTAACTCTCGTCTAACTCTCGTCAGGTTTGGGCCAAACGCTATCCCAATCTGGACATTCATCATAGTCTTCTGGGCCATTAGGATGCAGTGCACACACCAGCATCTCCCCACCATAGCTCTCGCCATGGTAGTAAGAGCAGCCCGCACATTTAGGATGATTCTGCAGCCAGGGCGTAAGGGTTTGATGGATCGGTGCCATCGTCTGTTCACACCAGCTCACTACTGAGCCCACCAATGGATCAATTTGGGTCTCTAGCTCATCTAGTGCCTGGGATAGGGGTGGCGAAATATTTTCCATGACCTGATCGGCCAATTCATCGGCCATTTCATCCGCCGCATCCAAAATGGGACTAACCACCTCCACGGCCTGCTCAGCAAGGACATCTAAAAACTGCTCAGTTTGATCCAACGTGTTGTTAACAGCTGTTTCCAAATCTTGTTGGAGTTGTTTTAGCCAATCTTCCATAGGACAAAAAAGGAGTAGTTAGTGAAACGTTTTGAGTTTTGAGGTCTTAATGACTTGCCTTGGCAATAGGCTTTCCATGAGCTCAGCTTTGTTCATGAAGACAGATGGCACTGCGTCCACTCAAAACTCACCATTAAGAACTCAAAATCTCCTTAGGGATTATCCTCTTCCTTGAGGCGCTGAAGCTCAGTTTGGAGATCTTCGATTTCCTTACGTAGCGCATCAGTTGCCGCTTGATCGTTTACCTCTTCGTCGTCAATGATTTCAATCTTACGGGGGGCTGCATCTTCCGGTTGCGTAGATTCTGATGATGCGGCTGATGCCTGGGCTCGATCAACCATATCGTTGACCATTTTTTGAGCTTCCTCAGCCGTGATTTCACCACGAGCGACTAACTCATCGACTAGCTTCTGGGCCTGCTGGCGTAAATCGCTAAAGCCATCGCCTGCTTTCTCAGAGGCATAGGAGGCTAAGCCCACACCTAAATAAAATGCTTTTTGCACTAACTGGCTAAAATCTGCCACAGCCTATGCTCCTCTAACGACATTGGGTGCGATATCACCTTATACTTTCCGTTTTAACAGGGGAGAGCGACAGTGTGTAGCGTATTCCACCGTCGGATAGCCGTACCTGTTAGGATTTAGACACACCGTAAAAAAAGAGGAGACCCGGAGACTACGCCTATCTCAAGCATCCCGTATTGCTGCTACCTTCCGGTCCTGACAAGATTTGGGCGTTGTGATCG
>JAHQVZ010000334.1 GCA_019634055.1 Leptolyngbyaceae cyanobacterium MAG.088
CCATAATTGGTGGTTTATTCGTGAAAAGGCACTGAAACGTTCACTCAACACCTGGGAAGATGCTTATCAGGAAGCCCAGACCATGTTGGCAACACTCGATGATCCTTACACTCGATTTTTACCTCCCGAACAATATCAAAGTTTGCAAACCAATACCTCGGGTGAATTGCTAGGAGTGGGATTACAAATTGCCAAAGATGAGGATAATCATCACTTACGGGTAATTGCACCGATCGTAGGCTCTCCGGCAGAACGAGCAGGACTATCTCCCAGAGATGAGATTATTTCTATTAATGGCATGTCGACTGAGTCATTTTCATTGGATGAGGCTGCGGCTCGGATGCGGGGGCCAGCAGGTACAATTGTCACCCTCGGCATTGAACGTACAGACACCGATTCGTTTGAAGTTAATCTAACCCGCGAACGGATTAATCTAAATCCCGTATTTTCAGAACTACGTTCTGAAAATGAAAATAAGATTGGTTACCTGCGATTAGGCCAATTTAACGGTAATGCTGTTGAAGAGATTCGCGAAGCCATTACAGAACTAGAGAAACAAAGGGTGACAGGTTACATTTTGGATTTACGCAATAATCCAGGGGGCTTGTTACAAGCAGGTATTGAAATCGCTAGACTTTGGTTAGATGAGGGAACCATTGTCTACACCGTTAATCGTCAGGGCATATTGGAAAGCTTTGAAGCTGGAGCTCATGCATTAACTCGGAAACCCTTGGTTTTGTTAGTTAATGGAGGGACTGCTAGCGCCAGTGAAATTCTTGCTGGGGCTCTGCAAGATAATCATCGGGCTCAACTGGTAGGTGAAACCACTTTTGGGAAAGGGTTAATTCAGTCGTTATTTGATCTAAATCATGGGTCTGGGTTGGCGGTAACGGTGGCTAAGTATGAAACGCCTGACCATCACGATATTAATAAGTTGGGCATTACTCCCGATTTAACGGTAACGACTGCACCACTAACCCGTGAACAGTTTGCCACTCGTGAAGACGCACAGTACCAGGCCGCCGTTGAAACGTTGAGACAAGCATTAATGCAACCTATGGCATAGTTGTGTCGCCCAAAATTCGTACGTATCATGATCCGCTCCACGGTGCTATTACTCTAGACCGGGCTGACCCGGTCGAGGCACTGCTGATTGAGCTGATTGATACGTCCCCATTTCAGCGACTGCGACGAATTCGGCAATTAGGGCCAGCGAGCTTAACATTCCATGGGGCAGAAAGTTCGCGATTTACCCATTCTCTCGGGGTGATGGCCATTGCCAGGCGAGCCTTTGACCGTCTGGCTGCTATATATCCAGAGCTATGGACCTATCGCGCATCTGTCTTATGTGCGGCACTACTCCATGATGTGGGGCATGGTCCGTTTAGTCATACAGCTGAAGAGGTGTTTGGTGGCCATCATGAGCATTGGACTATGCGTATTCTGGAGCAAGCGCCTGAAATACGTCAATGCTTAGATGGGTTGTCGTCAAACCTGTTCCTTGAAATTCAACAAATTTATCAGCACCAACATCCAGTGCCGTGCGTGTGGCAATTGGTATCGAGTCAATTAGATTGCGATCGCATCGACTACCTGATGCGAGACAGCTATTTCACTGGCGCATCCTATGGCCAGCTAGATCTCGACCGTATTATTCTGGCCCTGGATTACGATCCAACCAGTCAACAACTCATTGTTGAGAAGAAAGGGTTGGGGGCCATCGAACATTACCTGGTGGTGCGCTACTTTATGTACGCCCAGATCTATAACCACCCCAAAAACCTGGTAGCGACATGGGTTTTAGAACAGGCCATTCGCAGAGCGCGCAAACTTCTGACCACCCAGACCCTGGACGCAGACACCGTCATGACTGCCTGGTTAAATCAGGAAATTGATCAGCTATCTTTAGCAAACTACTTGGCCCAAGATGATTACGTCTTGCACTATCATCTGCAGCGTTGGCAAACCCATCAAGACTCAATATTAGCTGACCTATGCCAACGCTTTGTCAATCGTCGACTACTTAAGACAACAGAAATTAGTCAATACACCTATGCACAACAGAAGGATGCGTTATCCTCCGCACAATGTTGGGCGTACCACAATACTCTTGACCCTGATATTTATGTGAGCTTACGCCATATAAGTAACCGAGGTTATACCCTTTATCAGCGTGGGATTAAACTTAAAACCCCGGCAGGATTAATGGCCATTAGTCAGCTTTCGCCGTTAGTCCGAACGTTAACTCAGACTTGTCAGCGTACCTGGTTAATACATCCTGCTGATTTACCCGTGGGTGAAATTCTAGACGAATTTCCTCCACCGGATGAAGGCAGTTAGAGCAATGCTTGACGCTTTTCCAAATCTTGAAAATCTAAGGCAGCAAGTTTGTCATAAGCGTCATTAATATATCGCTTACCTCTTAAAAAACCGGTATTGCCCCCCGGACAGATGTACTCCAGGGTTTGAGGCGTGAATTCATTTAACAACCGCTGAATGTATCGAAGCTGACGCGGCCAGTGAAATGTTTTAGAAACTCTCAGGGGAGCAGCCCCCCCTTGGCGGGTGGGTAAAATATGCCGACCACTAAACAGCATACCGCCCTGGTCTGCACTATAAAGACAGGCTGAGCCTGGTGAATGACCTGGGGTCCAAAGCAGTCGATGCAACGGTGTCAGCACCAACTCACGATGAAATGTTTGCTTATCTACCTGGGGTAACAAGTACGCTTCTTGCTCCTGCACAACTACCTCACACTCAAACCGAGCTTGCCAATCACCCACACGACTACTCCCCCCACGATGGGTCAGCACTAACCACTGCAGTCCTCCCTGTTGAGCGATAAAGTCTAGATTAGTATCAGTCCAAGCCGGACAGTCAACTAGAATATTTTTTCTGGCACAAGAATCGCTGTCTGATGCAGGCGCATGCATTATCAAGTAAGCTGTACCACCAAGCGTCTCACGATTAGGTGGAAACGCGTAGGCAACAGCGTCAATGTCAAATACCGACTGGGGAAGCTTTTGGGTTGATCGAGCTGCTTCACTAGTTGTAGGGCCACTGTCCAAGTTTGTTTCTGAAATAGACACCAAAATCTCCAAAAAAGCTGTTGACGTGGGTTTATGACATTTGTACTGTTATCGATATTACTGGGAATTTTGACCTACTGGGTGATTCGCCGTGGTATTGCCACCATGACTCGATCCCCTGTCTGGCTATTGTGGCTGATTGTGATGACCCCCATTTTTGCCCTAACAGCATGGGTTTTAAAGTATGGTCGCCATACCCCACCTAATTTTTTGATTCTGGGACTATTTGTGATCTGTCCCTTGTTGTATACGTGGGTAGTACTACTGGGACGACGTACCCCAGCAGAAAAAACACAATCGCCACCTCGTCCACGCCCGGCACCACAACCCGTGAACATGGCACGAGAAGAAGAAGAGCGACTGCGAGCCTGTTTTCCTTGGTCTGTCTACTTTCTACAAACCATAGAGCACCGTCAACAAATGATGGTCTGCCGTGGACGGCTAAAAGCAACTCCCGCTGTTGCACACAGTACGGTGCAGCAAAATGTGCGATCGCAATTTGGCAATCAGTTTCTAGTCGTTCTGCAAGAAGAACGCAATGGCCATCCAGTGTTTACCCTTGTGCCTAATCTGACATCAGCGAGCTCAGCTAAGGGCAGTGGCTGGGTTATATCAGTTCTTCTGTTTATTTTGACCCTGTGCACGACAACCTTGGCGGGGTTAGTGCTTGTCGGCGACATATCTTTTTTGGAATTGAGATCACAGCCAGTGATCGCGGTCAAAGGTCTAGGCTATAGCCTGGCGGTGATGATGATTTTGACTGTACGAGAGTTAGCGCACTACACCATGGCCCGTCGCCACCACATCCCGACATCCGCACCATTTTTTATTCCGGTTCCTTATTTCCTTGGCACTGTCGGTGCGTTTGTACGGGTCAAAGCGCCTGCTCCCCACCGACGCGCTTTATTTGACCTAGGTGTATCAGGCCCTCTGGCAGGGTTTCTCATATCGCTGCCAATTGTGATGTGGGGCTTGGCCCATTCGCAAATTGTAGAGCTTACGGATGAGTCTAGCCTGTTTAACTTTCAATCCCTAGATCCGAAGGGCTCAGTCTTACTGGCAATACTGAGCAAAGTAACCCTGGGCGCTAATTTCCAGATAGATCATGCGCTGGATTTACATTCGGTTGCGATCGCAGGTTGCTTAGGTCTAATTCTCACAGCCCTGAATTTGATGCCTGTTGGTCAACTTGATGGTGGCCATATCGTCCATGCCATGTACGGTCGTTGGGGTGGGGCAGCCATTGGAAATATTGCCCGAATTTTAGTAGCTGCCATGGCGTTTATTCAGCCAGCATATTTGGTATGGGCATTGCTCCTGATATTTATGCCTAGTCGAGATGAACCTGCCCTTGATGACATTAGCGAACTAGACCCCATGCGTGACACATTGGGGCTGTTGGCCATCGCCCTGTTGGTGTTAATTGTGTTGCCAATGCCTCAAGCCATTAGTACCCATCTGTTTTGAGCTATTGAACAGAGGCTATAAAAACACTTGTCCATAAGTTCATGGTGGTTGTCCTTACATCTTGTGAGTTTGCCTGTAAACGTAACAGACAAACCAAAATCACCCCGCCCCCATGGCATCGTCACCCCAAACAAGCCAGACAGTTAACTTTTTTACATCGATGACACTCCTCTTTGGCGGCAGTTTCGGAGGTACCCATCTAACTGCCATGGTTGCCCCTTACTCACAATGGCATGGCCTAGTTGGATTCTTTATGTTTCCCGTTGCCTTCGTAGTCGGAATGCGTCTCTGGCCCTGGGTCGATGACCTGATGGAAAGGACGCACACACTGCTAACTCAAACTAAACTTATTACCAACCTCATCCCTAGCTACTCCAGCCGCATCATTGGCTCATGTAGTTTTGTAGCAACATCAGTCATAACGTCTTGCTTTGCAGGACTGATTCTTACTCCACCCGCCATGCAAATCGTGATTGATCCAAGCTACAAAACCTTCATTGCGGCAGGTGCAGCATACGGTGCTATCTGCTGGCTCCTGATTCAACTCGGCTATTTACAGCAAACCCGTATATATCCTAAAGACTCATAGCTAGAGTGCGTAGATAACTAGTGATCAACCGAGCTAGGAATTATCAAAACAGATTTGATCGGGCGCTGTATTTTTTGACCCTGTTGATCTAAGCGTCCATAGTAACTTTGAGCTACTCCCCTAGCAGTAAATGATTCAGCAACATATAGGGATGAGGAGCTACCGCCATCGAGGTTCAATGCTTTCTCAGCACCTAAGGTGATCATAAATTCGGTTAGCTCCGCTAGAGTCATGCCGCCGGTTGGCCCAGTCTGTGCCACCATAACCCAAAGCAATGTGCCATTTTCCTGAAGACCAATAGCGCTGCGAGCATTACGCTGCTGAGTGCCAATGGCATCACGCATCAGGGCACCGTCAGCATAGTCAGTGAAGCCTTCTACTTGAGACGTGTCTGGAATCAACTGTGGGCCTGCGCCAAGAGAGCTATGAATCGTGCAGCCATTGGGAGCGTCCGCATTGTGAAACGCGATGTCGTAACGGATGTCTCCACCGCAGGCGTAACGACGAAACTCAGAGCGATTAAGAATTTGCTCCATGTAGACTGATAAATCAGGATTATCTATTAATCGACGGTTATTGCGAGGATCAGCAACAAGTTCCCCATTCACAGTCATAAATGACGTTGTTTGCCCGTTATTGGGATCAAAAAAGCCACCGTTAAGTACAGCCATAGCTTCAGTATCAGCGGCAAATTCTTCGACCGTTTTCAGCCCATCACTAATAGCCACCTCTACCGCTTCGTTCGGGGGAATAGTTAGGACATAGACCCTGGCTTGAGGAGCCTCATTGTGGGGCCAGTTTTGTATGGTTAATTTAGGCCGAGAAATCTCTGCTGAGGGCTGAGCTAATACCTCTTTCTGAGGAGATGGACTCAGCTTTGATGGCGCGGTACAACTACACGCTACCCCCAACAGCAACAGTCCTAAAAATTGCGGCTTTTTATCCAGCTGCATTGCGTACCCGCTCACTGTAGTCTTCGGGACGTAGTTGACGAAATCCTCGAAACGCTAGCTGACGAAGGCTTAAGGGCAAATAAGACAAAAGTCTCCCTAAGGTTGCCTTAGAGGATAGGGAGCCATTAGCGGCTAATTCCTGAATTAGCTGACGGCCACGCTGAGCCTCGCCTTTTTCAATCAAGCGCATGGCGAGTACTTGCTTCAGCTCAACCAGCTTAGAGGCCCGGATAGCCTCTAGCTTTGGGTGCTCAGAAAAATGATAACTCTCCAGGCAGAAAATCTTAGCCGACAGGAAGTGAATATCTTGTTTCAGACTGGTTTGACCACCGTGGAACCGATATTCCATCAGTCTTTCAGGAATAAAGTAGCCAGTTTTACCTGCGGTAGCTAGCCTCACTAGCAGGTCAAAGTCTTCACACCCGTCGGCCTCAAAGCGCATAAAGTCCACTTCGCTGAGACAGGCTTTGCGAAAAAGCGTAGATCCTACCTGCAAACTCTGGTGAACAAAGGTTTCTTTGAGTAAATCGTCGATAATGTCTTCCTTTAAGCGGTCTTTGCCCCATTTGGCAGAATTGGCGTCTGTAGCCACTTCATCCCGTTCATTGCGGGCATTGATCACCCAGTGATCGCTACAGACAAAATCCACATGGGGCTGAGTCTCCATGACCGCAACAGTGCGTTCTAAAAATGTGGGCGTCAGGGCATCATCATCATCGAATTTAATGAAATAGTTGCCCTGGGCGGCCTCATATCCCGAACGCATATTGCGACTACGCTTGATATTTTGCGGATGGCGAATATAGCGAATTCGTGGATCATCCCACTGGGCAATAACCTCAGCCGTATGATCGGGCGAAGCATCATCACAGATAAGCAACTCAAAGTCACTATAGGTTTGATTGAGAACGCTATTTACCGCATAGGGCAGAATTTCAGCCCGATTGTAAGTAGGAATACAAATGCTAACGCTAGGCACAGGACTATATGTAATGGGTACAAGGTATGGAGATGAATAAGTCTCTTAGATCAGACAATTCAGACTAAAGATAGATATAGGGCACGGCTACCTTAGTAAAGTCATGATTCACTTTGCTTAATTGCAATTTTAATCTTGGTGTGGTGACAGTTTGAATGTCAGTAAGAATTACATAAAGATCACCAGCATTAAACATGTTGGATTTATATGACCTGTCAAAATTAGGTTAGCTTGCCAGTTCCACTAGAAAGAGCAGTTATATGTTGATTCTCGACAGCTTGGTGGCAAAACTACCTTTAGATGTTGCTGTAGGTTGAGAACCAATGCCCCAAGCGTCTATGGTTGCCAACGATATACCCACCCAGACCGTCACCTTTTTCCCAACGATCTCGGTGATTGTGCCGATTTACAATGGCGAAACCGACTTGCCAGGTCTGATTGACTGTCTGCTAGGACAAACTTATCCAGCAGAGCGGGTGGAATATTTATTGGTGGATAATGGCAGTTGCGATCGCACCCCCACCATCCTCCAAGAAGCCGCTAACCATGCCCAGACCACCGGACTCACCCTCAAACACCTCAGCGAAACAAAAATCCAAAGTGCCTATGCAGCAAGAAATACAGGCATTCGGGCAGCCCAAGGGGAAATTTTAGCGTTTACCGATGCCGACTGCTACCCTGCCAAAACCTGGCTTGCAAATCTGGTCCAGGGCTTTCAATCTAGCGACGTTGGTCTTTGTGTAGGGGAAATCACAGCATTGCCTGGCACCAGCTGGCTCGAACGCTACGCTGAACGAAAAAACATTATGTCCCAACAGGCCACTCTGCAACACCCGTTTTGCCCCTACGGTCAAACGGCCAATATTGCCGTTCGCGCCTGTGCTTTTGAAAAGATTGGACTTTTTCGGCCCCACATGACCACAGGTGGGGATGCCGACATCTGCTGGCGGCTACAGAAAGACGGCGGTTGGCAGTTGCACTATGCCGAAAACGCCATTGTGCAGCATCATCATCGCTCCAGTTTTCAAGAACTCTACAAACAGTGGTATCGCTATGGACGCTCTAATCGATATTTACATCAAATCCATGGAGTCAAGCTGACTCGTCCACTGATGTCCCATGAGGTGCGTTATTCCATCAGCCGCTGGTTGGCCAAGGAACTACCCGCCGGACTCGTGAAATTAATCATAGGCAAAGCCGATCTGATCGATTTGGCCATGACACCTATCAGCTTGTATTGCTTCCGAGCGCGTTCCCTGGGCCAGAAAGAGTCAAAGTTACCGGACAATGCGAAGGAAATCGTTTGGTTAGATAGAGATTAAATCTTTGACTCAAACGTTCAAATTCAATGGTGGGCATTGCCCTCATCTGGTTCTGATTACGTCCATGAACCGTGGGCATTGCCTACTCTAACCATTGCCCATTGCCCATTGTCCATTCCCTAATCCCCATTGATCATGCGTCTGCTTGTCCTTTCCCTTAACACCTTTCCCTATCCGCCGAGCCATGGAGCGGCAGAGGTACGCACGTTTAATTTACTTAGACAGATCGGACCACTCCATGAGATTACCTTGGTGACCCATCAAACCCCCAATGCGACCGACGAGAATATTCAGACCTTGAAACAATGGGTCAAGGAAATCAAAACCTTTCCTCTACCTAATAAGCAAAATTCTAACCACGATCGCAATCCACTAAAGCAGGGACTGCGCTTAGCCCAATTTGTCATTAGCGGCACTCCTCCCAGTGTTAACTTTCGGTTTTCGCCCGAGGTCTACACCTGGGTCATGCAACAGGTCGAAACCGGCAACTACGATGCTGTTATTTGCGAACACGGCGTCAATGAAATGTATGTGCATCCCAAGTTTCGAGATCAGGTGAAAACCATCGCCGATATTCACAGCTCTGTCTATGGCTGGGTGCTTGACCATCTAGAAGCAGGCGCTTCCGAAAACCCCCTGCGCGATCGCTTATATCTTCCCCTTTTAGCTCGTTACGAAAAGCGCTATTGCGCCAAATTTACCCATCTAGTTGTCACCACCCCCCACGACCGCCAACATATTCAAACCCTGATACCGGACGCCAGAGTTGACATTGTTTCAACCGGTGTGGATCTCGAAACGTCTCCGTATCGCTCCCATGATCCTGGTGGCCAGTCCTTGATTTTTATTGGCGCAATGGACTCTTCCCATAACATTGATGCCGCCTGTTACGTGGCACAGAAGGTATTTCCCCTGGTTAAGCAGCGTTACCCAGAGGCCACATTAAGCTTAGTGGGCACCCGCCCCGTGCCAGCGGTCAAAGCCCTAAACGATATACCCGGTGTAACCGTGACTGGCCGGGTGCCCTCCATTACCGCATGTTTACAACAATCGACCGTCAGCATCGTGCCCCTACGCGCAGGCATCGGCATTAAAACCAAAACGCTGGAATCTATGGCAGTGGGCGTACCCGTAGTAGGCAGCGATCGCGGCCTTGAAGGCATGGACGTAGATGGAGAAGGCACACCACTGCGAGCATTGCGTGCCAATGACCCCCAAGAATATGTAAAGGCCATTGGGCAATTATTTGAAGATTCCACCTTACGTCAGACACTTTCCCAAAATGCCCGTCAGATGATTGAAGCTAAATTTAACTGGGAAAGTCTCGGGCAACAATACGCCCAGGTGCTATCCTCCTAGAAAAAATGGTTAGGGACAGTGGCCTAATGTCCCCCCCCTCCAAATCGTCCATAATCCATCCCCATGGGTCTGAGTAAACACAACCCACCCACCACCCAGGTAAAACTTTTAGTTAGTCCAACGTCAGGACGTATTCCCTGGTCATTGCTGAGTTGGTTAGCGCTGGGTAGTAGTACCGCCTTATTCATCATTGTGCTCCTATCAGGAGCCAGGCTAATCATTGACCCTTACAGTCCTAACTGGCTAAAAACCGCCTTTCCTGCATTAGCTAACACCTTTGAGGCTTCACCCCAGACAACGGATGAAATTCGCCAGGAGATGCGTTCTCAAGGCATCCGCCTAAGCCAACCTATCCCCTGGCCCAAAGCTGATCAGCCACAAGCCTGGTTTTACCCGATTTTGAATAACGACGGTAAAACCATTAAAGAACTTTGGATCTACCGTGTACAAGGTACTCAACTCCAGCAAATTGATCAGGTCACCATTCGCCCTATCAAAGAGTCGTTTATCACCACTCCGTTAGTCGGCACAGCCTCTCAGGTGGCCAGTGTGGATAGTGAAGCCACACTTTCGTCTATTCGGACCATGCCTGGACAATCACCCGATAGTCCCTGGCTCTTATTAGAAGGGAAGCGGCGTTATGGCAACACCATCATGCGCTATGGACAAATCTTAAGCTATCAACCCTCCTCCCAACGGTTACATCGCTTATTAAATTGGTCGAGTCCAGCCAATCAGCCCCCCCAATGGCACAGCAATAAATCCCAGTTATTGATCGACCAAACCGTAGGATTACGTCCTAGTTTTTTGCTCTATCAGCTAATACCAAGCGCTCCTCCCCGTTTACAAGAAGTTTCTCTCTACCGCTCAGTCTATGAATCAGACACTAGCAATTCTCTCTACGACAAAGCGATAAAACTAGCCCAGGGCGGTGTATGGTCCCACAGTCTACAAATGATGGAATCTGCCAAGCAATCTTTGACAGACAA
Organism: Leptolyngbyaceae cyanobacterium MAG.088; assembly: GCA_019634055.1. Lineage (GTDB taxonomy): Bacteria > Cyanobacteriota > Cyanobacteriia > Phormidesmidales > Phormidesmidaceae > Leptothoe. The sequence goes on from JAHQVZ010000334.1 coordinate 10,748, forward strand.
CTGGTTGCCCGAAGCCCAAACTCAGCTAGATTTAATTCGACTCCATGCTGAGCAGACCAAAGCCCAAACTGAACAAACCTGGTCCAGTCAGCAACAGCATGTTTTAACCTATTTGATCGATGGCCAATGGGAAAAAGCCCTGAGCGCCCTCGAAGCGAAACCAGCCATCTATAGCTCTACCCTCAAACGCTTAGAACTCGACTTTGATGCCCTGTGGCGCAGCGTAACCACCCATTTGCAGGTTCATCCTAACGATGAGCCCACCTTGATATGGGGAGCATTATTAGTAACGGCACGCCGCTCGCCAGAGGCTGGGGAAGAGTGGTTACAGAAAAAAAATCGCTCACCCACAATGCTAGAGCGTCTTCAAGCTGTGGATGGTCGTTCGACAACTAACGCCACGCGCCCCCCAAACCCACTACAAGAAGGCAGTTCACAGGAGACACCATCATCCCTATTACCAGCCACTGATAACCCAGGACGCTACCAAAGCCTCATTGGGAGAGCCCGTAAGGTCGGAACACCTGGCAGTGGTTGGCTGCGGCCTCAAACCCTACCGACACTGACACCGGAGCAAACCTGGTACCACATTGAGATACAGCTACTCCGCGATGGCTCTGGCTGGGGATTTCCCCCCATATCGACAACCCCAGCAACATTTTGGGCCGAATCCCTGGACCTTCGCCGTCAGATGAGGCTTTTTAAGGGCAATACTTCTGTCGCAGGCATTACCATTCATGGAGTCAAGCTGACGGGTGCAGGCATAGTATTATTAGCCACTGGCCCCCAAGTCGATGGGCCTCTTCTGGTAACCACTGACCATAGCTTACGGTGGTTAGCCACATTCCCTTGGCAATCTGCACCGACCATTGACACAGCTGCTATCTCAGCCCCCCCATTAGGCAGCGAAAATCAGGAGTCTGCGTTGCCGAGTACTACTGCGTCTGAACCAGATACTCTGATCGCCACTGAAATTAGTCGTCAATTAGGCCTTTCACCTGAACAAACGGGTCAACTTTACCCTTACCTAAATTATGCCAGGGTTGATTTAGTCGGCGATTCCTCAAAGGAGTACGTTATCTCTATAGGCTCTGAGCTGCCCCCTGAGTTAGCGCTCATTCCAGGCAAAACCCTGATATTTTCCAATGCTGGCGACCTACTCTACAGTGACATTGGCCAACAAAAATCGCTACTAGCAGTGACTCAAAAGAGTACTGAGCAACCATTAACCATGGTATTGGAACACGCCGGTCGCTATGAGTTACTGGGTTTATAAGCCTTCTCTAGCAACTGCTGTACCGCCTTAAAGGGGAGGGGTTTGCCAAATAGATAGCCTTGACCAATATCGCAGCCAGACTGCTGTAAAGCCTGCAGTTGTTCCTCGGTTTCCACCCCTTCTACCACCGTTTGCATACCTAAGCCATGGGCCATCTTGAGCATGCTTTCTAACAAGACCTGAGAACGGGAATTAGTCAGGAGTTCTTGGACAAAGGCCCGATCAATTTTGAAGCCGTCCACTTCAAAACGAGTCAGGTAGTTAAGGCTGGAAAAACCTGTACCAAAGTCATCTAAGGCAATATGGAAACCGGCCTGACGACAATTTTTCAAGTTTTCTAAAGCGACGGGGTCTTCCATAAAGACCCGCTCAGTCACCTCAAGTTTGACCTGAGACGATTTCAGTTCATATTGCCGAACGAGGATTTGCAATTCTGACAAAAACGTCTTTTCTGCTAACTGCCGAGGTGCCACGTTGATGCTCATAAACAAGGGTCTATCTGGGCAGGACGTTTGAAATTGAGCTAAATCACGACAGGCTTGCTGCAGGGTTTGCTGACCGATGGGAATAATCAATGACGTTTCTTCAGCAATGCTGGTGAATTCCCCAGGTGACACATGGCCATGGGTGTCGCTGTTCCAGCGAATCAATGCTTCAAAACCCAAAATTCGACGGGTTTGAATATCAACCAACGGCTGGTAGTGGGGGTGTAGTTCTCGATTGTCTAGCGCCGCTCGTAATTCTGACTCCAGGCGCATTTTGTCAAGAACCTCATCGTTGTCAGAAGAAGTCTGCTGCATCCCTGTGGCCACTTTGGGATGACCAGATAATGTCACTTGTGGGGTACTCCGTATTCGGTGCAATAAGGTGGTAACCAAAAGCTGCACGATGGGGTCTGCACCTTGAATACGCTCTGAAATTTGACGGCTGGAAATCGCAACACATACCGTCTCTTCAATGGCTTTGGCAGAAGCAGATCGTGGAGCCGTATCCATCACCGCCATTTCACCTAAAACGTCCCCGCTGGTCAGAATACGTAAGGGAAATGGTTGACCATCAACACTCACAGCAACCTCCACCCTGCCTGACTCGATAATGTAGGCCGCATCTCCAGGATCACCCTCAGAGAAAATTATTTCGCCTACTTTGAAGTGCTTAAGTGCAGAAGAAGGACCCCAGTTAGACATAAATGTCTTACCCAGTGAACAACAAAAAATCAATCAATAGAAATAATCACGGGGATGCACAGTCAAAAGACATGTTCAATGTAGATTTGGTTTCCGTAATCTCTACATCAATATCTACATGTCCTTCTCAACAGCTACGGATAATTACTGACGCAAAAATCAATTCTATTGTTAAGAAGGTTGTGCAAAAACCATTTTCGGGGCCAAATGGGGCTGCCCGTCTCTCAGTCTAAATATACCAATGCCCAAAAATGGGCAGGTTTCAGTCATTACACAAATAGGTTGTTCGAGGTCGATAGTCGGTGTCATAGACAAACGCTGCCCCAGGCACCATCGACGACCCAACTCAGACGATAGAGTTACCTTGGGTAAATGCTCCATAGCCACCCCTGGAGCCGTAAATTGAACCTGCTCTGGCCGTTCAGATAAGATTTCAAACGAAATACTGGACTCTAGGGTAAAACCGCTACTTTTTGTGCGTAACAACGAGGCTAGAGTCCCTCCTACGCCTAATCTTTCACCCAGATCTCGCGCAATTGAACGAATATAAGTGCCAGCTCCACAGGTGATATCCAACGTCACGCTTGAAACATTGCCTGGCTGCCAATCAATGACATCGATGTGATGCACAACAACATTACGCTCGGGGACATCGATTATCTCTGTTTTACCTTGACGAGCCAAATCGTACAGTCGTCTACCGTTAACATGCACAGCACTGTACATCGGAGGAACTTGCTGAATTTCTCCTTGAAAATGCACTAACTGCTCAGTCACATCAGATAAGGTCAGATGCTCCGCTGGTGTTTGAGTGAGGAGCAAACCTTCTAAATCATCTGTATCGGTTGTTATGCCTAGCTGTACAACAGCCCGATAGGCCTTATCACTGGGTAAATACTGCAACAGTCGGGTGGCTCGGCCTACAGCAACGGGTAATACGCCTGTTGCCGCTGGATCTAAGGTACCGGCATGGCCAATTTTTTTGGTTTTGAGAAGACGACGCAACTTAGCCACACAATCATGGGATGTCCATCCAGCGGGTTTATAGAGATTCAAAAAGCCATCAGGCATGGGCTAGTCGCAGGAATCAATCAGTAAACGCTATCCTATCAGGGCTGCTGGGGCGTAGAAAATGTCGGTTGAGGTTCCTCTGGTGCCAATGGCACTACCGATGGCTCTGCGGCAGGGTCTACTGGGGCCTCAATTACATCTGCTGCTGAACGTGGGGGACGGCCCAATTCCTCTACTAAGGATGGCCCGGTCAGGGTTTGAACCAGGGTAAGTTTAATCGGCTCTTGATTGAGCTCGGTAATACCTTCGGCCGTCAACAATGCATCATAGATAGGGTCTTCACTCAAATGCTTGGTAAAAAAGGCCAGACTAGATGCGGCGACATAATCTTGTGCCAGGTCTGGATCAGGGCCAATTATTCGGGTGGGAAGATCAAAGGCTTCACTACCGGTTTCGGTGATGGCAATGGTAGAAAAGTGAGTGCCTTCACGCATTAGCAATAGATAACGCTCTGGCTGAGTTAGCCAGGTAAAGGGAACGAGTTGTTCCTGAAGAGCGGGGGCGACAGTATCGGCTCCGCTAGACACAATCATGGTGGGTGTGGTTACTTGACTCATGCTGTCTTCGCCAAATAGGACGCTGGTGATGGGGTTGATTGCGATCGCAGCCCTCACCCGTCCATCTTGCAAAGACAGGGTTGTCTCATTCGGGCCCGCCAACTGACCTGCCTGACACTGCAGTAGCAATGACACATTCAAAGAAAGCGAACTGGGAGGACAACTAGCCCTTAGCACTTCAAAATCTAGATTAGCACCAGCCAATGCTAAAGCCGTATATCCTCCAAACGACTGGCCAACCACACCCACCTGGGCAAAATTTATCAAACTGCCATACTGAGTAGCCTCTCGCTCTAAATAATTAAGCAACTCAGAGACTTGTCTAGGCCGCTCAGTAAACTCTTCATTGGCGACTACATCAGCTGATTGACCCACCAATAGGGCATTGATTTGCTCAGCATTGCTGCCAGGATGTTCGACATTGATCACCACAAATCCATGGGATGCCAGGTGCTGCCCAAGATAGGCATAAGATGTTCGATCACTGCCTAAGCCATGGGAAATAACCACCGTTGGGCGGTTACGCTGCCGCTCTCCCGCTAACACTGGTAAGTAGATATCTGCCGGCACCGGTGCATTCCCCCCTAACTGCTGCCGCTCAACTTCGTAGCGTCCCGGTCGCCGCGCCCGATTAACCACATTAACCAGTCTGGCTCTTTGGATCACCGAGAGCTCACCTGTAGGAGCGCCTAAGCGTTCTAAAAGGGCAATAGACGCATCGGTTTCGTAAATGGCCCGATTAATCTCGCGCAGCAATCCCAGGGCTCTATCCAACTCAATCCGCATTGCCGACGAAGGAAACTGACGAATCGCATTCAACAGAGTCAACCCTTCTTCTTTATCAGCAACCGCGACTAAAATAGCACCACGCAATGCCCGCAGGTCACTACGACGACCCTCAGTCCGAATAAAATCCGCTGCAATACCGAGCAGGTACTCCCCTTGTGGTGTGTAAAAAAATCGATCTAGCAGCACCACATCCACATCAATCGTGTCCACATCTTGCTCTAATCGCCACGTCAGAGCACGCCTGAGTTCATCAATGTCGTAGTCATCGGGTAGACGATTGACATAAGTAGCCAGGTCATCACTAAGCACCCCCTCCTTAGCAAATTGGTCTAAATCTGCTAGTTCAATGGAACGTTCAAGTGGCCCAAAGGCAAACGTGATTCGTTCTGCAGTCTTACCCGGCAATGCCACTGCCATCATCGCTCCCAGGCCTAGAGTTAGGCACTGGCAGCACTTGATCGCAGCCGATAAGCATACTCGTTTCATAGATAATCTTGGGTTCGTGGCTGGCAAACGCCTAGAAACTCCTCTTAGAAAGATAATTTTCTTAGAAAGATACCGATTGCAGTAACGCTAACAGATCTTCTTCGCTCAAACGTTGAATACCCAGTTTTTCAGCCTTAGCAAGCTTTGATCCGGCATCTACGCCGACCACAACATAGCTTGTTTTTGAACTAATGGACCCAGTCACTTTACCGCCACTTTCCTCAATTTTGGCTTTAGCCTCACGTCGACTCAGGGTAGGCAATGTTCCAGTTAACACAAAGGTTTTACCAGCCATGGGCAGATCTATCGGTGTCGCAACAGGCGGTGGCCCCTCTAGCCGCAAACCCAACGATTTTAAACGGTCAATTAATCGCTGGTTAGCAACCCCTTGGAACCATTCATGCACCGAATAGGCAATTTCTGGACCAATGCCGTAAACTGCCTCAATTTGCTTCGGATCTGCGGCTGCTAACCGCTCAACTGTGTAAAATTCTTGGGTCAACAGCTGGGCATTTACCGCCCCCACATGGCGAATGCCTAAGCCAAACAAAACCCGTGACCAAGGTTGGGATTTAGACGCTGCGATCGCAGCCACCAGATTCTGCGCACTCTTTTTACCCATGCGCTCCAGGGGCAATAAATCCTCAATGGTTAGCTCATACAAATCAGCCACGGAACTCACCAACTGATGCTCTAAAAGCTGTTGCACCCATTTTTCACCCAGCCCAGCGATGTCTAAAGCCTGACGGCTAGTCCAGTGAATCAGATCCCCCCGCACAATGGCAGGACAAGACGGATTAATACAGCGAGTCACAGCCTCATCCGCTGGTCGCACTAACTTTTCACCACATTCTGGGCAGTGAGTGGGCAAACAACAAGGCTCGGCCCCAGCGGGTCGTAAATCGGGTAGCACCCGCACAACTTCAGGAATAATTTCGCCCGCCTTACGCACAATCACCGTGTCGCCCTTATGGAGATTCAGCTCAGCCAGGCGATCGGCATTGTGCAAAGTCGCACGCGCCACGGTAGTGCCTGCCAACTGTACCGGTGCCAGCTCAGCCACAGGCGTAACCGCACCGGTACGGCCAATCTGGACCGTCATATCTTGCAAAATCGTGGGGACTTCTTCGGCAGGGTACTTGAGGGCAATGGCCCAGCGGGGAAACTTTTGGGTAAACCCTAAGCGATCCTGCAGAACCAGATCATTGAGCTTCACCACGACACCATCCGTTAAATAAGGGAGTGCCGTCCGAGCCTGATCCCAATGGTCATAAAACTGAGCCACATCGGCTGCCGTAGGGCACAGTTGACGATTAGGATTCACCTTAAAACCAAGGGTTTGCAGCGTGTTTAGGGATTCTTCTTGGGTTTGGGGCATCCTGATTCCCCCCTCACCTTCTGGCAAAAGTAACGTTTAGGCAAAAATGTCGAGTCGCCGCTGGGCCACCACTTTAGAATCTAACTGGCGCAAGGTTC
>JAHQVZ010000335.1 GCA_019634055.1 Leptolyngbyaceae cyanobacterium MAG.088
CTCAGCCTAACAATCCCATTGCACGTCGACCGAATCAAGTTGGATGGTGAGGTCGAAAGGTTCCAGCGGCAGGTGAACGGGGACGTTATAAGCTTATGAACAACAAATCATTGCAAGCCTACAGTGATGCCTGGAATGCCCACGATATCGACAAAATCATGGCATTTATGACAGAAGACTATATTTTTGAACCCGGAAGTGGTCCAGACAAATTTGGCACTCGCTACCAGGGCCACGAAGCCGTCAGAGAAAGATTTATAGAAGTCTGGACAGACTTCCAGACGTAAGATTTCACCCGCTGCTGCCGCTTATTAATGACTACATTGACTAGCCTGGGCCATCGTCATTTTTCCCTCTCTCCTCGGCCCCAGGCTCCGCCTGGAGATATATTCCTGAGGCTCCGCCTCAATTCTCTTCTTCTACCCAATTTTCTAAATCAACATCAGGATACGCCCGAAAATCATCCAAATTATTCATCACCAACGTCAAACTCAAACTCCTGGCATGGCTAGCAATCAGTTTATCTAACGCATCCCGTTTGCGGTCGGGCACTGCTGCCCTCACGTCAGCATAGACACCCGCCGCTAACCGATCAAAGGGTACAGGGGGAATCACCTGCAGCAAAGCAGCCAATGCTTTTTGATTTTGCTGACGAGTCTCATCATCACTTATCCGCACGCCATACTCCAGCTCAGCTAATGTAATCGCTGAAATCACCACATCTCCCTGACGACATTCAGCAAAACGTCGAGCCACCGACGGCGGCTGATGCTTCATCAGATAGATGCAAATATTCGTATCCAACATATACTTCATAGGGTTTCTCGCTGCTGAGTTCCCTGGTCCGGGCGTCCCGCTGCCATAAAGTCTGCTGAAAATGCAGCAAACCGTTCCATTGCATCCAGCAGCGGGGGACCTACAGGACGAATCATCAACATGTCCCCCTGGCGTTCAATCTCATAGTCAATATCAAGCCGCTCAAACTGTAGCTCCCTGGGGATCCTTACCGCTTGAGAGTTACCACTCTGAAAAACACGAGTCCGCATCAGTGTTTGCTTTAACCATCACTTGTATACACAAGTATATACATTCATTAGTGGCGGAGCCACATACGGTTATACTCAAACAGCCTGCTTGTCTACCTAGCTAACCTGACGCTGCCTGCCGTCGTCGTCTTTAATAGTGTCGTCAAAGTCTAACTGTTTAAAAGTTTAAGACTGAAACTGCTTACATAATTATTGATGTGTCATTGTCTGCCTGTTCATCTTTAAAGGATATTCTCAAGCCTTTTCTGACCAGTGCCAATATATTGGTTGCCCCTTTAGCGTTTTTATAAAAGCCACCCGGGCTCAGGTAATAAAGAAATAAGCCCACACCGACCCAAGCCAATAAGCTCAATAGTAAGGTTGAGGCTATCACACAGCTACACCCCAACAATTGATAAATCGTTTGCTGAGTCGTAGAAGACACGCTGTCAAACTCGCGAGAAACGCCTTGGGCAAAAATGCCCACAGCGGCTGTTCCCCACACACCACAAAACAGGTGAATGGGCACTGCATTTACGGGGTCATCTATGCGTATTAAGCGTGATTTGAGAAACCGTTCACCTACTGCCACAAGGATGCCACCAATAGCCCCAATGACACAGGCATCTAAACTATCAACGTAGGCTGACGATGCGCTAATGCTGACCAGCCCGCCTAAAGAGCCATTAATAATCGATAACAGTTTTACCTTATGCCCGGTTACTAGGGGACTATAAAAGATACTGGCTAACCCCCCAGATGCTGCCGCCAACATTGTTGTCATCATAATGTGGGGCACATAGTCGATAAAGCGTGTGGAACCACTATTAAACCCCAACCACCCCACCCATAAAATCAAACATCCTAGGGTTGTAAACCCTGGATGACAAGGCTCAAACGTTTTAACCCGTTCACCATAGGGAAAACTGTCTGTTTCTGCATCATAACCAAACCTGCCATCTCTAGGCTTAAGCAGCCAGGTGCCCACCAATGCCGCTGTGCCACCAACACAATGAATAACCGTAGCACCTGCAAAATCATGGAAGTTAAGGGAGTTTGCCAGCCAGCCATTTTCACCCCAGACCCAATAGCCTACTAGGGGGTAAATTAAACCAACAAGAAGACCGCTAAAGAGAATAAATGCCCAAAATCTTACCCTTTCGGCAACAGCTCCGGAGACTATGGTGGCGGTTGTGATAGCGAGTGAGAGTTGAAACAAAAAAATTGCTGCGAAGGAACGATCACCCCAAAACAGTCTTAAATACTCAAAGTCTTGGGGGAAAGGATTTAAATTGGCTGTTGATGGAAACAAAGAATCTATAAAAAATTCAAACTGTCCAAAAACAGGACTGCCACTATCGCCAAATATAAAGCGAAACCCAAAAACAAAAAATATTGCTGTGGAGACACAAAAAACAATTAAATTTTGCGCTAAAACGTTGGTCACATTTTTAGGTTGGCAAATGCCTGCGTAGAGCATGGCCAATCCAGCATTCATAAGAAATACTAGTAGCGCTGCAATCAACATCCAGGTGGTATTAACCGCTGAAAATAGCTCACTAGCAATGGGAATTTGGTCAGTAGTATTTTGGGCAAAGGCTCGTGACGATATCACAATGACTAAGGTCGCCGTTAATACGATAAAAAAGGAGCTGTGCTTTAAGAACCGCTTGCACAAAACACTCATGGTTGAGCAGTAATAGAAACAATTTTCTGGATAAAGGCTAAAACCCCTGATTTATAATGGTTGATGTGCCTTGAAAGGGACTGATTTCTTCACGCTTTCGTTGCCCACTGAAAATACCCGGAATGTTGAATAACAAACCTATGACTCTTTATCTAATTGGGTTAATTGTTGAAGGGGTGGGTGTTACTGTGTGGTCGCCTAAAGTTGCTAGCCACAGTAATGAGCGCAATAATAGACAGGCAAATTTATCTGTCCAATTAGCATGACCCACACCCCACCGAAGTACAACGTTTATGGCCTCGGTAACGCTCTGGTGGATATAGAATGTGCCCTATCGGCAGACGCCCTAGCAACCATCGGTATGGAGAAGGGCGTTATGACACTGCTGGATGAAGCCGTGCAGAATAATGCGATCGCACAGCTCAAAGACTATAAAACCAAACGTATCTGTGGTGGTTCTGCCGCCAACACCATCATCGCCATTAGCCAGCTTGGCGGTAAAACCTTCTACGGCTGCAAGGTTGCCAATGACGACTACGGCCAGTTTTATACCCAAGATTTAGTCACCTGTGGCGTAGACACAAACCTGACCAGCCATGCCCCTGAACCTGGCATCACCGGCAAGTGTCTGGTGCTGGTTACCCCCGATGCCGATCGCACCATGGGCACCTTTCTGGGCATTTCCTCCCAACTGTCTGAAACTGACTTAAACCCAGAGGCCATTGCCAATGCCGACTACACCTATATGGAAGGGTTTTTAGTCAGCGGAGACAATAGCAAACAGGCAGCGATCAAAGCTAGTCAGTTAGCCAAAGCTGCGGGTCGCAAAGTAGCCATGTCCCTATCGGATTTCAATATGGTGAAGTTTTTTAAACCCGGTTTACTAGACATGATAGGTAACGGCATAGATCTACTATTTGCCAATGAGTCAGAAGCCCTCTTAATGGCCGATACTGACGACCTGGCCACCGCCATCGACCATATTAAAACCCTGGCCAAAACCTTTGCCATTACCCGAGGGCCCCAAGGGTCTATCATTTTCGATGGAGAACAGGTGCTTGAAATCGCCCCTCATCCGGTAGATGCCATCGACACCGTTGGTGCAGGTGACATGTACGCTGGCGGGGTGCTCTATGGCATTACCCACGGATTGACCTGGGCTCAAGCCGGGGCATTGGGCTCCATGGCCTCAGCTAAACTGGTCACAGCTTATGGCGCAAGAATGGCCACAGATGAGCTACAAGCCGTATTGAAGCAGGTGGTTGGCTAGTTCGTTTTCTAGTCTGCGGGGAAGGCGTTATAAACCTTATGAATGCCTTCCCAACCGTCTTTCTTACCAGCATTCTGTCTAGCAATTTTTTCAGCTGATTGGACACTTGTAGCATGCACTGCCACTAATGTTTTAGTACCCCATTCAGAAACTAAGACATAGTAGGCCTTTTCATTGGGATTGGATTTAGAAAGCATTGAAATGCACCCAGCGGTTACATAGATAACTCTGCGTATTGCTCTAATTTTTATGCTTATTCATTAAAAATCTACCAAATTTCGATGCGGGGTAAAGAAACTAGAAGAAAGTTAGTCAAACTTTCCATAACGAGCATTACCTGCATTTTCTAACCAGGCCCATAATTGGTCGCCCTGGGAAAAATGCCACCATTCATTCGGGTGCTGACGAAAGCCCGCCGTTTGCATAGTCTGAGATAAGAGGGTGCGATGGCAATGAAATGTCTCGCCATCGGGTTTGTCAGCAAAATGGTTAGGATAAGACCGCTCAGATATTTCATCAATGGCCGAGCCCATGTCCACTACCTGCTGTTGATCATCGATGAGGGTAATGTCAATCGCAGCCCCGGTGCTATGGGGGGGCGGAGTGGCAGGATCGTGACTGGGCGCTGCCCAAAACTGATAAACCTGGTTGAGCAAATCGTCTTTGGGGGCATTCTCCTTAGAGGTTTCAGGATGTTCCGTCTGCCAGGCTTGCAAAAGTTGTTCATAGGTGTGGTCCACCATAAACTGTTGCACTGCAATGGGACGATAGGCATCAAAAATTTGAATCCGCCAGCCAGGGTTTTGAGTTTGTAAATTCGCTTGAGCCTGGCATAGGGCCTGTAGCACCCCTGCCCGCACATAGTAGGGAGAACGCTCTCCATAGGGCGCTCCCAACACAGCATAGGGATGGGGGTCAACCACCGCAAACTGGTCTAAAGGAATGGCAACTAACGGTTCACCACAGTCTTGAATGGGAATGCGTTGGTAGGGTTTGGAGGGCATAGGCAGTGGTGAGTGGTGAGTGGTGAGTGGTGTTGAAAGTGAGACTATTTTTTAGTCAGTAGGTTGGCCTAATCATCTGTATAAG
>JAHQVZ010000039.1 GCA_019634055.1 Leptolyngbyaceae cyanobacterium MAG.088
CTATTTGATGCTGGCCGCTCATCGGTTGCATATGCCCCAGCCGTATGCCCTCTTAAATCCGGGTACAGGTCGTGAAACTCTATTGCTCGATACAGCGGCTATTGCTAATGAGTCGGGTTCGCTCAACCCTAAGCTATTGCCTTCACTTAAAGAAGCATGGCCCACGGCGTCTCCCTTAAGGCAACTTAACTGGCTATGGCAGATAGCGAGGCTTTGGTCAGATTTTGGCGAGCAGCAGGTGGCGTCTAGTTTACTCTCCAATCATCAGTTGCGGGTGCATGGTTCCCTCGTGCGATTGTTAGAGCTTGTAATTGATGTTCAGTCGCCAACCCTCAGGCAGTTAGGTACTTTCTGGCAAAACTTGGTGCCCACAGCACAGCCGTCTATTCGTGACTTTTTGGAAACCCTATGTCATCAGCTCAATCAGGGAGATATTGCCACGACACAGGTGCTCATACATTGCCTGGACCAAGCAATTGCGACCACTGCTAATGGATATCATACAGACTATGGCTTAGCGGTCATGACCGATCAAGGCCCTAGTCGTAAGCGTAATGAAGATGCTTGCTATCCCACTAGTGGTACTGTCCAAACCCATACGCTTGGACCTCAGGCTAAACCTATGGAGCGGCGACCATTGTTGCTATTGGTCTGTGATGGTATCGGTGGACATGATGGAGGTGATGTCGCTAGTCAACTTGCGATCGCAACAATCGAGCAGCAGTTATCACCCCTGTTGAAGCAGTTAGCCCATCAACCACAACACGATCCAGCGACTGTTGCTATGGCCCTTGAACAGGCCATCTGTACAGCCAATGATAATATTTCACACTACAACGACCAGGGGCGACGGCAGGCCCGCGATCGCATGGGAACCACCCTGGTCATGGCTTTGGTCATTGGCGTACACATATACATTGCCCATGTAGGCGATAGCCGTGCCTATCGAATTAGCATTAACAGCTGTCAACAAATCACGTTTGATGATGATGTCGCCGCCCGTGAAGTCCGCTTAGGATACGGATTCTATGCGGATGTCGTCAATCGTCCAGGGACCGGGGCCCTAATTCAGGCACTGGGTATGGGCCATTCCACAGCACTGCACGTCATCGTACAGCGATTAATTCTGGATGATGACATCGTTTTACTCCTGTGCTCCGATGGCTTAAGCGACTACGATCGCATTGAGCAGTATTGGCCAACCCATATATTGCCTCTGCTCAAAGGGCACAAACATAAACCGGTGGCCGCCGTTACCAGTCTTGTTCAGCTTGCCAATACCTATAACGGCCATGACAATGTCACAGTTGGCGTCATTACCGGCTATTTGCAAACATTGAAGCCACCAATCGTCCCTGCTCCCACGTCTGATCAAGTCACCTCCATTTCTACACCTAGTACACCTAGTAGTAACCCTCCGGTCCCTTTAAGCTCTCTGTCGACTCTCATCCCGAGTGAGGTAGTCTCCATTCCGCAAAAACCTAAAAAAACAGGCAGTATCTGGCCCATACTCTTTGGATTGCTCGGGATATTGGGAACTGTTGCAGCAATAACTATAGTTTTTTTTAGAAATGCACCCATCGCTTTCTGGCCCCGATCGAATCCTACGCCCCCTGAAGCTATTCAAGATAAAATTGATCAAGATATCGAGATAGTAGGCATTAGCGATGACGAGCTGCCAAGTCCGCTTCTAACACCAAGAAGCTATTTGCAGTTGAGTCAACCCATTGACCTCTTAGAGGGGCCTCAATCGACAGAAAATAGTTCTAATAGCTTGGGGCAATTACCCAGCGGCACCATTGTTCAAGTCTTAACTCGACAAGAGCCAGCTGCTGAACAGTCCCGTTGGGTAAAGCTACAAGTCTGCGCTGTATCATCCCCAGGGCAGCCTAGGCGCAACAATCCGACGAATTTGACGGACACTGAAGCATCATCGGTTGCATCAGCCCCAACTATCGACGATTCAGCTGTCACAACGAATGAGTTAAACCCACTAAACTCTGGGGCAATGGGTTGGGTGCTTGAAGCTCAGTTAGCGGAAGTTGCCCTTACCGCTGAGGTGCTTAATTGCCCTCCTGAATAATTGTCTATTGTATTTGTACTATGGCAGGACGTTTATGACCGCTTCCATGTCATCTTCAGAGTCACTGTGTTTATGGCTTGCCTTAGATCGGCTCACAGCAGCTGATCCGGAACACTATGCTATCTGGGTTCTAAAGTCGCCATACCCCAGTGGTCATGTTCACCATGACCGGATTTGGAACCATACCCTCTCTCAAGCCTGGCAGACCTGGCAGGCTATGTTTTCCCTACGTGGACTGCCCCAGGTTCCCCATGTGCCGTCAGCATATGTCCCCCAACTTGTACTAGATGACGGTAGTGAGACGCCCAACGCTAGCCAGAGTAATAGCTATAGCAGTCGTTTAATGCAGCATCTGGGGCTCAATCTTTGGCAGTGGTTGTTTGATGGGCCAGTACAAAGCAGTCTCGATCACAGCTGTGGCATTGCTCAAGGTCAAAATACAGTGATGCGTCTTCGGTTAGAGGTACGTGATCCTGAACTTATCAATGTGCCTTGGGAAATTATGCAATCCCAACCAGGGCGTCAAGCGGTTGCCCTTAACCCGCAGATTTTGTTTAGCCGTACGACCAGTGATGTCGATCCTCTGGCTGATTGGGGCCTAGATAATGGGCTCAAGGTATTGCTGGTGGTAGGTCACGATGATTGCCCTGCCACAGAAGATCGGGCTAAGGCCACACTGAGTCTTGAACAAGAAGCTGAGTTACTCAAAGGCATCCTTGAAAGTCGCAAAGACTCTAGACCAGGTCAACGGGTAGTGCGCCAAGTGGATGTGCTGCTACAGCCATCTCCAGCAGACCTGATCAAGCACTTAGAGCGCTATCGCTACAATGTGTTCTTCTATGCAGGACATGGTGTTCCTGCCCCGGATGGTGGCTTACTATTTCTCCAGCCCGATGCCACTCTCAACGGCACCGAGTTAGCCCAGGTATTGACTCGCTGTCGTGTTAAACTCGCTGTCTTTAATACTTGCTGGGGAGCCCAACCAGAACGGAGTGGTCAACAGGCTATCCCCCGCAGTAGTTTGGCCGAAGTTTTACTCCACCATGGTGTCCCAGCGGTATTAGCTATGCGGGATTCCATTGCCGATGAAGAGGCGTTGAGCTTTATTCAAAAATTTGCCCAGGGACTGGCTGAGCGTAAGCCTGTAGATGCAGCCGTTGCACTCGCACGCCAGCACTTACTTACGCTTTATAAATTTAATCAGCCTGCCTGGACGTTACCAGTCCTCTACATGCATCCTGATTTTGACGGCGAGTTATTGACTCCTATGCCGACGGACATTACTTGTCTACCAGGGGATTCTGGTATTGGCGGCAGTACCAATGCTTACGCCATTAGTCTTCGGGAAATCGATGGGAATGGTAAAACCTGGCCCATTTATCGAGGTTTAATGCGAGTGGGTAGACTCCCCGATAATGACTTGGTGATTGCAGAACCCTGGGTATCTAGTAAACACGCCGAAATCTTTTACCGCCGTGCTGCCAATGAGACCGAATCGGCAGCACCTACTTATTTTCTGCGTGACTTCTCCCGTTATGGCACCTATTATCTCAGTGAGCAGGGGTGGCAGCAGATTCATCGCCAAGAAATCCCGCTATCGTCAGGGACACAGTTACGATTTGGCAGTTCTGACGGTTGCTTACTAGAATTTATAATTGAACCTACTGCGCCGGCCTAATAGTGCTCTAACTCAGCTATATCAGGGGCTATAATCAAAACAAGCTTCCCTGTATAGGCATACGAACCTAGGTCTTTTGGCGTAAGTTTGCTTTAAGTTCAATAATTAGATGCGGAACACTTGGAATTAAGCATGTATCCTCTTCCTGTCACAGCTCAATGAACTTATGGGAGGGTAAGACTACCATGGTCAACCATAAAAATTCTTCATCTCAAGAACCTTTGTCCACAGATAACCTTGCTAAGCAGGAAATGCTGCAGTCCATTCTGGACCCTCAGGAGCCCTATCCATGGGCTCCTGAAGATGCTTCGGAATATTTTGCCAAGGCCACTGATGCTAATAACGAGCTAGCGCTTTCAGATGAGGAAGCCAAACTCGGCTGGCAATCACTCTCAACTCAGCTGGATGCCTTGTGGGGAGAAACATCTTTGGAAGCATCTTTAGCACAGCGTTTTGCCCGTCGTTTATCACAAGATGTCATTGCTATCATTACTGCTCAGGCATCCCAAGTGGTTAATACCGGTCGCCCCTTGGCTGAACAGCTGATTTCCTGCGTACGCGACACCCTTACAGGTTGGGATGAGACTGATTTGCAGGTCATGGCGCGCCCACTTGCCCATGCTATGCGGGGTCAAGAAGAAATCTTAGAGGCAACCATTGATTCGGTACGGGATATCGAGTGGGATAACTTATCTCCGATGGAACAAGCTCGCATTAGTCTAGCTGCGGCTCGATGGGCCATCGACTATGTGACTGAGCAAAAATAGTTAATCCATTCATCAGCACTCGTAATACCTCAAGTAATCTCTCGGGTAAGGGGCATAGACTTTAGGCTCTTGTCCCGTTAGAGCTTGTTCGCTTACGTATCCCTATGCAGCTGATGGGTATGCCGTGATTCGCCTTGTGTGAGGCGGGTGGCCATTTTTCTCAAATGGCTAGTAATATCGTTTGAGCATAGTCGTTATCGGTTGTTCTTGATTTTGATGCATTTGGATAGACTAAGTCTATTGTCACAGCCCTCATCATCGTCACTGACGAGGGTCTGTTCTGAGTAGTTTCTACATTGATCTGGCCGTACATTGCGTGCACTTCGTCCGTCACAGAGCTGATTGCCCCAGATAGCTCAGGCCAAAACCCTGTCAGAAAATATCTCAACCCCTGTAGAGTAAGGGGTGAAACTTGAATTTCAAGCAGAACAACTATGGGGCAAAGCTTTCCCAAGGTCAAAATTATTGCAGTTGGCAAAGTCAAAAAGAGCTGGCTGAAAGACGGTATTAGCTTATATGCTCAACGGTTGCCTGAGCTTGAGCTCCTGGAAATTAAAGATACAGGACCGGATATTGAAGCAACTAAAGTACTGGCTTTACTCAAAACCTACGACAAGCTGATAGTACTCTCAGAAGATGGCAAGCACTTTGACTCAGTTACGTTTGGTCATTGGTTGGGTAAAGAGGCATCTGGTACATTGGTCTTTTTTGTCGGTGGTCCTACCGGAGTAAGTAATCACCTTAAACAAAAGGCTTATCAAGTGCTGAGCCTATCGGCTATGACATTTCCCCACGAAGTAGCTCGGTTATTATTGTTAGAACAACTTTATCGAGGCAAGACAATTCTACAGGGGGGAACTTATCACAAATAGGTGTGTATCTGTCAGGTGAGTCAAGACCATGGATAGCTCTGAAAGTCTTAGCTCAAAAAAGCTGACCTGATGCGTAATCGATGCAGACATACCTGGCGATTGTCTTATCTCTATATCCGCAGTGTTTATACGGCATGTCTTTAGAAACACGTAAAACACAATGTGTCAAATACCGATAAGGGCAGGTATTTTGTCAGAACATTTACTGGAATTGATGCCCTAAGCTGACGGCAATGGCTCAAACTATAGTATTGTAAAGCTTTGTAAATCACCTTTAATGCTTGATGTAGGCGAGATTTGTGCGTCTGCAGTTTGTCAGGCTATGAAGTTTGGTTTTAGCCGTAAAATGTAGGTATTAAGTGCAATTAACAACCCGCCCAACAAGGTCTTCGGACCTGTCTAAGAGCGAGCTTCCATTTACTTTGAAAGATCTCAAGGATGCGATTCCAGATTACTGTTTTGAACCCTCTACAAGTCGCTCCTTAGCTTACTTTTTTCTTGATATTGGTATTATCGCTGGCCTCTATGGTATTGCTTACAGTCTAAATTCTTGGCTGTTCTTTCCTGTTTTTTGGTTTGTGCAAGGCACAATGTTCTGGGCCTTGTTTGTTGTGGGTCATGACTGTGGCCATGGCTCATTTTCTAATCATAAGTGGCTAAATAATCTCATTGGGCACCTGAGTCATACCCCTATCTTGGTGCCTTTCCATGGCTGGCGCATTAGTCATCGTACTCACCATGCGAATACTGGCAATATTGATACTGACGAGAGTTGGTATCCTATGGCCGAGGAAGAATACAATGCCATGTCTGCCATTGGAAAAATTATGCGATATACGTTTTTTCTATTGGCTTATCCGATTTATCTATTTAAGCGATCACCTGGTCGTAAGGGGTCTCACTTTATTCCCAAGAGCGATTTGTTTCGCCCCTCAGAGAAGTGGGATGTTTTGACCAGTACCGCATTCTGGTCACTCTTTGTTATGTTTTTGGGCTGGCTCGGATTGCAGTTTGGCTTAGGCTTTTTGATTAAATTCTATGTCATGCCTTATCTCGTATTTGTGGTTTGGCTAGATTTGGTGACTTATTTACATCATACTGAGCCAGATATTCCTTGGTATCGCAATGATAGTTGGTATTTCCTTAAAGGAGCCCTGTCAACAATCGATCGTGACTATGGGGTGATCAACAATATTCATCACAATATTGGCACCCATGTGGCCCACCATCTCTTTTTGAACATGCCCCACTACCATTTAAAGGATGCAACTGAGGCTATTAAACCAATCTTAGGAGATTATTATCGCGAGGCTAAAGATTCTGTCTGGACGAGTTTTTGGCGTTCGGCTCGGGAATGTATTTTTGTGCCGAATGAAGGTCAAAAGGTATATTACCAGGCCCGACGATAGTCTACAGATGATATGGCTAAGGACAGAGAAAGTATCAAATTCCATAATCCTCATAGCTATCATTTGAAAACTATGGGGAGTTGAAATCCAGTAAGTTGGAGTTTATTTTATTTCTGTTCCTAACGCTGTAAATCTTTGGAAAAAGAGAGCACGACACAGCTAGTGTCGTGCTCTCTTTTCTGTGCTGTGATTTCTTGTCTTTAGTCGGTATCTAACTACCCGCTAACTTTGCTTTAACTAATGCTTGAACTGTGGCTCCATCGGCCTTGCCTTTCATCTGTTTCATCGCAGGTCCCATCACCTTTCCCATGTCACGAGGGCTACTGGCTCCAGTTTTAGCGATTAGTTCATCTATCACTGCCTCAATTTCATCATCAGACATCTGTTCAGGTAGATACTCTTGCAAGATTTTGAGTTCTTCGGCTTCTTTTTCGGCTAAATCGTCTCGCCCAGCATTTTTATATTGTTCGATGGAGTCTTTGCGTTGTTTTGCTAACTGAGTAACGACTTCAATTTCTTGTTCAGGAGTGAGTGCGTCTTGTCCCTTAGGACGTACTTCTGTTTCTTTCTCAATAATCACCTTCTTGATGCTGCGAACAGTTTCTAAACGCAACTTGTCGCGGGCTTTCATGGCGGCTTTTATCTCGTCGCTGATGCGGTCTTTAAGAGACATAACGTGATGGGGTTGCGTCAAATTTGAAGATTTTGGTTGAGATGGGCCGTGGGGCTGCAACGTGGCTTAGCCAAATGGCAGTAGTGTTTGAACCTTAAGTTACTTTTTGGGTCAATAACGTTGCTAAGGTTATCCCCACGGCCCAGCGCAGCGCATGGGCTGCTTGTTAGTACTGAGGTACCGAAGGATCCACCTCTTGACTCCAGGCTAGAATGCCGCCGGTCACATTAGTGCCTTCGATGCCGGCATCCTTGAGAATGGAGAGCGCCTTAGCAGAACGACCGCCCATCTTACAGTGAGCGATTAATTTATGACCATTGACGAGGTCACGGATTTTTTGCACACCTGCTCCATTTTCAATTTCTGACAGTGGAATCAAGACTGAGCCAGGAATTTTGGCAATCTCATATTCGTTGGGATTGCGCACGTCTAGCAGTACATAATCGTCGCTGCCACTGTCGATTAATTGCTTGAGGTCAGTTACGCTCATTTCAGTCATGGCCGCTTTTTGCTCCGCTTCAGCTGCTTGGGCATCAGGTATACCACAAAATTCTTCGTAGTCAATTAGTTTCTCGATCACGGGACGGACTGGATTAGGTCGTAGCTTGAGCTCCCGGAAGGACATATCCAGAGAGTTATACAGTAACAACCGACCACTCAGGGTTTTGCCTTCGCCCAAAATTATTTTGATGGTTTCAGTCGCCTGAATGACGCCAATGATGCCGGGTAGAATGCCCAGTACGCCACCTTCAGCACAGGATGGCACTAGCCCTGGCGGCGGTGGTTCAGGATAGAGATCACGGTAGTTGGGGCCATCCTCGTAGTTAAAGACGGTTGCCTGACCTTCAAAACGGAAAATAGAGCCGTAGACATTAGGTTTGTTGAGTAGTACGCAGGCATCGTTCACCAGATAACGGGTTGGAAAGTTATCGGTACCGTCTATCACAATGTCATAGGGCTCAAAAATCTTGAGGGCATTGTCAGAGCTCAGACGTGTGTTGTAAAGGTCTACCTGACAATGGGGATTGATTTCGAGGATACGATTCTTGGCTGACTCAATTTTGGGTTTATTGACCCAGGAGGTGCCGTGGATAATTTGACGCTGGAGGTTGGAATAGTCGACGACGTCAAAATCAACGAGGCCGATACGCCCAAGACCGGCTGCCGCCAAATACAAAATTAGGGGAGAGCCAAGACCACCGGTGCCAATGCAGAGAACACTTGCAGCTTTCAGTCGTTTCTGTCCATCAACGCCGACTTCGGGCAAAATCAAATGCCGTGAATAGCGTTCATAGTCTTCTTTAGTGAGTTGGATGTCATCCAGATTTGGATTCAGCATGGTTCCTTGAGAACGAAAAGAATTTAGACGTGTCTGGGGGTAATGTCAGGACGACAATAGCGGCATTCGATCCTTTGCCGCAGAGGCAGGGGCAATTTTTAAAGGTTCAGGTTGAAATTGATGGTTGATATCTAACTGCCAGTTTTTGAGTTCAACGGCTTGCCCACGCCTTACAGAGACGATTATGTAAGCATAGTCAGGCCAGGCCAGATCGAGATCACATTGTGACGGTACTGCCTCAGCATCAGGATGGGAATGAAATACCCCAATAATGTTCAAGCCATTTTCCCTGGCCTGGCGTTGGGTCTCTAACAAATCTTTGGGATCAATCCAATAGCGTCGAGCTTTGGTGAGGGGGGCTGAATTTTCCTGACTAGCAAGTTTGATAGCAACATCAGGAGTCCAGGCATTATGAAGTAGTGCTAAATTAACTAACGTTTTCTCGTCAGTGGCGGTGTCAACTATACCCACTAGCAAGCCACAGCCCTCATGGGGATACGCTTGCTCTGCGTGAGCTTGCATGCACTTGATATGCTCTTGGGTCAAAATCAGAGCCACAACCAGACTGTATAAAAAGTGTCAGACTTTTTATTGTAGGGCAGATTCTGGAATGCTTAATTAATATCTCCTTAGTAGGCGTGGACCCTAGTTAACTAAGGGGATGGATAAGCTCAAATACTAGTTTTCAAGTAATGGCTTCATCACCTTGTCCATTTCTACCGAGCGCGATGCTTTGAAGAGTAGGCGGTCACCTGGTTGAATAAACTGCTTTAAATGCTGCACTAAATCAGGGTGGCTCACAAATTTCTGAGAGGGCACTGCATTGGCTCCAGATGCTAGGGCTTCTGCTTCTGCTGGGTCTGCCAAAATAAATAGATAATCGATGCCTAAGTTTTGGACGGTTTGCCCAATGGTCTGATGTAGCTCTACAGACTTGTGC
>JAHQVZ010000336.1 GCA_019634055.1 Leptolyngbyaceae cyanobacterium MAG.088
CAAGCACGGGCCGACATTTGGAGATTCGACTGTAAAGAAAAGGGCAAAGAGTAGCAGTATCGGCCATCCCACTAGCTTTGCAACGCACTCACCGTTTGCTTAGCAGGCTCTTGAACAGGCTGCTGCACCATCGCTAAATCCTGCTCATCCTTACTCAATCGAACGGTGGGAGGCTGAGAGGCAATAGGCACTAGCTGCACCGCACAGGCCTTGAGCTCAGGCTCTAAGGAAATCGGGCACACCTCCGGGTGGGTCATGGCATTCACTTCAGCGTCGTTGCCCCACAGGAAACCCCAGTGCATTGGCATAAATACCGTGCCTCGGCGGATGTTTTGAGTCACCAGGAGGGGGAGCTTGGCATTGCCTCGGCGCGATCGCACCAGAGCTATTACAAACTGAGCCAAACTACAGTGAAAACTACAGCGGAAGGCGGATACAGAATTCCGTACCGTTACCCGGTGCTGAATCCACCGTAAGTTGTCCGCCATGCGCTTCCACCACAATTTGACGAGCGATCGCCAACCCTAATCCAGTCCCCTTGCCAACACCCTTAGTCGTGTACAGGTGATCAAATATTCTGGCCTTGACCGATTCCGGCATGCCTTTACCATTGTCACGAATGCGAATCTCAACTACCTTCTGTTCAGAACATAGTTTTGTAGTGACCGTAATAGTTTGAGGGTTTCCTTTAACCCTATCGGCTTCTAATTCAGCAAAAGACGACTGCTGAGCGGCTTCGTCAAAGACATCAATCGCGTTGGCCAGAAGGTTCATAAACACCTGATTGAGCTGCCCAGGGAAACACATTATAATTGGCGGCTCACCATAGTCTTGCACAACTCTAATGGCGGGCCGATGCTCGTTGGGCTTAAGGCGATACTTTAGAATCAGTAGCGTGCTGTCGAGCCCCTCTTGGAGATTGGCGCTGATTTTGTGTTCAGTATCGGCCCGAGAAAACGTCCGTAAGCTGGTGCTAATCGCTTTTATTCGATCATTGGCAGCCGTCATCGATTTCAACAGCTTTGGAAAATCCTCAGTGATAAATTCTAGATCAATCTCTTCGGCGTCTCCCTCAATTAACGCATTGGGCTGAGGATAGGTTGCTTGGTATAGACTTATATGCTCAAGTAAATCGCTCAAGTAGCTTTCGGCATTTTTAACACTGCCGTTCAAAAAACCAATGGGGTTGTTGATCTCATGGGCGACGCCAGCAACTAAATTACCTAAGGAGGCCATTTTCTCAGACTGAACCGTTTGGAGCTGAGATTGCTCTAATTGCTCAGCATAGGCCTGCGACTGCTGATATAAACGGGCATTTTCTAAAGAGATAGCAGCCTGAGAGGAGAGAAACCTCAGCGCTAGAATACGATCTTGGGTAAATACGCTACTGGCCGATTGATTATGTAAATACAACAGCCCAAGTAGCTGACCATGATTGAGTAAGGGGAGGCAAATCAAGCTTTTGGGTTGGGTCTGTGTAAGGTAGCTATCAATGATAGGTAATTCAGTTTTAAGATCATCGATCACAACCGTTTCCTGGGTGTTCTTGACATAGTTCAACAGCTTTACAGGAAGGTTAGGATTGTTCTTAAGCGGTGCTCGCCCCTGATTGATTTGGCCTGGTGTTGCAATAGCCTCTAGGTGCAAAATGTCTTTATCATCTGCCAGCACCAGCGCGCAGAGATCGCCGCCCGACTGTTTGAGAATAATTTGGGCGAGCTGATTGAGCAAGTCATCCAGCTTCATGGTCCGAGTGAGTGCTTGAGAAGCCTGCATAACCGCCGCAAAATCTAGAGCCTCGTTAAGATGCGTAGAAGAACGGGTTGCGTGCGTAGGGCTCTTAGTAGACTGTGACTGAGCTAAGAGCGTATCTATAGAGCTAACTGGAGCTAAAAGCGTTTCAAACGGATTAAGGCCTGCTTGTTTGCTGTGAAGAATAGGGCCGAGCAAGTCGGGGTAGCGTTGTTCTAAGTCGTTTACTTTGGCTGCTGCGCCCCAGTGTGCATAGCAGTAGTAAGCTTCTTGCATGTACCCAGCAGCGACTTTTGGTTTACCCCAGCGACGATAGAAATGGGCAGCGCGCTCGTAGGCGATCGCCTCATCTTGAAGGTAATTATTGGCTTTAGCCCCTGCGATCGCTTCATCATAAAAATCCATGGCTGCTTTGTTATCACCCACAGCCTGCAAACGTTCCGCTTCAATGAGCTGATGCTTGTGCTGATAGTTCATGGGCGCGTAGGTCGCCCAGTTAGCGATTTTTTGCTGGCTCTCTTCAGCTCTTGTTATCAGCGCCTGTTGCCTGGCCACTATCTCTTCTGTAGCATCTTCACTGTCGAGCAAATCTACATAGCAAGCAAGCTGACTCAGCGCATCATAGAAATAGAACATCGGCACCACGACATTGGCCGTAACGCCTTGAATGTATTTCTCAGCATCCTGGGCACGCTCCACCGCTTGGAAGAAGTCTTCTAGTAAGTAGCCTAGAATCATCTCATTGTAGTAAAAGTAGAAACAAGCTGTCGTATTGTTGTTTTGCTCATGCTGCAAGAGCATGACATCGCGATTATAAATGTTACCCACTAAAAGCGTGGGCTTCTCGTTACGGCCCAACAGATTATTGATTGCTTGATGCAGTGCCTGGGTGACGGTAACCGCGTTCTGCTGTTTGTTTTGTTTTAGCTGTGTAGTGTAGTGAGAAATTCTCTCTTCGAGTTTCTGGAGATTGTTGCCATTGGTATATGCATGATAAGCATAGATGTAGCTGGAGAGAGCCGCAAATTCAAAGTTGCCCGTTTCTAAACCAACCGTATAAGCTTCTTGCAGACCTGACAGGGTGGAAGAAACGTGCTCTTGATAGTGCAATACATCAGCATTGACGACAAATAAGGCCTCAGCCCTAACCGAGATCGCCTCAAGCTTATCCACCAACGCAAGTGCAAGCTGCCCAAACTGGTAACCGACTTCGATATTGCCCAAAACACCACACAAAATCAGTCCCCAAAAGGCATAACTACTAGCGGACAAAGGCGCGTTGCCATAGGTCATCGAGAGATTCACCTGTTCCATGACCGTTAGCGGCAGCAGCATGGGAGCGGCTTGATAAGCACAAGGGCCAACGCGGGCCAGAATACTTAAAGCACCTAGCTTTGCCGGATCGCTCATGCGAGGCAAATCGATCAGCTCGCTGGGATGGCGATCGGCTAGCGTTTGAAACGTTCGATTGATCGCCGCATCAATGTCTTCTGGTACAGGCGCTGCGGGCAGATGAACATCTAGCTGGGCTAAAATCTCTAGACCATAGTCAATCGCCTCTAAGAGTTTGCCTTGCGCCATGTACGCCTGAATCTGCACCTCATAAACCTTGATTTGATCGAGCGTACCTTTAGCATTGGCCTGCACTGCCTCAACAAGACGTGCCATCTCATCAAACTCGCTACAGAGGTATGCGGCTTCAGCAGCGTCTTCGTGGAGGGCTCTCATCAAGGGGTATTGTGACTGCCAAGCCTCTGCGGGAAGTAGCGAAATACCTTTCTGAAAGCAGACCGCAGCGGTACTGTAGGCCGCAGCGGTTTTCGCTTTTCGCCCCGTTTTAAGATTTAACTCAGCTAGCTTTTCTCGCTGCTGAGCAGTTTCCAGCAAAGCAGAGCCTAAGTTTAGGTGATTGGTGATTTCAAAGAGGCGATCGCTTTTCTCAATACTGTTTTTTTCAGTACCGTCTTTCTCAATACTGCTTTTCTCGGTGTTATCTTCATCAGGATTTCCCAGGGATGCGTCTTCAGCTTCAGCGAGTAAGCGCTGTCCAATAGAAAGGTGAAGCGCTGTTCTTTGCTCTATGGAAAGCAAAGAGTAGGCGGCCTGCTGCACCCGGTCATGAAAAAAGCGATAGCCTGCATCTTCGACTTCAATCGATCTGCTCTCAATCTGCTCAGCCTGGTAAAACTTATAAACATCAGTTGCAGAGAGAATGAAGCCTTCTTCCAATGCGGGCCAGAGGTCCTCGGCGGTTTCTGAGAGCGTTTTTTTGAGGGTGATTGCTAGCGTAGAGAGATCAAACTGTGCACCGATGCAGGCGGCAAGTTTGAGGATCGATTGCGTTTTCTCGGGCAGCTTTTTCAGCTGGAAGGCCATCAGCAATATGACATCATCGGTGATGGCGAGCGATCGCACTTGGGTCATATCGCATTGCCAAGCACCCTGAGCATAGTCAAAGCTAATATAGCCTTCCTGGTGCAGCCTTTTTAAAAACTGAGTTGTAAAAAACGGATTGCCCTTTGTCTGAGCTTGCACCCAGTTTGTCAGCGGCAGTGCAACTTCAAATGAGCATTTGAGCGTATCTGCCACAATGCGATTAATATCACGCTCATGTAGCGGAGCCAGCGTCAGCGTATTAACGGTCACATCTGCTTTTGCTAGCTCATCCACCGTCAGCATAAACGGATGCCCCGCCGACACTTCATTGTCTCGATACGCCCCTAAGAACAACAAATGTTTTGCATTGTTCATCAACAGTTGCATTAACTTGAGCGAGGCACTATCAGCCCACTGCAAATCGTCTAGAAAGAGTACGAGCGGGTAATGGGGACTAGCGCAAGCCTGAATAAATTGTTGAAAAAGGCGGTTAAAACGATTTTGAGCTGCGTTCCCAGACAGCGGCATAACCTCTGGCTGAGGTCCCAAAATTTGCGCTAACTCAGGCACTAAGTCGATCAGTAACTGGCCATTTTCACCCACGGCTGCTAGCACTTTGTTGCGCCACTGCGCCAAGTACTCATCCGATTCTGCCAGCACTTGCGAAATCAGATTACGAATTGCCTGTACAAAGGCCGACAGCGGAATGTTGCGATTGAACTGATCGAACTTGCCTTGGATAAAATAGCCCTGCTGCCGCGTGGTTGGCTTCAGCACTTCTTTTACAACCGCTGTTTTACCAATACCAGAGAAGCCCGCGACGAGCATCATCTCGGCCTGACCGTTGGCAATGCGATCAAAAGAGGCCAGCAAGGTTTCTACTTCTGCTTCGCGGCCATAGAGTTTTTCTGGAATGAGGAAGCGATCACTCACATCACGCTCACCCAGTTCAAAATCAATTACCTTGCCCGTCTCTTTTAGCCCATGCAAACAGCGAGTTACATCATGCTTGAGGCCCATCGCACTCTGGTAGCGATTTTCCGCATTTTTAGCCATCAGCTTCACAATTAGCTGCGACACCATACGTGGAATTTCTGGATTTACCTCATGGGGTGGAACAGGTGCTTTCGCCATATGGCAATGAATCAGCTCTAGCGCCTCTTGTGAAGTAAAGGGGAGTTCTCCGGTTAACAGCTCATACAGCGTGACGCCCAGTCCGTAAAAGTCAGTTCTATAGTCAATGCCGCGATTCATTCGGCCCGTTTGCTCCGGTGCAAGATAGGCTAAGCTGCCTTCTAATACCTTGGGATTTTGAATTTCCTGAGTCTCTTTGGGTAGCCGCGTCGCAATAGAGAAATCAACTAGCTGCACCTGCTTGGAGTCTAGATGAATCAAAATGTTGGCAGGCTTGATATCTTTATGAACAATCTGGTGTTGACTGAGCCCGCTAAGGATATCAGCCATTTGGATCGCGATCGCAAGCGTCTCTATCACCGCCAAGCATTTCTCAGCGCCTAGCTGTTCGGTGACATATTGCTTAAGCGATACGCCGCCAAAATCTTCCATAATTAGGGCGTAGCCGTTTTGCCAAGGCTCCATACCCAAAGACCGAACAATGCCAGGTACGTTTAACCCCTGAGTAATCGCATACTGATTGCGAAAATGGATCAGCTCATTAAAGTGGGGATAGGCCTGCGAAAGTAGCTTGATAACGACCGGGCGCTGCGAGTCATTATGTACCGCACGGTACACCTCTGTTCTAGAACCCTTATATAGCTGATCTAACACAGTATAGTCAGCAATTTGAAGTGAGGAAAACGGTTCTATATTTTCGCTGGAGGCCATTGTACGGTCGTAGAATTCAAAGGAGAACAAGCATAGCGTTCCCATACAATGACGATTATTATTTTCGACCAGGAGCTGCCGTCATAGGTGACCGATTACCTATGTCGTCGGCTTAAGTAACGTTACAGATACCACATTACAGATATCAGAATACGGAAGCTACGAAATGGAAAAATTTAAGCCTGTATGGATGAATACGGTCTCATTGCAGTGTGTCAAACAAGTTTTGGGACAGTCTCCTAGCCTCTATTCTCCTAGCACCTATTTACCTAGAGGCGATTAAGCGGTAATCGAATCCGCAATTCCGTCCCTTCCCCAGGCGCTGAAGTGACGTCTATCAAACCATTGTGTGCTTCGACAATCGTTTGATAGCTCACGGTCAGCCCCAAACCAGTCCCTTGACCTACAGGTTTGGATGTAAAAAACGGATCGAATATCTTGGCCTGGATATCTTCCGGAATGCCCTCTCCATTGTCAGAAATGGTGAGCACAACGTGTTCTGCCTCCGTCCCCGTCGCAATGGTGATCGTAGGCGCCGTATGACCGGGGGCAAAGGCCTCGATCGCATTGCTTAAAATATTCATAAACACCTGATTGATCGCGCCTGGATTACAGAGAATTGCTGGTAGCTCGCTATAGGCTTTCACAATTTCAATCGACGGCAAGTTGGCCGATGGTGCTAATCGGTGGTTAAGCAACAGCAGCGTGCTATCTAGCCCTTCATTGAGATCTACTGATTTATACTCGGACTCATCCAATCGGGAAAAATTGCGTAGGGAGTCAACAATTTGTTTGACCCGAGAAGTCCCCTTTGTCATCGAGGTTAACAGCTTGCTCCAATCTTCTCTCAGAAAGTCCAGATCAATCGTCTTGATAAAATCTTGGATATCTTCAACAGGATGGGGATAATGCTGCTCGTAGAGAGAGAGTAATTCTAGACAGTCTTGGGAGTATTGCTCACTGGCTTGGACATTGCCATGAATAAAATTAATGGGGTTATTGATCTCATGGGCCATGCCTGCGGATAACTGACCCAAGGCAGACATTTTTTCAGCCTGGATCAGCTGTGCTTGTGATGTCTTAAGCTGCTCTAATGCCTGCTTCAGTTCTTTCGTCCGCTCTGCCACCAAACGACCTAACTTAAGATTAACTTTCCGCAACGCTGCTGCATTGCGGTAATTCCAAGCGAGATAGAGTGAACTTACCATCAACAACATCGCAATTATGTATAGCCAGAGGCGATAGCGGTTTTTAAGTTGCGTTAGGTGCCGATGGTGATCTTCATAGGCAAGGGCGAACTGTTCAATTATGTCCCCTGTAGAGGCATTGGCAAGGCGTGTCATCGACTGGCTCACCTCAGGCTGAAGTCTCAAAATAGTTTCAGTATGACGATAAATATGATCGACAGGGGTTTGCCACACATCTGAATGGCTCATAGGCAAAGCCTGTATCCGTGCCAGCAACTGTTCTATATTGCTAGTAATGTCAGGATTGTTGTCTACGTTATAGCGTAGTATCTCTGTAAATACATTCTCGAAAAGAGCCTCTAGTTGAGATTGCGATGCGTCAGCACTGAGCTGTGCTAACAGATCTTCCATCCCTTTTGGGAAATAATTAATCGAGTTTTGCAAAATCGCATTCTCTGACTTGAAATCTTCCATGAGGGCATTCATTTCCAATTCCTGGGCTTCTAACGCCTCTAGCTTTTGTTGAAGCAGACGATTTGTGCTGAGGAAAGGTGACAGCATCTGCTTAAGCTCAATGAGCTGGGAGTGAAAGGTTAAGCGATCGGCCACTAGTGCATCATAGTTATGGAAAACGGAAAGTTGGGTTTTGAGGGCATCATTAATGATCGCCAAGTCGGTGCGTTCTAGCCCTCTAAAGAGCTCGATAATTTGATAGTGTTGATTGATATTGAGTGCTTTGGTTTGGCCAAAGAGAAAGGTCAACAGCAGCATCAGAAAACCACTGATTACAATGACTATTAAGCGGGATGATATACGAGAGAAGTGCTGTTGTGTGAACTTCATAGCGATGTCCCCGTTAACTCTCCAGTCAATGTTTGTAAGAACTTAACGAGCAACGTCACATCGTCAGGTGGAATCTCACGACCGAGTTGATACTGACCCATAATGGAGATGACCTCTTCTAAGGTCTCAACACTCCCATCATGTAAATACGGTGCCGTGAGAGCCACATTACGCAGGCTAGGAACCTTAAATACATAGCGGTCACGCGGGCGCCCAGAAATATTCATCCGGCCCAGATCAGCCGTTTGAACTTTTCCCCGCGCCAGGAAAAAATCCTCCATCACCCCTAACCGCTGAAACATATTGCCACCAACATTGGCACCGTGATGACACGCCACACAGCCGTAGTCTTTGAACCGCTGGTAACCGGCCTTTTCCTCATCTGTAATCGCTGTTTTGTCACCCCGTAAATAGTGATCAAATCGGGCATTGGGGGTCACGAGCGTGCGTTCATATGTGGCGATCGCATCCCGAATAGAGGCTGGCTGTATGCCAGTTGGATATAGCTGCCGAAAAGTTCTCACATAGTCATCGTTCTGGTTCAGCTCAGAAACGATGGCCTC
Source organism: Leptolyngbyaceae cyanobacterium MAG.088 (assembly GCA_019634055.1). Taxonomy (GTDB): domain Bacteria; phylum Cyanobacteriota; class Cyanobacteriia; order Phormidesmidales; family Phormidesmidaceae; genus Leptothoe. The sequence continues at coordinate 8,567 of JAHQVZ010000336.1, forward strand.
CCAGCTAGTATTCATTTCTCTGGGATTCAAAATAGGCTCGTCTACCTGTTCTTCCAATGTCGCCACGCGACCATCCCAAAACTGCCGAAAATTCAAGCTACTGTTCCAAACAGTCGGCGCATTCAATACAGAAAGTTGTCCTTCAAATCCCAACGACAGAGGCCGCTCATCCGCACCGCCTGAGTCCTGCTTGTGACAACTGGCACAAGAGATTTGGTTATTACCAGAGAGTTGAGTCTCATGAAACAACCGGTTGCCCAGAGCCACTTTCCTAGGATCTAAACTAGGCTCTAAAGCTAACCGCGCTGAGAGCGGGACAATCGGCTCACGACCCATGGCATCAGATGCGGACAGGCCAGATGCGGCTGGCCGTGACACCGGTAATGACTGGGTGAATCTCTGCAAGCGCACAGAGCCTGTCGTACGATGAGCCCATGTTATCGATAGCCCCAAACCTAACAGAACCACAACGCAGGAGAACAGTACAACGGCAGCCCTGACCCGTCGACGAGCTTTTAACATGAAATCCTAGGAGCTTAGAAAAGAATCTGCCCCTAGTCTGCCCTCAAAATCAATTTATTTTGGGCAGTGCCGCTGTTCCATCGCACTAGCGTTGCCCCACACTCACCGTTTGCTTAGCAGGCTGCTGAACAGGCTGCACCATCGCCATCACTTGCTCAGCACTGGTGAGCTTAACGGTGGCAGGCTGAGGGGCAATGGGCACTAGCTGTACCGCACAGGCCTTGAGCTCAGGCTCTAGGGAAATCGGGCACACTTCTGGATGGGTAAGGGCATTCACTTCTGCGTCTTTGCCCCATAAGAAACCCCAGTGCATGGGCATGAATACGGTGCCCCGGCGGATATTCTGAGTCACCAACAGGGGCAAGCGGGCATTGCCTCGGCGCGATCGCACTTCCACCCAATCCCCCGACTGAACCTGCAATTTCTGTGCATCCCGAGGATTTATCTCCAG
>JAHQVZ010000337.1 GCA_019634055.1 Leptolyngbyaceae cyanobacterium MAG.088
CGGTAGGAAAGTTCCCACTCACGACCCATGTAGCAGAAAACGCCAATGAGGAAGTGGAAAATGACTAGCTGGTAAGGACCACCGTTGTACAACCACTCATCTAAGGAAGCAGCTTCCCAGATGGGGTAGAAGTGTAGACCGATAGCGTTAGAAGAAGGAATAACAGCACCAGAAATGATGTTGTTTCCTAGAATCAAGGAACCTGCAACGGGCTCGCGGATACCGTCGATGTCAACGGGAGGAGCAGCGATGAAGGCGATTACGAAACATGCAGTGGCAGCAAGTAGTGTGGGGATCATTAGAACGCCAAACCAACCTACGTATAGGCGGTTCTCGGTGCTAGTAACCCACTCACAAAACTGATCCCACAGATTAGCGCTTGAGCGCTGCTGTAGAGTAGTTGTCATGATTTTATGAATCCTATGAATATGTCGAAATACGACGAGTAGGGAAATCCCTACCTACACACATCTTAAAGTAAATAACTAGTTTTGTAAACTTTATGATCTTCAGGGAAATTTGTATTGGTTGATTTTGATACGTTGTTCGAGTTGTTTTTTGATACTCAATGAAAGTCTAAAGCTTTTGCTGGCAAAGGGTTTTTATTTTAAGTCTAGGTGTGGAAAACTAGTCTGGCGTTATGAGGCTTCCCATCAATACATGGTCTCTAAGTAAAAAATATGTCTTAAGTAAATACTCATTTTTTGTAACAAATTCGCAAAAATGTCTGCAGGTTTGAGTCAGTCAATTACCTATAGTCCGGCATACACGTTGGTCCCGACCTATGAGTGTTTTAACCAATGCAGCTATTGCAATTTTCGTGTTCAGCCAGGTACTGATACCTGGTTAAGTTTGGATCGGGCAAAGGCTGAAATTAATGGGCTTCACGTCATTGAAATACTCATCTTGAGTGGAGAAGTGCATCCTCGTAGTTCTCGCCGGAAGGCCTGGTTAGAGCATATTTATCAGCTGTGTCAGATTGCTCTTGCAGAAGGATTTTTGCCCCATACGAATGCTGGACCACTAAGGTTTGAAGAAATGGCCTATCTGAAGCAGGTGAATGTTTCTATGGGGCTGATGTTAGAGCAGTTAACGCCTGCTTTGTTGGGTGGGGTGCATCGCCATGCCCCTAGTAAGCAGCCAGAACTTAGACTGCAGCAGTTGCACTGGGCAGGAAAGTTGCAAATTCCATTTACGACTGGCCTATTGTTAGGTATTGGTGAAACCCAGGCAGATTGGGAATAGACCCTAGTTGCGATCGCTAACTTACAGCGTCAATATGGGCATATCCAAGAAGTCATTCTCCAGCCCCACCAACCCGGAGAAAAGCAGAAAATAGTCGGTCATCCTTGCGATGATGAAGCGCTGCTGACAGCCATTCAATTAGCTCGCCACATTTTGCCAAGCGATATTGCCATTCAAATTCCACCTAATTTGGTGCAATCTGATCAAACACTGATCGCCTGTCTAGACTTGGGTGCAAAAGATTTAGGTGGCATTGGGCCCATCGATGAAGTCAATCCCAGTTATCGTCACCAAAGCTTGAAGTCCTTAACGGACGTATTGCAATCCAAAAATTATCGTTTGCAGCCCAGGTTACCCGTCTATCCACAATATGATGATTGGCTATCGCCCAAGCTAAAAACAAAAGTCCAGGTATGGCGCACCACCCTGGACCGAGAAACTCTTAACTAAGATATGGAGGCAACTCTAGATACGTCCCCGTAGCATCTGTGCCATTTCGTTCTGGCGAGGAGACATTTCTAACGCTGTTTCTTCAGTGATACGGCCCGATTCATACAGTGCATATAGCGACTGATTCATCGTGCACATGCCATCAAAGGTACATTTGGGCAGAAGCGCTTCTACTTCATCCAATTGACCTCGCTGAATATAATCCTTAATCGCGTCGGTATTGATCATGATTTCGTGAAATGCAGCCCGCTTACCATCGGTAGTCCGGCATAAGCCCTGCGAAACCACAGCAACTAACGATTCAGCAATCGAGACCCTGACAGCACTTTGTTGATCGGGCTCATACATCCCCAAAATACGTTCCACCGTTTTAACCGCACTGTTGGTATGCAGAGTGCCAAACACCAAGTGACCGGTCTGAGCAGCCTTTAGGGCAATGTCAACCGTTTCACGATCTCGAATTTCACCAATTAGAATTACATCTGGATCCTCACGGAGCGATGCCTTGAGTGCATTTTTAAACTCAAGGGTATGAATGCCAACCTCACGCTGCTTAATTAGCGACATCCGACTACCATGCACAAATTCCACCGGATCTTCGATGGTGATGATATTTTTCGGCATGTCTGTATTGACATAGTCAATCATCGCGGCTAACGATGTCGACTTACCAGATCCAGTTGGGCCAGTTACTAGCACTAAGCCCTTGTGATAATGACAAATATCTTTTAGAACTACCGGCAAATTCAGCTGATCAATCGTCAAGATTTTGACCGGAATCAAACGCATGACCATCGAAGGACCTCGCAGGGTATTGAAAATATTAATTCTTACCCGTGTGAAATCGAAGTGGGCTGCGCCATCAAAATCCATAGACTGTTTAAAATCTTGGATTTGATCTGGCTTCAGCACCTCAGCCAGCCAACCATAGAAAGTGGCTTCATCTGTTAAAGGGTAATCCGTAGTTTCAATTTCGCCTCGATTGCGAAAGCGTGGCACTTCCCCAACGCCTAGATGCACATCGGAAAAACCTTTATCAAACGCTTCACGAACGATACGTTCTAGGGTTAGGCCGCCGCCAACCCTGACACCACCAGCAGATTTTGGCATTGGCGGTGGTGAAGCCGGACGTGAACCTCCAGCCCTTCCCATTCCTGGGGGCGGCGGGGGGGCGGCCCTTTTCGGCGGGGGCGGCGGAACTGACGGCATAGAGGAGGGGCGCTGTGAATCAGTCATAGGACACCAAAAGCCTTTATTTAACGACGGGCAACATGAAGGAAACACGTCTGTGCCACTTTTACGTTGCAGACACACTTACCAATCATCCACAGCCTACCCAAAATTGCAACCTCAAATAGCAGACCAAAACAGCTGATATCACAGAAGAAGCCTGAGCTTTACTGTGCTACCCTAGTTTAGCTGTTAAAAATTCACACACTTGGATACTTCGGGTGTTTCAGTATCTCGGCAGTTTATGGCTGCTGGCCTATAGCTGAAATGCACACCAAGTGGAGGTATAACCCGAAAGGAGACAATTTCATGCCCGTAGTAACGTTGGCTCAACTACTTGAGTCAGGGGTTCACTTTGGTCACCAGACCCGCCGTTGGAACCCCAAAATGGATCAATATATTTTCACCGCTCGTAATGGCGTGCATATTATTGATCTTGTTCAGACTGCTCAGCTGCTCGATAATGCCTACGGGTTTGTACGAACTTCGGCTGAGAAGGGTCAAAAGTTTTTATTCGTTGGTACTAAACGTCAGGCCGCTGGCATTGTTGCTGAAGAAGCTAGTCGTTGCGGTTCTTACTACATTAACCAGCGATGGTTGGGTGGCATGTTAACCAACTGGTCTACCATCAAAACCCGTGTGGAACGCCTCAAAGAGCTAGAGCGAATGCAGGAAACAGGTGCATTAGCTCTGCGTCCTAAGAAAGAGGCCGCTGTTCTGCGTCGTGAGCTAGAGAAGCTGCAAAAGTATTTGGGCGGTATTAAGCTGATGCGTCGCTTGCCAGATGTGGTCATCATGGTTGATATCAAGCGCGAATATAACGCTGTGCAAGAGTGCCAAAAACTTGGTATCCCAATTGTGTCGCTGTTAGATACTAATTGTGATCCCGATGTGGTTGATATTCCTATTCCTGGAAATGACGACGCCATTCGTTCGATTAAGCTCATTCTTGGCAGCTTAGCCAACGCTATTTATGAAGGCTCCCATGGTCAGGCGCCTCAGGCGGATAGTGATGGAGATGACATCTATGCCGACTATCCAAGTGCCGAAGAAGATTATGATTATGGTGAGGCCGCTGTTCCTGCTGCTGGAGATGTAACTGAGGCAGCCGAAGTAGTGCCTGAGGCAGCCGAAGTAGTGCCTGAGGCAGATCCTGCCCCTGTGGCAGAGAGCGAATAGCTCACTCAGACTTTTATTTTGAATTAGCAGCTGAGCCCAGTTTGGGCATCAGCTGCTGATGTTTTAATCGCTGGTCCTGACTCTTATGAAGAGTAATTTTTGTCGCAATCAAAAACGTTAGTGTAGGAGGAAATAATGGCAGGTATTTCTGCAAAACAGGTAAAAGAACTGCGCGACACTACCGGCGCAGGCATGATGGATTGTAAAAAAGCTCTCCAAGAATCAGATGGCGACTTGCAGAAAGCTATTGAATGGCTTCGTCAAAAGGGCATTACGTCAGCTGCTAAAAAAGAAGGTCGTGTTGCCGCAGAAGGACTGGTAGAAAGCTATATCCATACTGGAGGGCGCGTCGGTGTACTGGTAGAAATCAACTGCGAGACAGACTTTGTCGCGCGTCGGGATGAATTCAAGACCCTGGCTCGTGATATTGCCATGCAGATTGCCGCTTGCCCCAATGTTGAAGTGGTCAGAACCAGTGAAATTTCTGAGGAAGACATTGCCCGTGAACGGACAATTGAGATGGGGCGCGAAGATTTAGCCAGTAAACCCGAAAATATTCGTGCCAAAATCGTCGATGGACGGATTCAAAAGGGCCTCAAGGAAAAGTCTTTGATGGATCAGCCCTTTATTAAGGATCAAAACATCACTATTGAGGAACTGATTAAGCAAGTCGTTGCTACATTGGGAGAAAATATTCAAGTCCGCCGGTTTTCTCGATTTACCCTGGGTGAGGGGATTGAAAAGAAAGAAGAAAACTTTGCCGAGGAAGTAGCCGCACAAACGGGGCAAAAGAAACCTGAAACGACAGACGCTAAAGCGGAAAAACCGGCTGCGGCTTCTAAAGCTGATAAAAAGAAAAGCAAAAAGAAAAAGAAGTAGTCATTCTCAGGAATGATTGCGTTTATCTAATGGGTCAGACAAGTTCACTAGCTTGCCTGACTCTTTGTTTTATTTTTTGATTTGGGCATTCTTGGGGGACATTGCAACGTTCTTAATCCGTTGAGTATCAACGATATGCCTGTGTAAGCTTCCCTAGCCCATAAGGTCATTTGCCATAGAGCCTATACTGGGGTTTGCAGCGTCATTCATGAGTGCTGTTTCTAATGTTATTTCTCTTATATCTGCGCGAATGGTTAACGCAAGTGGTCATATTGAACAGCAGCTTTCCAAGCTTCAGACGCAAACTGCTGATATTGCCACTGACCTTGAGACCCTAGTCGATAAATATTTACAGGTTTTAAGTGAGGCTAGCAAACGTCAGTTAGTGTTAGCGGCCTATCACATTTGTACTCAGGTTTACCCCGAAAATTTTTTAGGGCTGAGTTTGTCCCAGCGGGATCGTTTACAGCAAAAGCTACGTGAACTTGGTAATCGTATCCAAATTCAGCTACGGGACAAATGGGCAACTGCTAAGCGTCTAAGCCTTCAGCCAGCTGAAGAGGATGGCCTCGCAGTCATTCGCCAGCTATTTTTAGAAGCATCGGCGGTGAGAGAACAGTCTGAACAAGAACCTGAGAGCGCCAAGCACCGACGTCAAAGTAGCGCTGTTGATGAGCCATCTTCAGACATATCCCATGAGTCAGATACTAGCTCTGAGAAGGGCGCACCTTCACCGAGATCGCAGGAAAAATTGCTGGCGGAAATTCGTACGCTTATCGGTGGTGAGCAAATTGATAGTGAGACTCATGAGGCCCCTCAGACAGAGCAGAAAGACCCAGGTCCCATGCAACCTGCTCAGTTGATGAGACGTCAGATTCTGATTGAAAAGGCGATTCGAGATGTGCTGAAAGCGGTTTCAGAAAATGCGAACGAACTTTTGCAAAAGGCAGAGGTGATGCCCGAAATTCCCCATGCACTGTTGGCGGCAACTGCGGACTCTGAGCGCTTGGGACATATCCCGATGAAAACCCCAAATTTGGTCAGATTAGCCATTAAAATTTTGCATGAACCTTCAAAAAATAGGTTGGATAAAAAAGATAACCAAGCTGAATTAGGGGAAGATGCGCAAACGGCCGATAATTGGTCTGATGACGAACTGGCAGCGGCTATTATTGCTGATGATGGACCATCTGACGCTGACATTGATAATGATGATAGTCAATCAGATGAATCAGATGAATCGGACGAATCCATATCCATGCCTCCCTTTCTTCAGTTAGAGTCTCTGCCTGATTTTGTCATGATTCATCTACGGTTATCTGAAATCGAATTTGCTGAGACTAATGTTGCTGTTTGGCGGAGCCGTATCCGTAAGAAAATGGCGCAACTGAAGCGTGTGGGGTATGCCTATAAAGATGCTGAGCGGCAGCTTGCGATCGCACAAGCCGAAGATGCCTGGAGAGCAAGCTGGACTAACGACTAATGGCCGAACAGCCTGATTGGATCCGTCTGCAAAAAGCCCTCAGCGTTGAAGCTGACACTGGTTTTAACGATCTCCAAGGCCACCAAAAGCGATTTAGTGAATTTTTGCGGGACAGTTTACGCCAGTTTCCCCGTGGTCTTACCCCTATCGATCAGGAACGCTGGCGTAATCTTTCTGAGGACTTTGATAAATACAGCGCCCTGAGTTTTGCCCAGCGACAGCATTTGGTCGCGAATACTCGACGCTTTTTGCAACAAAGTCGTCAAATCCTCGAGACACCTAGCCCCAAGGTCAGTGAAACCCACAGTAATTCACTCCCTGCAAAGGCTAACCGACGCCCTAAAACCACATCCTTAATCACCCAGACCCCGAACCTCTCTCCATCGGGGCATCCATTGGATCAACCCATTACCTATCTCAAAGGTATGGGACCTAAAAACAGCGAACGTCTCGCTAAGCTAGGACTGTATACGGTTCGAGATGTGCTGTATTACTATCCCCGCGACCATCTGGACTATGCTCGCCAGGTAAAAATTCGAGATCTCAAACCAGGGGACACCGTCACTATTGTGGGTACCGTGCGGCGCTGTAATTGCTTTAATAGCCCGCGTAATAGCAAACTCACGATTTTTGAACTCAGCCTCTATGACGGGACGGGCACTCTCAAAATTAGCCGGTTCTTTGCTGGGGCACGCTTTCGTAATCGTGGTTGGCAAGAACGCCAAAAGCGGCTTTATCCAGTGGGGGTAACCCTGGCAGCCTCAGGGTTAGTCAAAAAGGGGAAGTACGGCATCACCTTAGATGATCCGGACCTTGAGGTGTTAGGCAACGCTCAAGAGGCCATTGACTCAGAAACGGTAGGTCGTGTGGTGCCGGTATATCCTCTGACAGATGGCGTGCCTGCGCCCCTCGTGCGTAAGGCCGTCGTCGCAGCGTTACCGGCTGCGGTAGAAATCAGAGATCCATTCCCCACTGCACTGAGAGAACAGCATGGATTGATGCAGTTGCCGGTAGCCATTGCTCATATCCACTTTCCCCCTGACACCGAGGCGTTGGCCTTTGCCCGTCGCCGTCTAGTGTTTGATGAGTTTTTCTATTTACAGCTGGGACTATTATCGCGTCGCAAACAGCAGCAAGCGCAAACTCAAATTCACATGGCACCCACAGGAGCGCTGATCGAGCAGTTCTATGATCTCCTGCCCTTTAGTTTGACGGGTGCTCAGACGCGGGTCGTCCAGGAAATTTTAGTGGATTTACAGCAGTCTAACCCCATGAATCGACTGGTGCAGGGTGACGTGGGTTCAGGGAAAACGGTCGTTGCGGTGGTGGCCATTCTGGCAGCCATTCAAGCTGGTTACCAGGCTGCGCTTATGGCCCCTACAGAAGTGCTAGCAGAGCAGCACTATCGCAAGTTAGTGGAGTGGTTTAACCTATTGCATTTACCTGTAGAACTCTTGACAGGGTCTACCAAAACTGCGAAACGCCGAGAAATTCATTCCCAGTTAGAAACTGGAGAGCTGTCTATTTTAGTGGGCACCCATGCGCTGATCGAAGATCCTGTGCAGTTTAGCCGTTTGGGTCTGGTGACCATTGATGAGCAACATCGGTTTGGCGTTGCTCAACGGGCTAAGCTGCAACAAAAGGGAGACAACCCACACGTTCTAACCCTAACGGCTACTCCCATTCCTCGCACCTTGGCCCTGACGCTCCATGGAGATCTAGATGTGAGCCAAATTGATGAGTTGCCGCCGGGACGAAAACCGATTCAGACGACAGTGTTGGCCGGGCGAGATCGCAACCATGCCTATGATCTGATCCGACGAGAAATTGCCCTGGGTCGTCAGGTGTATATTGTGTTGCCCTTGGTAGATGAGTCAGAGAAACTAGACCTGCGGTCTGCCATCGAAGAGCATCAGCGGCTGGGTGACGTGGTTTTTCCTGAGTTCAAGGTGGGGTTACTCCATGGCCGCATGAGTTCTGCTGACAAGGATGCTGCCATTACTCAATTTCGCGATCGTCAGACCCAGATTTTGGTATCTACCACAGTTGTGGAAGTCGGCGTGGATGTGCCCAACGCTAGCGTCATGCTGATTGAACATGCAGAACGCTTTGGTCTTTCCCAGCTACATCAGCTTAGGGGCCGAGTGGGGCGGGGGGCAGACCAATCTTATTGTCTGTTGATGAGTAGCAGCAAAAGTGAAACAGCCAAACAGCGTTTAAGGGTGTTAGAACAATCCCAGGATGGTTTCTTTATTGCTGAGATGGACTTACGCTTTCGTGGCCCTGGACAAGTACTTGGCACCCGTCAATCGGGCCTACCTGACTTTGCCCTGGCCAGTTTGGTCAACGATCAAGAGGTGCTGGAACTGGCCCGAGGAGCTGCAGAACAGCTGATCCAAGAGGATTCTAGTCTGGAACAATGGCCCCTCATTAAAAAGGAATTGCACCGGCGCTATACAAAGCTAATGGGTGGGGCGATTTTTACTTAACCCCTTAATTATTTCGAATAGCGACCCATTTGGAGAGTATGCACGGCCCACCCTATGAGCGCTTGCCTGAAAATAGAGTGATTAAACTAGCCGTGCCGATCATGCCAGCCGCCAGGCCAAATCCTAACCACAAGCCAAAGGGCAAGGCCACGGACCGAAATGCTAAAAACCTCAGAGAAACGGGGGTGGCATTCTGGACTGAGAGGATTGAGATCGCAACCACCAAAAATGCCGGAATAACCACAAGCAGAAATTTTGTCATACCTTTGCCAGACAAGTTAGCCGCTAAGACCAAGCTAAAACCATCGCTATAGTAGCTGGAGAATGGTTTTATTGGTTTAAAGCAATGCCGCCTTTACCCGAGGGCAAAGGCGGCATTGCTTTTATATTTTCAGTATAGAAAACGTCCAGATAGAATGACCGGCTAACCGTGACCAAAATGGACACACCTAGCTAATAAGTAGGTTTCTGTATAAGTTGTTCGTATGAACTGTATTTAAATTAGCCTGTGGGTTTGTGAATGTCTATAAACACAGCATAAGCTTGGTTAAAGAAATGTTAAAGAAACCTGTGCTTTTGTTGTCCTTCATCAGGCTAATTATTTGATAGCTATAGGCTGAGCTGTTTTCTTAACGAAAGTTCTATTGCCTGCACAATCAACAGAGCGCGTTAACCCTTAAGGGTTAACGCGCTCTGTTGATTAAATAGTTCTGTATAGAGAAACTGCTAAAAAGTCAGTCGAAATAGATGTTTAAGTTTAAGCTGCAAATGCAGTGGTCATAAACGTTCTTGCGAACTACTTATAGATTACCCAGGGGTTGGAACAATGCACATAAACGCCGGGTGAACTTTGGTAAACCTAGATTGAAGTAATCTTTAGGGCGTACTTCTGACAGGGCTTTGCCTAATTTGTATAGACACACAATCGATCTGGACATGCCCTGTTTAACGGGTCACTTCTAGATAAATGTGTTCTAACCTCACCGGGGTGCGGGCAATCGAATCAATGGGAATACCATCAAATTTAGCGAGTAATTCGTTGAGCTCGAATCGCTCAGGCACCCAAAATGATAACTGCTTATCGTAACGACGCATCGTAAAACCATGGTCTGCGGCCCTGGTGATAGCCGAGGCTTCATCTGGTGTTTGTACGGTAACGACTTCCTGGGCTGGAATATGGCTGCGTAACTGAGCCAGACTTCCTTGGGTGAGTAATGTACCTTGTTTGAGAAAACCAATGCGATCGCACAGCCGCTCTGCTTCATCGAGCAAATGCGTCGTTAATAAAACGGTGACGCCTTGATGCTTAAGCTGTCGGATGAGCTCCCACACCTCATAGCGCGCTTCAATATCTAAGTCGGTTGTTGGTTCGTCTAACACCACTAGCTTTGGTTGATGCACAATGGCTACGGCGAGACTCAGTCGGCGCTGCATACCACCGCTGAGGTCCCCCACAATGCTGTTGGTTCGATTTTGTAGATTAACGGCTTTGAGGCAAGTTTGGATGCTTTGAAATCGTAGCAAGGCCTGCAAGCCATAGATTTTCGCGAAGAATGCTAAATTTTCACGGCAAGTTAGACTTTGATACAGCAAATTTTGCTGGGGCATGACCCCTAAATAGGGTTTTGTTGCTTCTGAAGCCGGTTGCCCCGCAATCAAAACTTTACCCATATCAGGCGTTAGCAGACCACTCAATAAATTAATGGTGGTCGTTTTTCCCGCACCATTAGGGCCTAAGAGGCCATACACTTCGCCGGGGACTAACCTCAGGGTCAAATCCGTTAACACCTGCCGCTGGCCAAAGGCTTTCGATAAATTCTGAATATCCAGCACGCAGCCCATATATTTGCATGACACCATGAGCGTATGGCATTCAAACCTTTAACGCAAAGGCAAAGACAGATACGGGGACAAATGCTAATATTAAGCACGTGTTCCCGGCATAGTCGGAAACAAGGGCATGTAGCTCAGCTGGATAGAGCACCAGATTCCGGTTCTGGCGGTCGGGGGTTCGAATCCCTTCATGCTCGTATAGGTTTATTTAGGTGACAGGTTTTTCTGATCGTTTGGAAAAGTGTGGAGGGGCTGCTCAGTCGATAATCTGAATGCCCTGGAAGCGCTGCTCAGATAAGAAATACTTAAGTTTGAAAAAGCTGCATCCTGCACCTTATATCCTTAACTGGGGTGGGTACCTAGGTTATTTATTTCTTCTTGGCTTACACCTGGTAGAACTACAGTGCCACTCTGAATAAAAATCTGATATTACTAATATCCATAAACAAAACCTACATAAATTACTTAACATTGCGTAACACTTGTCTCGATTTTGGCTGCACGCTTTCTGGTTGGAATTTATACGGCTCAGGACTCTGTCGCTGAAGCCCTCAAGAAAACGCTGGCCCACAGCCCATTTGCTATCAGTTGGAGCAAAACACAAGCAGAGTTTGTGCAATGGACCACTAGCAATCGTCATCGGATTGATTGCCTGGTTGTTCAACCTGCCCAGGAAGACTTGGACTTGCTGCCTGCACTGTGGAAGCGCGATATTTTGCTGCCTACTTTAGTGATTGCGGCACAGGATGCTGCAGAGTATCTAATTGAGTATCACGATGCCGTCATTCACATTTCCCCAACCGATCTAGATACCATTGAAAGTCAGGTCCATGAAGCTATTAATCAGTTTTTGCAGCTGCCTGCCAGTCAGAATGAACTAGTGGATAACGAAAATGCTTCAACCGATAATCGCGTCTTTCTGCTCAGTCTGCAGCAGCAACGATTAACTGAAAAACTGCAAGAACGCTTAGGTTATTTGGGCGTGTACTACAAGCGTAATTCTCAAAATTTTGTACGCAACATGACAGTGGAGGAGCGTCATGAATTTTTAGATCAACTGCGTCAAGACTATCGCCAGATCATCCTGAGCTACTTTTCATCGGATGACAAGAGCTTAAATCAGCGGATTGACGACTATGTGAATCTAGCTTTTTTTGCCGATGTATCGATTTCTAAGGTAGTCGAAATTCATATGGAGCTGATGGATCACTTTTCTAAGCAGCTGCATATGGAAGGTCGTAGCGAAGAAATTTTACTGGACTACCGTTTAACCCTGATTGATGTGTTGGCTCATTTGTGTGAAATGTATCGCCGCTCTATTCCCCGTGAAATGTAGTTCACTGCCTGTCGTAAAAATAACCAACTCAATCTTTTAATCCTTGCATGCCAAATTCGCCACACTTTCGGGAGCCTTTCAATGGCCTATAAAAAGACTTACATTTTAAAACTCTACGTTGCTGGAAATACCCCGAACTCTACCCGAGCCCTCAAAATGCTGAATACGATCCTGGAAGAGGAATTCCAAGGTGTCTATGCATTAAAGGTTATTGACGTTCTACAAAATCCACAGCTTGCTGAAGAAGATAAAATTTTGGCAACTCCAACCCTTGCAAAAATTCTGCCACCGCCTGTGCGTAAAATTATTGGAGATCTGTCTGATCGTGAGCGTGTTTTGATTGGGCTAGACTTGCTCTATGATGAGCTCAGAGAAGATGACTAGCGTGCAAAAAACTATAGGTTCTAGAGCAATCTTTAGGTTTGTGGGTGTATTGGTCGCAGTTTCTAGCCTAGATTGTGGTAAGAACCTCTAAGTGTGCCTTATCAAAGGTGCTTGCGCCTAATGCTGAAAAATTTGGCTTTCATATATAGCACCACTAAAATTCTCACCAGGCATGACGGCATTCAATGAGTACTTTCGGCAAAATCGTTAATATTGCTTGCTCTCAATAACTTAACCTGTTGAAATATTAATAATGTTCTTTTCTCCCGTTGTATTTTTTACAGGCTAATTTACTAAGTCATGACTCAGTCTTTTCAAGGTGCCGCCCCCTCGAATAATACCTTGGCGGGCGTTAAAAAAATTCGCACCATGATGGAAGGCTTTGATGACATCAGTCATGGTGGCCTTCCTTCCGGTCGTTCTACACTTGTGAGCGGTACTTCGGGTACTGGTAAAACCCTGATAGCTGTTCAATTTCTGTACAACGGCATTATAGATTTTGACGAGCCGGGTGTCTTTATTACCTTTGAGGAATCCCCTGCCGATATCATTCAGAATGCATGTAGCTTTGGATGGGATTTACAAAAGCTGATCGACGACGGCAAGCTATTTATATTAGATGCTTCCCCCGATCCAGAAGGGCAGGAAATTGTTGGTAATTTTGATCTTTCTGCACTTATTGAGCGGATTCAGTATGCCATTCGTAAATATAAAGCTCGACGGGTATCTATTGACTCGGTCACGGCTGTTTTTCAGCAATACGATGCGGCTGGTGTGGTAAGACGAGAAATTTTTCGTTTGGTAGCTCGGCTGAAGCAAATGGGTGTGACTACCCTAATGTCTACTGAACGGGTAGAAGAGTACGGGCCAGTTGCTCGCTTTGGTGTGGAAGAATTTGTTTCAGATAACGTCGTGATCGTTCGTAATGTACTTGAAGGGGAACGTCGTCGTCGGACAATTGAAATTTTGAAACTGCGGGGTACAACCCACATGAAGGGGGAATATCCCTTCACGATTACCCAGCATGGGATCAATATCTTCCCATTGGGCGCTATGCGTTTAACTCAGCGTTCATCCAATGTACGTGTGTCTTCTGGTGTCAAGACTCTGGATGAAATGTGTGGCGGTGGCTTCTTTAAGGATTCGATTATTCTAGCCACTGGAGCCACGGGTACGGGCAAAACCCTATTGGTTAGTAAGTTCATTGAAAATGGCTGTCAAGCCAATGAACGAGCGATTTTGTTTGCCTATGAAGAATCGCGAGCGCAGCTATCGCGCAATGCTTATTCCTGGGGGATTGATTTTGAGGAATTAGAGCGCGCTGGTTTACTCAAAATTATTTGTGCTTATCCAGAATCGGCGGGTCTAGAGGACCATCTTCAAATCATCAAGTCGGAAATAGCTCACTTCAAGCCGTCCCGGATTGCTATCGATTCCCTATCCGCTCTAGACCGAGGTGTTAGCAATAACTCCTTCCGGCAGTTTGTGATTGGTGTAACTGGCTATGCCAAACAAGAAGAAATTACGGGTTTCTTTACGAATACAACGGAGCAATTTATGGGGTCCCACTCGATTACGGATTCCCACATTTCCACCATTACAGACACTATTTTAATGCTGCAATATGTGGAAATTCGGGGACAGATGTCCCGGGCATTGAACGTATTTAAGATGCGCGGCTCCTGGCATGATAAGGCTATTCGCGAATATACCATCAGCGCTAATGGGCCAGAAATTAAGGATTCCTTCCGTAATCTTGAGCGTATTATTAGTGGTTCACCAACGCGGGTGTCTGTGGATGAGAAAAGTGAGCTGTCGCGCATTATGAAAGGCGTGCAACCAAACGATTTAGAGTGATCACAGCGTTTCTCTGTCTAGGATTTAGTGCCGCTTATCACTAATTTTTCATCCATAATTTCGATATTTTCCAGGGTTAGGCCCTGCTGCTCGATTATGGTGTTGAGGCGCTGTTCAATATCGCTCGTTGAAAGGCCCATTTGGTCGGCGACATCGGCCATGGGTAATGTAAATTGGCCTAGGCTTAGCCTTAAGTCTTGGTCCAGACTAATTTTGCCGTTTTGGATTTGAGGGTGGGCAATTAAGCCTACATAGATATCACGGTTGCTCAACATTGGGGCAACCGCCATCAGCTGCTCTAGACCTGCTTGCATGTCTGCAGGTAGCCCTTCTCTAGGCAGCTCTGAGAGGTTAATAATTGTGCCTGTTTCGATGCGATCTCGTTTAAGTACAGTCTGTAATGACTGAGCATTAGTCAGAATCTGAGCAGCCTGAGGTTGCTGGGCAATTGCCTCATTGACTAGTTGATTCAGCTGGGGTTCGTCTAAGGTCAGTCGAATTTGCCCATCGGCATGGGCAATGTTGGCCAATTGCCGTTGGATAGGCAGTTCGTTGGAAACAGATGCTTGACCTGGGGATTGAATGGGTTGTTCGGAGGTAAGACTACTGGCTGATGACGGCTCTGGCAGTGCGGCTTCGTGGTCTCTCTCTTCATGGGTTGGTGGGATACTGGTCACGCTATACCAACCATAGGCAAAGCTGCCGCCCGCTACTGCTGACACCACGACCAGGCTGATCAATAATGCTGTTTTTTTCATGGTGTGGTGCAACCGTTGTCATTTACACACAAAATCTTCAACAGTTTAGCGCCTCTATCCGTTAAGGCAACCTGTTTGAGATCAATTACGACATTTCCCTAGTCGTAAACCATTACTATGGAAAGCGCATTCCTGTGGTAGATAGTCTGATGCATTAGGCCATTTGCCCATCAGGTTAGCTATTGCAATTTAGGGCTGTTAGGAATATTCATTGTTCTAATTAGCCTGACCGATGCAATTTGTTCTTAGCTCCAAACTTTGCATTTTAATGTCGGCACCTGTTTATAGATTCTCCTTCGTTTCTGCAGTCTGCATTCCTCTTTGCAGAATGTTGCAATTATGCCTGCTGTTAACTAAGCGTTTGCTGCCTGGCTGTGTAGCGGTTGCCTTAGTGGCCAGTGTATGGCTTAGCACGACTCCCATGGCTTGGGCAGAGGTGACAACACCCCCTGTTGAACTATTTGAGATTACCTGTGCTGGATGCCATCCCCATGGGGCTAATATTATTCGCCGGGGCAAAAGCTTAAAAACAAAGGCTTTAAAGCGTCATGGGTATGATTCGGTGGATGCGATCGCAACTCTGATTACCAATGGCAAAGGTCTCATGAGTGCCTATGGCGATCAGCTCAGTGCCGAGGAGATTACTAGCCTGGCTAATTATGTTTTAGACCAGGCTGCCGTTAACTGGAAACCCGCAACGTAATCCAATACCGTGCAGCTTAACCAAGTGATCATTGTCCATAAAGCAGGCAACTCCCACAGCAAAAGCTGGGCTGAAAAGTGTGCTCAGCAGCTGGAAAAGCGTGGTGTCAATGTCCTACTTGGCCCCAGCGGACCAAAAGATAACCCCTATCCGGTTTTTTTGGCTTCGGCACAGCAATCGATTGACCTGGCAGTGGTGCTCGGCGGCGACGGTACAGCCCTGGCGGCGGCTCGTCACTTAGCCCCAGAATTAATTCCTATTTTGGCGGTCAATATTGGCGGTCATCTAGGCTTTCTCACCGAATCGTCTGAGGAAATCGATGACTTTGAAAGTATTCTCGATCGGCTTCAAGACGATCGTTATGCTGTGCAGCAACGCATGATGCTACGCGCCTGTGTCCACGAAGGCAATCGCAGTAACCGTGAACCCCTCAGCGAAGTTTACTGGGCGTTAAATGAAATGTGCGTCAAACCAGCTTCCCCTGACCGCATGATCACTTCGATTTTAGAAATGGAGATCGATGGGGAAGTGGTGGACCAGTACCAGGGGGATGGTCTTTTAATTAGTACGCCGACGGGCACGACAGGCTATACCGTAGCAGCGAATGGCCCGATCGTTCACCCTGGCATGGATGCCATTGTGGTTACGCCCATTTGCCCGTTAAGTTTATCCAGTCGCCCGGTAGTCATTCCGTCTGGCAGTGTTGTGAGTGTCTGGCCTCTGGCGGACCCTGCCATGACTACAAAATTATGGATGGATGGCGTCCTGGCTACGTCTATCTGGCCTGGCCAGCGGGTAGATATTTCTATGGCAGAACATATGGCGAAGTTTGTGCTATTACGCCAAAATCAGTCTTATTATCAAACCCTGCGCAATAAGCTGCTGTGGGCCGGTGCCAGGATTAATTACACCAATAATCACCGAAACTAATGGTCAGTTCGCTGCGCTAGTGAGTAGTGAGGGTTCAACGTTCCAACACCAGTCAACTTCCTAAAGCTTTTGAGTATTACCTCGTCCTTTAATCCAACCCTCTACGCCACTGCTGGTGCGTACCTTATACCAACGGTCAGATTCTTCTAGTACATCGACGGTTTCATCGAAGTCAATGCCGTCAATCGTTGCGGCATCAGGTCCAGGGCCGGTGCGGACCAACAACCCAGCGCCGTAGGTCACTTTTACCTTATACAAAACCTTAGTGTCGTCAGGCTGTGCTGCTGGTGCTGGCGTCGAAGCCTCAGCTGATTGCTCAGCAGCAGTTGTTTCCTCTGCGGGTTTGGCTGCATCGCTAGGCGGCTGCGCTGGAGCATCGTTTTCGTACAACGGGCGCTCGGGCAGGGTGGAGAGTTGAGTTAAAAAGTAACGGGCAGTGGCAACGCCAGCTAGAGAGATGACGAATAGTGCGATCGCAACCCCAAAAATAAACTTGATCAGCCCTAATAAAAAGCCTTCTAAGTTAAATCGTTTGGATGCCATAGCTGCGTTCAGGGATACTCTGGATTGCCCTATGGTTATACCTTATTTTCTGCAGAAAGTTATCCGACGTTTAGGATCTTGATAGTCAGCTTGACCCTGACAGACTCATCGTTTGGACTAATCTTCAAGATCTTTCATGCGATCGCTCAGGGCCGACTGCCGCGAAGCCAGACGGGCCTTACCGGATGCCGCCCAAGCCTGCAGTGCATCCACCTGTTCCTTAGCTGTGCGAGCTAACGGCACTAACTGGCTAGCTGCCTCTAAAATGTCGTCGACGGTAAAATCACGATTTTGACTAAAGCCAATGTGCATGGCTTCAATAATGGCTTGCTCAATTTCAGCCCCAGAAAAATCAGGTGTCTCATAGGCAAGACGGCTGGTGTCATAGCTTTTAACATTGTGAGGACGCAGTCGACTGAGATGTACGTTGAAGATGGCATCCCGTTCGGTCTGACTGGGTAATCCTACAAAGAAAATCTCATCAAAACGTCCACGTCGCAGTAATTCTGGCGGGAGTGCGCCAATATTATTGGCCGTTGCCACCACAAACACAGGTGACGTTTTTTCGGATAGCCAGGTGATAAATGTACCGAATACGCGGCTTGTGGTCCCCGCATCCCCCCGGCCTTCAAAGCCAGCAAAGGCTTTGTCGATTTCATCAATCCATAGCACACAGGGGGCTAACGCTTCCGCCAGTTGGATCATCTGCCGAGTGCGGGACTCTGATTCACCCACCAAACCAGCAAATAAACGACCCACGTCTAACCGTAATAGTGGTAACTGCCAGTTGTGTGCGATCGCTTTTGCGGTTAAGGACTTGCCTGTACCCTGAATACCTACCAGCATGAGCCCACGAGGATGGGGTAGGCCATATTGACGAGCTCGTTCTGAAAAGGAACCGCCGCGTTTAATCAGCCAGTCTTTGAGATTATCTAAACCACCGATATCAGAAATCTTTTCCGTTGCAGGATAAAAATCTAGAATTTGCGTTTGACGAATCGTTTGGCGCTTTTCTTCTAAAATCAGGTCAATATCATCTGGGCTAAAGGAGCCATTTGCTGCAATTCCCCGAGCTAATACCCGCCGAATACGCTCCATTGATAGTCCCTGGCAAGAGCGTACTAAGGCATCCATGGCTTTAGGCTCTGGCAAATTACCCATAGCCCCTAACAAGGTCTCGATTTCCCGTCGAATATCGTCAACGGCGGGTAACGGAAATTCCAGCACGGTCAACAGCTCACTGAGCTCATCGGGAATGGTTAACTGCGCTGACAAAATAACAATATTTTTAGGCTGAGACTTGAGCTGTCTGGCTAAGTTACGTAGCTTTCGAGAAACGGCAATGTCATCTAGAAAACGATTAAAATCCCGCAGTACTAATATCGCAGATACCGCAGGCGATAGCTTTTCAACAAACTCCAGAGCCTGTAATGGATTTCGCCGCCCTGTCCCTACATCATTGGGGTTACCCTGATATCCATCAACAAAATCCCAAACATAAACGGCTCGATTACCCGTTTTAGCCGCAACCTTGGCAATAGCCTCTTCTGCCCGTTCTTCTTCTCGGGTAGCAATATAAATCAACGGGTAGCGTGCCCGAATCAGCAGCCCTAACTCCTCGTTAAATGCCATAGAAACTTAAGGGGATTAATCAGAAAGCTGTTGCTTCAAAGCAGAGAGCGCTGCCCAGCGTTGATCGTTTGAAGCATCGTCATTTTCGTTACTTGCTAAGGGGCTAATAATGCCCTCACAGGCTAAATCGCATAGCTGTCGCTGGGGCATTGCCAGACATAACTGCTCATATAACCACCCAGCGGGTTCAAAGTGACCTTGGGGTGATAGGGTTTCCACCAGCTCATCTAAACCAACTTCTATCTCGTCAGCGTAGTCTTCGGGCTGAGGTTCCTGAAGCCAAATAAACTCTGACGTGTCGACTTCTATCCGTGTGTTGTAATTTTGTAAGCAGCGGTGGCAGGTGAGGGTCGTAATCGTCTCCGCTTGAGCAGAGACTTCTAGAAAATTGCCACGATGCTGAACTTGAACACGCCCTTTTACTGGCGTGAGGGTTTCTAAATCCCTTAGATAGTCATTGAATTCGATGGTCCGGGTCTTGCCCGGATCTTTCATCAAATGAGGAATATATATCCTTGGCATGGCCCGCTGCATAATGCTTCTTACTCATCCTCGCCAGCAAAAGGTTCTACATCTCCGAGGGCACGTACCACCAGACGCCGGTCGGGTTCACGGCCGCGACTAAAGGTCTCTAAACCACCATAGGCCTTAAGAAACGTATGCATCTGACGTCGTTCTGCTGATGATAAGTCAGTGACTTCATGCTCGCCACCACTGGCCAGCACTTGTTCTGCGGCTGTCTCGGCAATGGCCTTGAGTTCATCGCGACGCTTTTGCCTGTAGTCTTGCAACTCAATTGTGTAGGACTGCTGTGCTTCTGTCGATTGGCCAATATTCAGAACAGTATTGGCTAGATATTGAATTGCATCCAAAACACGGCCTCTCTCCCCCAGTAGGCCATCAATTTGAGCTTGCGTCAAAGAGGCATCGTCAATAGTCAGCCAAAAACTGCTGTCGCCTAGTTCATCATCTATATGCTCGCCAGTTACCTTCGCTTCAAGTCCTTGATGCTCTAATAACTGCGATAGCCACTTGATACCAATTTGATCTTGCTGCTCGCCCATAAGTTACTCACACCTGTTTTCAGCGCTTTTTATGCCAAACACAAGTGTACCGCCCCCTATCGGTTAGAGACCTTTTTTTTAGAACTACCGCCAGATTTCTTATTACCCTTAGAGCGATTTGCGCGATTAGAACCAGACTTGCCACTAGATTTATCAGCTTTAGTGGTCGCTTTAGATTGAGCGCCACCTTTTTTTGACTGCTTCGTGTCTTTTTCAGCCGTTTTTCTAGAGCCGGGCTCAAATGCTAAGGGGCCTCGATCACTACTGGCTGTTTTTGCTTCTTGCTCGTCTACTAACGCCTGGATATTTTCAGGCAAAGGTTCTTTAGAAAGAATGAATGACTGTGCCGTTTGGAAAACATTCGCTAGCACCATGTACAAAAGCACACCAGCAGGCAAGGGAAAGAACAAAAACATGCCCGAGAACAGTACAGGTGTAAGCTTTGTAATCGTCTCTTGTTGCGGGTTATCGCTAGAAGATTGACCTGACAGCAGCTGATTTATGTAGAGACTGATACCAAAGAAAAGCACCATGCCCAGGATGTCCCAATGGATTTCTCCATCTTCGCCCATGGCACCAATGCGGCCAAGCTCTTTAATGAATAGAAATCCTTTATTGGCAGCTAAGCCTTTGACCTTGGCCTGTACCGTTACATCACCAGGGGCAAGGGCTGTAATTTGACCATTTTCATCAACCTTTATAAGGTCTTGGCCTTTAGTGACCTCCCATTGAGGCTCAAACACTGATGGGTCATCGGCAAATTTGTCAGCCAGTTGTTGAACAGATTTACCATCGGTAGTTTGCAAACGAATAGCTGCGGTATCACCAACCCCGATACGATTACCGGCAGGTAAGACTGCGGCGACAGGAAAATGTTCACCATCAGCGATGTACAGGCTGGATGGCTTGGCCGAAAATGCTTGGGGTTGAATTTGCTCAATCGCTGCTTGCGGAACGACTTGGAGGTTAACAGGATAGGTGATATCGGCAAACGGTGATCCCCGAAGTGTGGCAAATAGTGCAAAGAGAATGGGCATTTGCAAAACCACTGGGAAGCAACCGGCTAAAGGATTTCCAAATTCCTTATAAACGCCTCCCATTTCCTGTTGGAGCTTAGCAGGATCATCTTTGTAACGCTCCTGGATTTCCTTGACCTTCTTTTGCATGAGGGGCTGGGTAATTTTCATGCGTCGCATATTGCGAATCGACCCAGCATTAAGCGGATAGAGCGCAAAGCGAATTAGAAGTGTCAAAGCCACAATGGCTAAACCATAGCTAGGCACAATCCCATAGAAAAAATCTAGGATTGGCAGCATTATGTTGTTTGTCAGAAATCCAATACCGAAATCCATGCGCGCTTACCGAGCAAATTGCATACCGAACTCTAATGTATCCGAATATTGCAGGCCTGAGGGTGATTCAAGGCAAAAAGGAGCAGTTATTTCACTCAGCTGAAAACCTGAAAGACGGTGTTCTCCCATTCAACTGACGGTTATTCCCCCTTGGATGCTGGGAAAATAGTCATGAGTTCCTAGTTTGAAAGTTCACAGGCCGTAGGCAATATTTTTCTCTGCTGTCAGAGCAAAAGCAATTGGTTATACTCTCATCTTGCTTGCTTCTCTGGCTTTGTCAGAAATATGTTCTAGGATCTTTTCATGTAGCTCGCGAAATTGAGGGACAGCCCGCATTTCAAGACGACTACCATCCTTGAGCTGCACAGCCATATCTCCCCATAGGCCTAGGCCTCGGGGGATGACGGCCACACGAGTGACTTCTGAGTAAATCAAGTCAGTCCGATTACGTCCCATCCATCCACCTGTGACAGAAATGCGACGACTGGTGATGCGATAGCGAACCCATAGGGCACGAATAATGGCACCAATGGTGAGGGGAATAAAAACCAGGGTAATTGCTAGCACACAGTGAAAAATTAAATCACCAATGTGGGGCCCACCTTCGTAATAGACGTCTTCCTTAACTCCCACTTAGCACCTCCAGCTCTATTAATAGACTCTCTAATTCTTGCAAAAATTCGTTATATTCGCAGGCTGTTGCCGTTGTTCGAACGTTGATTACAATCCACCAGGCCCCATCCATTCTGGATAGTAGCCCTCTGAGTGCAGCATGAATTTGACGCTTAATACGGTTACGGACGACCGCTCGTTTGTGTACTTTGCGACTAATTGATACGCCAAAACAAATACCCGATGAGACTGGTTCAACCTCATCGGGTAGTGGATTTTTGAGGGCCTTGATGGCTAAACAATGCCTAGTGGCACGTCGTCCGTGACGGTAAACCTTGGAAAACGAGCGCGGTGAACGCAGTCGATGCTGCCTAGGTAATGCCACAGGTGCGATCTCAACTCAACCAGCTTCTAAACAGCCAGACGAGCACGGCCCCTTTTACGACGGGCTTGAATAACACGACGGCCATTGGCAGTGCGCATACGAGTGCGAAAACCCGAAACGCGCTTACGTTTACGAGAGGTACCACCGAGGGTGCGCTTAGTCATGCCGATTGCTCCTAGGTCTGCTCAAAGAAATACTGCTTGCGCTCGAATCAGCGCGGTTTATGATACTAACATGCAAAAGCAGCTACTGAAAAGCGCCCTAGTCCTCGTAACCGATCAACATTTCCCAAGTGCCAATGTAAGTGGGTAGTTCCTCGCCACGAGAAAACGCCTGCAGGTTTAACCGCTGCATCAGTGCCCGATTGGGATTGCGCACCTTCTCAAACTCAATCAAAAAAGACGTATCGGCAGGAATATCTTCTGCAAGAAAAATCTCAATTTTGTCTAATTCTTCAGACAGGTCCTGGGCACCACTAAAAACCCGATCATCCCAGAACACTTCTTCAACATCAATTTCGTCACCGACATTATCGATGCGACCATAGTGCACTTTAATGCGCTCTAAATCGACACGACCTCTATATCTAGAAAAGGCTTCAGGTATAGTCACAATCAAGCCTGAAACAGCTGCATCAACCTTTTCGCCCTTAACTTCCAGTAAGTAGTTCGCACGAGTATTACGGCGGGTATTATTATCAAGGCTATAAGCCAGACGATATCTTGACTCGACGCCACCAATAACATTGACCCCATCAGAGTCGTAAGCATCTCGCTGGGCTAATGTAGGTGCGCTCAACCCCACTAACGCTGCTGCCGATATTACTAAACCAGCTAGACCTAATCGGATCAACTGTTTCAGCGCCATTTTTTAACTCCTCAAGCTCACATTAATAAAGCAGAACTCATATAGAACTATCACGCCCCAAGGCCACCTGGTTTAACCTAGGGGACGGTTTGCATGATTGGATTAGTCCAAATGAGATAGCAAACACTTCACAGACTTCAACAAGTAATGCTCGATAGCGATATCTGCTGCGAGAACACTATGAAGTACTCGCGAACCATCGCTTAAACTCTGCACAGTTACAGAACTAAATTTTTCTTAAGATTAGCATACTCACTGAAATCAAAAATGTGGGGTTTGCATTCCAATTCAGTTATTACAGGTATTCCCTATCGAGTGACTCAACAAGTCATCATCAATTTTCAATATCATCCAAGGCCATTTCATTCTCGGCTTAACAGCAATGTCGCCACATCCATTGTTGTTAGCTTTTGATGCTGGATTTATCTCAAAAAGATAAACCTTCCTAAAGAAAACCACACGTTTCAATACTCACCTTGACAAGATAGAAACGAAGGCTTGTTTTTCTATCAAAGTCTTCAAATTAGCATTGGTTAAGGTTGATGTGTGTTGGGATCATCTGGAACGACCTCATGTCAGTCATTCGGAACGCATTAGGGGACGTCCGAAAACCATTTTTTAATTATCCGCTTCGAACCGCTAAACACTCCTTTAAGCATGCTTCACAGGAGTCAGTGGCCTTGTAGAAATGACGTTGTATAAGCGCAGAGTAAATACCCGGTTTTAAGTTAAGTAAAACCTCTAAATCTAAAGTTATTCCTGCTGGATTGAGATCAAATGCGATCCCAATTCCATAGTGTTTTTACAACAGTCGTTAGCCCAGCTAGTTAATCAAAGGATTTACTATGACCATCGCACTCGATAAAGGTGCTGTTGACCAACAGGCATCACCTCCCATCCGTCCAAAACGTATCGGTATACCCAAAGAAATCTTATCGGGAGAATGCCGCGTTGCGGCTACACCAAAAACCGTCAAGAAACTCCAGTCCTTGGGGTTCGAGGTGCTTATTGAGCAAGGTGCTGGCGAACGAGCTGAGTTTTCAGACCAAGCCTATCGCCAAGCAGATTGCCAGGTGGTCAGCAGCGCCAAAGAGTTGTGGCAGGAAGCCGATATCATCCTCAAGGTTGAACCCCCTGCCTATCACCCAGACTTTAACTGCGATGAAACAGATCTGGGCCATGCCGGTCAGACCTTGATCAGTTTTCTCTGGCCTGCCCAAAACTCTGATTTAGTACAGCAGCTAGCCGCCAAGCAGGTCACAGCCCTAGCCATGGACTCAGTGCCTCGCATCAGCCGTGCCCAGAAAATGGATGCCCTCAGCTCCATGGCCAACGTGGCAGGCTACCGGGCTGTGATTGAAGCCGCCAATAACTTTGGTCGCTTTTTCACAGGGCAAATCACAGCTGCTGGTAAAGTTCCCCCTGCAAAAGTGCTAGTTATTGGTGCAGGTGTGGCCGGATTAGCCGCCATTGGTGCAGCCAAAAGCTTGGGTGCCATCGTGCGCGCCTTTGACACTCGCCCCGTAGTCAAAGAGCAAGTAGAAAGCATGGGTGCCCAGTTTTTAGAACTGGAATTTGAAGAAGACGGTTCCGGCACTGGCGGCTATGCCAAAACGATGAGTAAAGAATTCATCGAGGCAGAAATGGCCCTATTTGCCGAGCAGGCCAAGGACGTGGAC
>JAHQVZ010000338.1 GCA_019634055.1 Leptolyngbyaceae cyanobacterium MAG.088
GAGCACGTGGCCAGGGTCTGGTTCGCAGACAACGATGGCGGCATCCACCCCCATCAATACGTGTAGCGGTTCTTGCAATAGCTCAATGGAGCCAGGGCAATCAAGAAATGTAAAATAAATGCCGCCGTACTCAGTACAGGCGGCATTCGTTTCCACGGTCATTTGGCGATTGCGGGCTTCAGGCGTATGGTCTCCAACCGTATTACCTTCAGGAATGGATCCTTTACGAGAAATGATATCGGTGACCGAAAGCAGACTCTCAAGTAATGTGGTTTTTCCACCTGAGTATGGGCCTACAATCGCCACGTTTCGTGAACGAGAGATAGCGGCTTTAGCCATAGGTTTACCCCTTTTTCTAAAGAGAATAAGACTGGCCAAGCTCAGATTGAATTGCTAGGTTATAGGACGTCTGAACTTGTGGTCAGGGAAAATGGCCTCTCAACGGACATTAAGGACGAAATCATAGGTTAAGAAGTTTATGATCCCCTGAGTTATATGTTCAGCCTAACGCTGCTATAACCCTTCAATAACAAGGCGTTTGAAAAAATTCACTAGGTTAAGAAGCGTAAGGAGGTTTGAAGTTTTAAGTTCTCAATGTTGAGTTTTGAGATGACCTTAAAACTCCCCAAATAGCCTTATATCTGTTAAGAATTGGTCATTACAGAACTAGTGTCGAGAATAACCAAGTCGCTCCAGGGTTTTTCCCGCTGATTGCTGCCAAAGGTCAATATTTTCTTGAGACAATTCAGTTTTCCAGTTATTGATACTGCCCTTATTGACATGTTGACCAGTACCTTTATTCTTAACATTTTCAATATTGCATAATTCTGCAATTTGACTCAGTTCAACGGGTTTGATATCTAAACCAATAAAGTTATAGATGTGATTGAGTTGAGATATTGTATCTTTTCTAAGCTCCTCATATTTTACCGAGTAAATACGATCTGAAAAGGCTGGATCTAAGGCGATTTTTTCACTTACCGCAATGCATCTTTCCCATTGAGAAATAATTGTTCTGGTATCGTATTCAGCCCATTTTGTTGTTTTAGCTCTTGCTTGTAAAGACGCACAAACATCACGGCCATCCCGCACTATATTTATGATCTTTGCCTCAGGAAAATTATTTAAAATTACATCGGCATATTTGATGTGAAATGGGGTTTTTTCGAGGAGGAATTGGTTTGGTTGTCCGCCTACTTTTTCAAAGAAATGGTCTAGAATAAAGCCGATTAGTTGCTGGGCTTTTTCTAAGTCTGAACCTGAGTCTTGTTTGACCTGATTGATTAGGATTTTAAGGTGTTGATAGTTAATCAGGTGATGTAGTCCGATATCGTTGTTTTTTTGATAAATTCGATAATTCTTTAAGATACTGTTCCAAACATCTGAAGAAGTTGCACCAAATAATAGGGCTGTCGGTCCAAAGTTTCTTACAAAGTTTGGACAACTTTGCCAACGGCGTTGTGCACTGAGTTTGGTGATATAGGTAAAGGGTTCGTAGATCAGACGATAAATGTGACTCTCGTTTTTTACAGGAATCACCTGTTCATGCCTGGTCATCATTTTTTGTAACCAACTTGTGCCCGAACGGGGGCAGCCAACAACAAAAATCTTTTTGTAAACAATGTTGGAACCCATATGAGTAGTTGCTATTGCAAGGAAGCTGATGTCTATGTGTAACGTTCCCTTCGAGCAAAGTGACTAAACATACTAAAACGCTAGCCCCATTGAAAAGCAAAGCCAATGGGGCTAGCGTTTTGATGATTTTAAGATTGCTATTTCCAGTTTTTATTCACGCCAATTAAATTGCCAAATAGCATGATAAAGCCACTGACCAAGATAATGATGGCGATCACAACAAAAATGCCGTCATAGGCTGCGAGGTCTTCCATGGGGTGACAACCTGTGTTTTTCTACTTCTATAGTTTAGAGGTTCGTGGCGAGTTGAGGGCGCGCTGACCGTCAAACTTGTCGATGATGATATCGCTATAGCGGGTGGCGATCTCACCCACCGACAGCAGACACACCTCTAATTCAGTTGGGTCCATGTGTTTGCCACCCAAGATCCGATTGGCAAAAAATACTGTGCCTGCCTCATCCGTCTGAAACGAACCGAATCGCATCTTTCGGTTTTCATCCAGCAAAAAACGAAGCAGGTCTAGTTCTGGCCCACATCCCAAAGCGACACAGCTACTTGCTCGGACAATGGCCAATTCCTTATTGGCATAGGGATGCGTATTCCAGGGCAGTACATATAGCTCGATTAATGTGGTGTCTTGATACAGCAAGTCAAAATAGGGCTGCTCCGCACTAGCTCGTACAGTTTCCTTAAAGGGGCTGCCACTGAGGTAGTTTTGGATCCGTTCATAGGTAAGCTCTTGGGCACCGTTTGTGAATTGCATCGGCGTTATTCAATCCTCTACATGATGAACATGTCGGCGCTAATGTCTGTAAGAGAGTCTTTGGTTTTGCTTTGCACAAAGGCATTAAGACTGCTGTCCGATTCCAGGCGACCATCCACCAGGTTGATAATGCGGTCTGCCACATCTAAAATGCGATTATCGTGGGTCACCATCAGTACGGTACAACCTTCTTCTCTAGATAGATTGTGTAAATAGTTGACCACATCTCGACCTGATTTTTTATCTAAGGCGGCGGTGGGCTCATCGGCCAAAATTAGCTTTGGATGGTTAACCAGGGCACGGGCAATGGCTACCCGTTGTTTTTGGCCGCCGGAGAGCGACTGGGGTTTGTAGTCTACCCGGTCGTCTAGCCCTAGGGCGCTGAGCATAGCTACGGCCTGCTGACGTTTTGAAGCAAAGTCTCCAGTCAGTTCTACGGCCATCTCTACATTCTGGCTGGCAGTGAGGGATTCGAAGAGATTATGGGCTTGAAAAATAAACCCAATGTTGCGACGGATGTTAACCAGGGCGCGATCGCCTAAGCCCACCAGTTCTTGCCCAAGGACGCGCAGGCTGCCTTCCTGTAGTCGGCGCAGGGCTCCAGCCAGGGTTAAAAGAGTGGTTTTGCCCGAACCAGAAGGACCGGTAAGAATGACGATCTGACCTTTGGGTAGCTCTAAGGAAATATCAAACAGGACCTGTTTGCTGAGATCGCCAGCCCCAAAGAAATAGTTGAGCCGCTGAATTTGCACAGCCAGGTTATCCCTGGAGGGCTCAAATTTAGACTGTTGCTGAGCTTTAAACATGGTCTTACCCTGGCTTCACCCCTGTGGTGATATTTAAAAAACTTCGGCTGGGTCGGTGGTTTGGACTTTGCGCACTGCGATCGCACCCGACAATAAACACATAATAAATGTGGCTATCAGCAAGTTCATCACCCGCTCCGGCGTCATCTGAAAAAAGAGACCAGTGGCATTGCCTGCAGCCGTGTAAAGCAGCTGACTCACCAGCACCCCAGGGATAAACCCCAACACCGACAAAATCAACGCTTCCTGAAGAACGACCCCCAACAGATAACCATTCCGGTAGCCCATGGCCTTGAGGGTGGCATATTCAGCCCAATGGTCTGCCACATCGGTATAGAGAATCTGGTACACCAAAATAATGCCAACAAAAAAGCCCATGCTAGTCAACAATGAGAAAACAAAACCGATGTTAGTATTTTCCTGCCAGTACTTGCGTTCCCGAATCACAAACCCGTTTTCTCCATCCCGAGCCAGCACCAGTACATCGTTGGGAAGATTCTCCTGAAGTGTTTTGACAATGCGATTGATATTAGTGCCAGGGTCTAGTTTAACTACGCCCACATCCACCGTAGCAAAACTGCGCTCAGCTTCCTCCGGTCCCCGGTCAGCAAAGTAACGCAAAAAGTTTTGATCGCTCATTAACAAGTTGCCATTGCCCGAAGCAAAGTCAGTGCCCATGGTAAATGTGCCCACCAGGCGGATCTGTCGATCGGCTAATTCACTGATCACACCTGCTTCTACAGGGCCGACTTCTGCCCGTGATTGGGTATCCATCAGGGCAGTTTCGGGTAGCTTGAGTGCCTGACGATGGGTATCAATTTCAGGAATGTTCAACACTGGCTCATCGGGATTGATGGCAATTACCCTGACGCCACGAGACTTGCGATTCTCTGGATTTTTCCAGTTTACTTCGCTGATGTAGACAGCATAGGCATTCTGCACCCCCGCAAAGGCTCGGGCCTGGTACAGCCGTCTGCGGGCAAAGGCCCTGGGCACAAACATATTGGTACGTAGTCGGTTAACGATGATGATCTCACCATTTAAACGGTTTAAGAGCTGTAACTGACTGTCATACAGGGCATTCATAAACCCGTTAAACATAAACATCAACAGAACAGCAAACCCAACACCGGCCAAAGATGTAGCAAAGCGACGACGGTCATGGGTGAGATTAAGCCAGGCTAAAGGGATTCGTTTAAGCATTGAAGTTGTTGCGCACCCTCCTAAAAGATTTCGGCGGGGTCAGCGGTGACGGCTTTTCTAACGGAAATAAGACCCGATAGACAGCACATCAATAATGTGAGACTCAAAACAAAGATAACCCGACCGCCGTTCATGGCAACGGGTAAGGTGCCCGCTGTGGCTTTAGTCGTTAGGTGATATAGCCCCAGGGCTGCAACCAGACCGGGAACATAGCCCAGAACGGCTAAGAGAATGGCCTCTTGCAGAACAATCTTAAACAAATATTTAGAACGATATCCCATGGCCTTCATGGTGGCGTATTCGGGGAGATGATCGCGAATGTCGGTAAATAGAATTTGATAGACGATGACGGCCCCGACCACAAAGGAGACAACGACACCCATGCTAAAGATAAAGCCGATGGATGTGGACTCTAACCAGTATTCAGAATCGTGTTGGATAATGCCTGGTTTGGTGTAAACATCCACGTCGGCTGGCAGGAGCGATCGCATGGTTTCCGCCACCTTGTCAGGGGAGATGCCGGGGTTAAGTTTAACCAGGCCAACGTTGATCAAGTTGAGGGGGCGAGGGGCCAAATACCGCACAAAATTTTGATCGCTCATGATCAGCGTGCCATCAGCGGCGAAGCCACCCCCTAAAAAATAGGTGCCACCGATAATGGCACGGCGACGGTCGGCTTCTGTCGTGGTGCCAATGTCCTGGGGACCAAACTCTGGTCTTGAAAACCGATCCATAAAGACCGTATCGGGTCGACTCAAAATATGGCGGGCGTTCTCCTCCTGGAGTTCTGGCATCAGAAAGGCCGGATCGTTAGGGTTAAACCCATAGGCAAAAATGGCCCGGCTAACGCCGGTTTCTGGATTTCGCCACAGCAGATATTCGCTGTAGAGGGGCATGGTGCGCTCCACACCGTCTACCCCTGCTATCTGGTAGAGCCGCTCCCGTGGAAATGCCGTAGAGGTACTGATCTCCAGCGTTTCTGGCGAAATTAAAAATAGATCAGCATTGAACTGTTCATAAAAGTTGGTAGCTGTGGAAATCAGGGCGCCCATAAACCCCAGGTTCATAAAAATCAGAATGACGGCAAAGGCCACCCCTGAGATCGCCACCATCAATCGGGTGCGCTCATGCATCAAATTAGCCCAAGCCACCGAAATTCTGGCCATGGCTAACGCTCCCTTAATGCAGTGTTAGCTTTGATATCGATCAAAACATCTACCTGGAGATTCGTTAGCATGGCGACGGCTTCATCTTGATCCACGGCAATGCGTACTTCCACGATGCGGGCGTCGGCATTAGCGGCGGGATCATCGTCCAGCACATCGTTTTTGAAAATCTGTAGGCCAACGGTTTCTACAATGCCGCTAAGGTTTCCCTCAAAAGCTCCATTACGGCTCGTAATGCTGGCTTTTTGTCCCGGTTTTACCAGCCCCACATCAGTTTCGTAGACTTCTGCCACCACATACATTTCATCCGTGTTACCCATGGATAAGAGCCGATTGCTGGATACGGCTTCGCCAGGATGCACGTAAATATCTAAAATTTGGCCCGCAGTCGGCGCTTTAATCACCGTACGATTTAGCCTGGCATCGGCTAGGGCTAAATTTTGCTGAGCGGCGTCCACTCCAGATTCTACGGCGGCGAGCTGTAAATTCGCCTCTGCCATAGATACTTGAGCCGCTGCATTTTCTAGGGCTGTGTCCCTTGCCAGTTCTAGTTGGGTTTTAGTGGCTTGAGCATTGGCAATATCGCTGCTAAGTTCGTCCACCTGGGTTTGCTGTCGGTCCAGGTCTTGTTGGGTAATTGCCCCCTGGCTAAACAAGTTCTGAAACCGCACCAAATCTGTTTCTGCTAACGCTAGGCGGGCTTGTAAACTTTGAATTTTGGCGGTCTGGGCCTCAATCGCTTGGATTTGGGGGCGATCAATTTGTCCGGCTTTGGTATTGGCCTCGGTAATGCGAGCAGTGCCTAGAGTCTGTTCGGCGGCCAACGTTTGCTGAGCTTCGGCTAACTGACTGGCGGCATAATCACGTTCAGCCTTACGAATTTCATATATATCTAGCTCAGCAAGGACCTGGCCTGACTCTACGCGAGCGCCTTCGGTGACTAGCAACTTAGCCAGCACACCTGTTTCTGCCGCAGCCACATCAATGACTTCGCTCTTGGGTTCAATTCGACCCAAAGCAGCTATATTCACTCGCTCTGGGGGTGGTTTTGCCGCTTCTTCACGGGCGGCTTGACGGGATTGTTGGGCAGAGCGGAGTGCGACTAGAGATGCACTACCAACGACTAAAAATAACGCTATCCCAATCCAAAAACCAGTTTTTTTTAAGGGACCTTGAGCAGACTGTTGAACCATACAGATCGACGGGCTCTTTCTCTATAGTGATGAGGGATAGGGCTTATAGAACAAATTTTACTGTTTAGTTTAATTCTTCTAAGCAGAAACGTGGGGAGGCGGCAATAGGCTGTCTCTAGATCAGATTCATCAGGGTAACTTCCCACACCAGACGGGGTTGCACGTATCTGAGCAGCTGTTTGCGGGCTAACTCTAGTTGCTCCATCCCTTGGATATGTCCCTGCTGCCAGCGACTTTGTTGTAGGTAGTCCAAGAGCCACAGCTGGGATTCCGGTTCCAAGGTTTGTGCGATATGACGGGCGAGTTCTAGAGCACTGCGCAGATTGGTAAGGGGCTGACTGATTTGCTGCAGTAGCTCTGAGGGAATAGTTTGTAGCTGTTGCCAACTTGCGATCGCACTGCCTGGGCTGCCCTGGGCCAGGGCCATTACTTCAGGCGACTCTAAAATTTCCCCATGCCCCTCCTGAATCAGGACCTCTGCCATATCGGCTGGGCTCAAACGCCTGAAAGGAATACTTTGGCAGCGTGAAATCAGTGTGGGAAGCAGTGTCTGTTGGTCAGGCGCGATTAATACTAAGGTGGCCTGCCCTGGTTCTTCAAGGGTTTTTAATAGACCATTGGCGGCGGCTTCCGCAATCAGTTCTGCAGATTCAATGATGACGACAGCTCGGTCAGCCTCTAACGGCGGACGACTCAAAAAGCGGGCAATGTCTCGAATTTGCTCCAAACGCACTTGCGGTCGTCCGCGTCGTTTGATGCCAACTGCCTGAGCTTCGGCTACTGTCAATAGCTTATTTTGATGCAGGTATGTGGGCTCAACCCAGAGTAAATCAGGATGATTGCGAGACCGAATACGGCGTTTAAGGTTATCTAGCGATTCGTTGTCGGTCTCTAATAACACGGTGGCAAAGGCTGTGGCTACTAAAGCTCGACCCACACCAACTGGCCCTATAAATAAATAGCCAGGGGCAATACGTTCTCGCATGACCGCCTGTACCAGTAAATTAACGGCCTGGGACTGCCCAACAATATGGGTAAAGTTCTGGATTATTTTTTGCGTTTTTCCAGTCGTGGCTGAGAATAACTCAGAGGGCATACCATTGCTGTAAGTAGTTTAAGACAATAGCTTGAATGTTTTCAGCAACAGCTTCTTGGCTTAGACTACCATCCACCGTAATAAATGTATTGTCTTGAGCCTGAGTTGCGAACCCTGTGTGGACTCGACGGTGAAAATCAATGCCGGCCTGCTCAATGCGGTCCGCCGTGCCACGAGCGTTCATCCGTTTTAATCCTTGGGCGACATCTAATTTAAGCCATAGGGTAAGGTCGCTATTCAACCCACCAGTAGCAATGCTGTTTAGAGTATTGATCAAGTCTAAATCTAGCTTTCGACCATAGCCTTGATAAGCGACCGTTGAGGCGGTGTAGCGATCGCACAGCACTAAATGCCCCGTTTCAAGGGCCGGCAGCAAAATCCGTTCCACATGATGGGCACGATCGGCAGCATACAGCAATAGCTCTGATGTACTTGTCAGGCTTTCAGTTCCTGCAGCTGGCTGCAATAAAACCTGCCTAATTTGTTGCCCTATGCTCGTTCCACCGGGTTGCCGGGTAACAATAACCCCTGTTGGATAGTCAGATAGCCTGTCGTTTATAAGTTTGCTATCTAGCCACTGGCGAAGATATTGAATTTGTGTGGTTTTACCACTCCCCTCAATTCCTTCAAAAACAATCAGTTTACCGCGCATCATTTCCTCAGAAGCAAGGTATCATTACACTAACTCGACCAGGTTCATCTAAAAAGTTAACCTATATTTATCCTGAAAGAATTACTGTTCCCTGGAAGGGTAAAAGTGACTGCAGATTTATGACTAGGTGCCGTGAGATAGTTTACCTAGTGATTGACTGCAATCATATAACTGATTGTTTAGTCTAATACTGCCCTTTCGTCTAAAACGCTTGAGGTTCCAACACAGTGCAGTAGATTCAAGATTTTTTATGGCTCGGTATACTAATCTTTTTGTAAGCGTGCTTCCTGCAAACAATTTGCGTGAGTACTTGCCAGTTGTCCTTCAGTCGTGTGGCCTTCATCTGGTTTATCAAGATGGCGATTACATGATGGCAAAAGAGCGTCCTGGTATGGTCACCTTTAGTCAATTAGCTACGGTTGAGATTTTGATCGGATCCACCGAGGAAATCGAACCGGTGTCTGAAAGTACGGCTTCGACTGTAAATTTAGTGGTCAAAAACGAAGAGTTACCTCTGAAGGCAAATAATCATTGCCACAGAGTTTTTCAACAGGTCAATCAGGCGCTCGAAAGTACGGCAAGTTAAAAAACAACGCCGCCAAATATTTTTTAGCGGCGTTTTAGGGGCTGTACAAGATAAATTTAAATCAAGCCCAAGTTAGCAAATGTTCTTCTGAATAACTGCTAACTATTTTCCTTTTCATCAATTATTTCATCTTCCTCTTCCTCATCTTCTTCGTCTATCATACTTGGGCTAATTAATGTGATATCAAACTCGTCAGGAGGAACGGTTGATGTGGTGTCCCGTTTCAACTGATAGTAAATTGCCCGAGCTTGAGGTCCGAATACAATTTCATCTTCATTTTTTAAGTCGTGAGCCTGTAATTTACGACCGTTAATTAACATGCCATTAGCACTAGGCTTACCTTTAAGGTTACCGTCTACAATTCGATAGTAGTAGCTTTCATCATCCCTGGGGAGCTGAACCAGTGTGGCATGATGCCTAGAGACAAATTGTGACGCTAGACGAATATCACATTTTGCATCGCGACCTACTGAATAGACCGAGCTATCTAGGACAATTTCCCGTCGCCCTTGACTATCTTCGACGATAAGAATACTGCTGAGATGAGAACCTGAAGCCATGCTAACTGTGAAATGATAAATATAAAAAAATCAGGCCGTCAATTACTTATTTACTATCAATATTCCACCGATATTTAGAGCCTTCAGGATTCTCCCTTGCTCTATAGCTTTATGCAATGGGAACACCATATTTTTTAGATGAGTTTTACCTTACTTTATAAAGGAGGATGCCGCCCTAATATGGAGGCACAGCTACTGCTAAATCCCTCCCCTATAAAGACATAGCAGACAATATAGCATTCCCCACCAAATACTGGAATATGACAGCCACTATCTTGCAATTATTAATTACTGAAGCTAAAGAGAAGGCCGTAACTAAAAATGCCACTTTGCTGGTTTAGCAAAGTGGCATTCCATTGATGCAGCTTTTAGCCCTCAAGCACTGTACCTAAACAACGGCGGCCACGCCAGCTAAAGAACTAGTTAAACGTTCGAAGGTTGAGCGCATTTTTAAGCCTACAAGAACTTGAAACAACCCCGTACCGTTGTTAGAACCTGGATACTCCCGATGCTTTAACAGTAGTTCAGTCATTTCACCATAGCCGCGGGTAGAGATATTACTGAGGTGCTCTTCAATATAAATAAGCTCCTCAAGGTTCTCAAACTGACCATCAATTTCTAATATTGATACTTCGTTACCCATGTAGGTGTCAGGCCCATAAGCCATCCGAATACCTGGATAAGAGCAGGTCAGCTTCCGACCGCACGGCACCCAATTAATTGTGGACCCTTCATCAAACAAGTAGGCCGGCTCGAAACCCTCTACCCCTTCTTTTTGAATCATCTGTACCCGCAAAATCTTGCGTTCTTTGTCGTCCTTAATAAGGTTAGTTGGTAAAACCTGTAGGACTACATCAGCATACTGTTTCTGAACATCGATGTAAGCTTCGAAGTCAGGCTTACGAGCTTGAATAGACGCTAAAACATCTTCATAGGTGTGCCCCCGTTCAGCCATATCACGCTGGATTTTCCAGGCAATTTTAACCTCGTCGCTGATGTCAAGATAAACGCTGAAATCAAGTAACGTACGTACTCGTTCATCGTAGAGAGGATGAAGGCCCTCAATGACGACAACGTGGTTTGGATCAATGCGCTCAGGGGGATCGATAAAACCAGTTTCATGATTATAAATTGGTTTGTCGATTGCCTTTCCCGACTTAAGAGCTTTGATTTGCTCGTACATCAGGTCAAAGTTGTTTGCCTTAGGATTGAGGGCCGTCACCCCAGCTTCTTTGCGTTGCTTACGATCTAAACTGTGGTAGTCATCTAAACAGATGACAGTCATAAATTCTTCGCCAAAAAGATCGCTGAGGCGCTTCAGAAACGTAGATTTACCACATCCTGAATCACCTGCAACACCAATTAGAACCACGCGGTCGGGCTGACTGGTCATGGAGTCCTCTTATGAAAACAGTTAACAAATTTTTGCGAAACCAATCAACGAGTCTATGAACCCTGACTCAGTTGGGTATCAGCAGTGGGTTTTGAACGTTGCAAAAGTTAAGAATGATCCTATCAGAATCTGTAGCCTTTTGAAAGACTGGCTGACGGCTGCCATTATTGATTATTCAGAGTAGAGATATATAGAGTAAAGATGTGTGTTCACTAGCAATACTTGATAGCCTGGTAAAGCCTGAGTCATAGCAAATACTAGGTGAGTCTGTGGCAACATTAACCTGTTGCTATTTTTGTCGCTGTCTATTTGTGAGTCTTGGTAACCTGATTCAGGTTAATAACTGTCTAGTTTAATAGTGATGCTTTGGCTATGCTGAGCCGATCCGCTAACCACGTGTCAATAACTTTTTTAGATCAACATGGCTGTTTCTAAAGCAACTGTTTCTTCTGATGAAATGGAAAAAGATACTGTCCTGCAGCACGAAATTTTAGGGTCTCGCCGCTGGAGTAATTATTTGTGGGCCACTGTGACAGTGATTGGGGGAACCGGCTTTTTGTTGGCTGGCCTCTCTAGCTATACAGGTATCAATTTCCTTCCCTTTGCGGATCCAACCCAGCTGATTTTTATTCCGCAGGGCCTTGTGATGTGTTTTTATGGCACAGCAGCGTTATTGCTATCGCTCTACCTATGGTTGATTTGCTCTTGGAATGTGGGGGGTGGATACACCCGATTTGATAAAGATGCCCAACAGGTTCAGATCTTTCGATGGGGCTTCCCCGGGAAGAATCGTACGATTGACTTTAAATATCCTTTGGCTTCGGTTAAAGCGATACGGGTTGATATTCGAGAAGGCTTGAATCCGAAGCGAGCCCTTTACCTTAAAGTCAAAGGTAAAGGTGATATTCCCCTTACTCGGGTTGGTCAACCCATGTCACTGTCAGCTGTTGAAAATCAAGGGGCTGAACTAGCCCGTTTTTTGCAGGTTCCCTTAGAAGGGCTGTGATGATTTATATGGTTTCAGTATGGGGTTTCCCTATTGAAAAGCAGGGTTTCCTGTGACAAGATATGTTGCCCTTAGTCAATAAAGGAATTGATCATGGTTTTCGGTTTCCGAATGAGATGGGCCATTGGCTTAGTTATGGCACTGTTTATGGTTAGCTGTACGGCTGGGGCGACTGACCCAGCCGCAGAAACGGCTACTGCGCCAGCTGAACCCGTTGAATCTACAGAGTTAACTGTCACGTCTGTTCCTGAAGGTTTAACTCAGCTACAAGGGACCGCAAAGGTTGAGCTGGTGGTGAATGGAGAGCCGATTTTAGTTGAAGTTGATGGTACCCAAGCGCCTATTACAGCCGGTAATTTTGTGGATCTAGTTGCGCGGGGGGTGTATGACGGCACGGTATTTCACCGCGTAGTGCGAGATCCTCAGCCTTTTGTAGTCCAGGGGGGAGACCCGCAAAGTATAGATCCTTCGGTGCCAGTGCAGCGCCTTGGTACGGGTGGATTTGTGGATCCAGATACCCAGGAAGAGCGGCTTATTCCTTTAGAAATCGTCCCCGAAGGAGAAGATCAGCCGATTTACAGTCAGACATTTGAGACTGCAGGCTTGACGGCTAAACCCGCGCTGAAGCATACCCATGGGGCAGTGGCCATGGCCCGTTCTCAGTTTCCTGATTCGGCCTCGTCTCAGTTCTATTTTGCGTTGGCAGATCTTCCCTTTTTGGACGGTAGCTATGCTGTCTTTGGTTATGTGACTGAAGGGTTAGATGTGGTAGATGCCATTCAACAAGGAGATGTGATCGAATCAGCTACGGTGGTTGAGGGGATGGATAATCTCGTCACTGAATAGTGTTGAGCTCGGTTTGTTTGCTGAATGGTTGATGTCGATGTTACCGGCATTGGTTTATGGACGGCCTTGGGGGCATCAGCCCAGGCAACTTGGTCAAACCTGCTATCTGGTAAAAGTGCGATCGCACTTCGTCAGCCATTTTATTCCTTACCTGCTATGCCTTTGGCCATGGCAGGTAAATTGCCGTTAGACCCTGACGATCTGGTGCTTTCAGTGGTTAAAGCCGCTATTGCCGATGCAGCACTAGCGCCCCCTTTGCAGGATTGTGGCGTAGTCGTGGGCTCTAGCCGTGGCTATCTGAATCGTTGGGAAGCGATGGCCCGGGGCGAAATGGCCATGGACCATTGGCTAAGCGCTTTGCCTTGCGGGTTATCAAGTCGGGTTGCCCAGGTAATTCATAGTCAAGGTCCCGTACTTGCGCCCATGGCAGCCTGCGCCACTGGGCTTTGGGCGTTGTTTCAAGGCTATATGCTGCTCCAAGCAGGGCAGTGTAAACGAGTGGTGGTTGCTGCTGTGGATGCGCCGATTACCCCCCTTACCCTAACGGGTTTTCGACGGATGAAGGCAATGGCGTTAGAGGGCTGTTACCCATTTGACTGCGATCGCAATGGATTAGTCCTGGGGGAAGGGGCAGCGGCTGTAATTTTAGAAACCAGGGATGATACGTCCCCCAATATTAGCTACGGTCAAATCTTGGGATTTGGCCTGAGTAACGATGCGTATCACATCAGTTCATCCCGTCGGGATGGCACCCTGAGCGTCGCTCAGCAATGTTTGCAACGTAGTGGCTTACACCCCAAAGACATTGACTATATCCATACCCATGGCACCGGAACTCGGCTCAATGATGCCAATGAAGCTTATATGATTCAGCAATTATTTCCTGGCGCTATGATCAGTTCTACCAAAGGAGCCACCGGGCATACCCTGGGGGCAGCAGGGTTGATTGGCACCATATTTAGTCTATTGAGCCTCAAACATCAGCACTTGCCACCCTGTGTCGGTCTAAAACGGCCTGAATTTGACCTCAATTTTGTGTCTGATGGTGCTTGTCGGTCGGGTTCTGTGAACCATGTGTTGTGCAGCAGTTTTGGCTTTGGGGGGCAAAATGCCATCGTTGCGATCGCGCGGGCGGCGACGGCTTAATTTATACAGACCTATCGCTTTCAGCGGCCAAGTCTGTATGGAACTATACGCGCCAAATCATCAGTCCATCAT
The DNA here is from genome assembly GCA_019634055.1 of Leptolyngbyaceae cyanobacterium MAG.088. Classification (GTDB taxonomy): domain Bacteria; phylum Cyanobacteriota; class Cyanobacteriia; order Phormidesmidales; family Phormidesmidaceae; genus Leptothoe. Next base: position 14,125 of record JAHQVZ010000338.1, read on the forward strand.
TGGTAACAAATAGCCGACAAATAGCCCTAATTATTCCCCTGGTTATTAAATTAGAGCGCTAAACTGATTGTGTTGATCTAGCCAATCTTGTCAAGGTGTCGATCAATGGCCATTGAAGTAGCCAACTATACCATTAGCTTCATTTTTCATTTTTAGTTGTAAGTCCCTCTTATATGAATAAGCCCACCTCCCCATCGGTCCATAAATTTCCATTCCGACATCGTACGACCCGCACCCTGGCGACTGGATGGTTTTTGCTACAGACTTTACTTGCGGTCCCCCTAATTGGCCCTCAGCCAGTGGCCGCTCAGGTGGAAGGCAATAATGAGGAAACGACCCTTACCTACGGTCAGCTATTACAGAAATTAGACCAGGGTGAGGTGCAGGAAGTTGAGCTAGATAACCTGCGTGGAGTAGCCCACGTGCGCCTTAAGGGGGAGGACGAAAGCGCGCCTCTGCAACCGGTAACCCTGTTTGGGAACGACGTTTACAATCAGCGTCTATTGCAAAAGCTCCGCAGCAGTGACGTTGATTATAGAGTTCGAGAAAATTCAGATAACAGTGCGCTGACAGGGTTAGCTGTTAATGCATTGCTAGCATTAATCGTCGTATTTGCGCTGCTAATGATTTTGCGACGGTCTGCTAACTCTGCTAGTGGGGCGATGAACTTTGGCCGTTCCCGTGCCCGGTTCCAAATGGAAGCCAAAACCGGTGTCATGTTTGATGATGTCGCCGGGATTGAAGAAGCTAAAGAAGAACTACAAGAAGTCGTTACCTTTCTCAAGAATCCTGAGAAATTTACCGCGATTGGTGCGCGCATTCCTAAAGGGGTATTGCTGGTAGGGCAACCAGGTACTGGTAAAACCCTCCTAGCTAAGGCCATTGCTGGTGAAGCTGGTGTGCCATTCTTTAGCATTTCAGGATCTGAGTTTGTTGAAATGTTTGTGGGTGTGGGGGCTTCTCGCGTTCGCGACCTGTTTAAGAAGGCCAAAGAAAACTCCCCTTGCATTGTATTTATTGATGAGATTGACGCGGTTGGCCGTCAACGTGGTGCAGGTATTGGGGGGGGTAATGATGAGCGCGAACAAACCCTCAATCAGTTGCTGACTGAGATGGATGGCTTTGAAGGCAACGGTGGCATTATCGTAATTGCCGCGACTAACCGCCCTGACGTATTGGATGCAGCCCTGTTGCGACCCGGTAGATTTGATCGGCAAATTACCGTTGATCTACCCAGCTATAAGGGACGGTTAGGAATTTTAGATGTGCATGCCCGAGATAAGAAAATAGCGGATGATGTCAATTTAGACGAGATCGCCCGTCGTACCCCCGGATTTTCCGGTGCCCAACTGGCCAATTTACTCAATGAAGCCGCTATTCTCACGGCTCGTCGTCGTAAAGATTCCGTCACCATGACAGAAATTGACGATGCTATCGATCGTTTAACCATTGGTTTAACGCTGACGCCTTTACTCGATAGCAAAAAGAAACGGCTAATTGCGTACCACGAAGTCGGCCATGCATTGGTTAGCACCATGTTGAAGCATTCTGACCCACTGGCTAAGGTGACTATCATTCCTCGCTCTGGTGGTGTTGGCGGGTTTGCCAGTTATTTACCTAAAGAAGATCAGGTAGATGATGGTCTAATTTCTTATGCTGAGCTGATTGATCGAATCACCATGGCCTTAGGAGGCCGAGCGGCTGAAGAAATAGTCTTTGGACCGGATGAAGTGACTCAAGGGGCCGCTAACGACATTCAACAGGTGACTAATATTGCCCGTCAAATGATTACCCGTTTTGGCATGTCAGAGCTTGGCTCGTTTGCAATGGAATCTCCCAGCAGTGCTGTGTTTTTGGGCCGTAGCGACCTTATGCAACGTTCTGAGTACTCTGAGGAAATGGCTGCCAAGATTGACCAGCGTGTGCGAGACATTGCTACGACAGCCTATGTTAAAGCACGCTCAATGCTTAAAAATAATCGCTCGCTGCTAGATCGACTCGTAGACCGACTCGTAGAGAAAGAAACAATTGATGGTGAAGAGTTTCGAGGCATTGTAAGTGAATACGTAGACTTACCCTCTGCAACTAAGTAAATCTAGCCCGTTTATCGAACGCAGCATACAAACCAACTTGGTTGTCCTGGCTAACGCCAGGGCAACCTTTCTTTTTTAAAGTCAATTGTGAGGTGTTAACCGTCAGCTAAGTAGATGACTTACTCGAGAGGTTCACCATCTAAAAGTTCAATGCGACCAGAGGAGCGCAGACACTCTAAACGCCAACGCTGCCCTGAGACTCGACCAGGCAAAAAGCCAAGAATAGTTAGGTGATTTTCACCACGGTCGGTTTTGACTTTAACAAGTAAGTCATGCTTACTTTGACTGACGATGAGTGCCTCTATTTCGAACTCGCCTTCACGATTCCAAGGGAGCTCGTACTGTGCATCGGGTTCTTGAGAACGAAGAACAGCGCGAGTGTTTTCGGCTTCAGACATTGGAGCAGTCATGGTTAGTTAGATGGTTGTCGAACAGGGGTACAGCTGTAATGTACCCAGCCACTCGCAAAGATGGCTTTAGCTAGACGATAACATCTTGGATGGTTGATAGATTGTGCTTCAGATCATAAAGATCAAGGATTTTCAATCATAAAGTTTGGGGCGAAGAGGGAACCTGGAAAGACAATTCACGTCTTCGGCTCACTGCCGCTATCTAATTGCCTGCTGATCGTCGTACATGGCTCTTAACACCATGGCTGGATCTACCCAGCTACTTTCAAACTTGAGGCCCCAGTGTAAATGAGGTCCGGTGGTACGACCTGTCATGCCGACACGACCAATGGGTTGACCCGTGCCAATCGTCGTCCCTTCGCGAATGCGAATGTTGCCGTCTGGATCTACCATTACCTTTCTACCCCCTTCACGGGTGACGTAGCCCTGCATGTGACAGTAGATATGTTGCCATTCACCTGACTCAATCACCACAGACGTGCCACAGGCGCTATTGTCTGAAATTTCAACCACACGTCCTTCCCACCAATTGCGAATATAACTGCCTAAGGGTGCAGCGATGTCTAACCCATAGTGGAATTGTTCCCCTCCGTAGGGAGACTGACGATACCCAAAAGGAGATGTGTAGGCCTGAAAATTTTCTACTGGAAATGAGGCAAAACTCCAGGGGTTAACGGCCCTGGCTAGCTCAACTTCAGCGGCTTTAGCGGATCGCCGCTGGGCTGGAAGGACAAGGCTAGTAATCGTCCATAGAGACAAGCCACCCAAAAGCAAAAATTTAGCGTAGGCACGAGAACGCCGTCGGGGGGATTGCATACTTTTTCTTAAATGCCCCACGAGAGTCTGGGTAAACCTCCTTAAAGAAATGGATTTAACAGAACTCGATTTCATATATCTCGAAAACGTAGAATAATTTGCTTTGAACAATTGCCGCTTTAAACTTTTCCCAGACAAATAAGACAATCAGGGGAAGAGCAAACAATTAGGTTGACCGGCCATGGCCCCAAGTATATGGAGTTTTGCTAACGTGTTGCTATGACAAAACATGATTGATTAAGACAACAGTTAGTACTGGTGACAGTATTGCCCGCTAATGTACATCAATTTCTCTAAAATGCATACAAAATTGTGTTTGGATTGAAAAAATATTTTTTGTTGGCTGCAATAAAAAGAGTGTGGCTGTCAAAAGAGCTTGGCTGTTTAATGGCTGATGGGTGTTGGGAGGTCAATAGGGCATGGATGGACAATTGCAGAATCCGAATCACTGGTATCAGCAAGGTATGGTGCTTGATGGGCAAGGTCGGTCTCAGGAGGCGATCGCATGTTATAGCAAGGCTATTGATTGTCAGGCTGACTATTACGAAGCCTGGGTCAGGCGTGGTTTAGCACTGATGTTATTGCAGGACTTTCAGCCTGCGATCGCAAATTTTAATCAGGCCGTTGCCCTGAAAATGGATTTAGATTTGGCCTGGTATCTTAAAGCCTACTGCCACGCCCAGATGCAGGCGGATGATTTTGCCTTGTTAGCCTTGCAAAAAGCCTTTGCCTTAAATCCTCAGCAGTGGGTGACCATGGCGAGTAAAGAACCAGCGTTTGACGGTCTCAGGCAAGATCCACGGTTTCAGGAACTGGTCGTGAATTAGCAGGGGATTCAGGAAAAACTCACGTGCTACCCAGTTTTTTCTGCTATCTATAATGGGCGCGCAACTAGTGGGCGCACAACATTTACTAGCCCAGCTCGCATTTATGCAGGCGACAACTTCAATTCATACAGATCTGTTTTTTGTTGGGGGAGGCCACACCCACGCGATTGTGCTGCGAAAAATTGGCATGAGAGGGCTGCCTGCCGGGGTGCGTCTGACACTGATTACCAACCTGGTGGATACGCCCTATTCGGGTATGCTGCCCTGTCACATTTCAGGATTGTATAACTTTGACCAGTCACATATTGATTTACGACCCCTGACCCGGTTTGCCAATTGTCGGTTAATTATGGATGAGGTGGTCAATATTGATGCCAATCAACAAGTGATCTATTGTCGGCGTCATCCACCGATGCGCTACGATGCGCTATCGATTGATGTCGGTAGTACGCCAGGGACAGTAGCCGTGCCGGGGGCAAAGGAATATGCGATCCCGGCTAAGCCTGTTCCTTTGCTGCTCAGTGCCTGGCAGCAGTATTTGCAAGGGCTAGATCACGCTCAATCCGCCACCATTGGTATTGTCGGTGGTGGGGTGGGAGGCGTAGAGCTAGCTCTAAATATGCAGGTACGGTTACAGCAAATTGTAGGACCAGCGGCAAATATCCATGTGTTTCATCGGGGGACACGGCTGGCTACGGGGCGTAGTCGGGCCACCCAGCAACAGCTGGCTAAGGTTTTTCGCGATCGCAAGATCCACAC
>JAHQVZ010000339.1 GCA_019634055.1 Leptolyngbyaceae cyanobacterium MAG.088
CGATGAATTTCTAAATTCTTAGACGATTCGTGATTGGGGGCTCTCGTCTAACCGTAGGCATACCCCAGCTGCCCAGTAAACACCTCAACTGGCATACCTTGACGAGCTAACTGCCTGACCAACTCATCCAACAACTGACCTGTTGCCGCATAGTCAGGGGCAAAAAACTGAGTAACCAACTTCACTGTCAGATGAGTTGATTGAGTCTCTGCTTGGTCGGCAAAGTACCTTGTTTTAGAAGAAGTATCCAGTTTGCCAAGTACCATGGGTGTAGATGCCAGAAGAAAAACGGTAGAGAAAAGCCGATAAAGGGCATTTATCCATAAGCAGTGTTTAAATAAGCAGTTAGAAACTTCTTACCAAATGTCATACTCGACAAGAGATTACACCCAAAGTTGAATTAATAGCAAAACTCGTAGAAGGAATAACATAAACGAGAAAATATGAAGACGCGCTTGAGAATAGCAGCTACATTAGCAGAAACTATAGGGTTTCCGTCAACGTTGTACTTCAAAATCATTTGTTCCAAGGATATCCCTAAAGCAAATGGCTCTGGTGTAACCGGTTCGTAAATACGCCGACAATCCACACACCCTCATGGCCATATAGATTATGCACATTCTGGATAAATGGAGGGTTAACTTCACTAAAGTATAAACTTTAATGAAGTTAACCCTGTTTTGTCAGCTTGGACAATAGTTTTTAGAGTATCGTTCTTGCCTAATGCTATGTCTAGGGAAATGGGCTTCTATAAGCTAGGCTAATTACTTCGTTCTGTTGTCTGAATCAAAAAGGAGGACAGGTCTAGTGCTTATGTTGTTGCATGTTCCGAATGTTTGAACTAAGTAGGACATCTAGTCTAGTTTGTCGCTAGCTGTAGTTAGTCACTAACTGTATCTGCTTTATGATGAGCTTTACAACGTTAATGCGTGTCGTTTCAGGTGTTGTATGGGGAAGCATCATCGCCAGCACGAATGTGGCTCTTGCCAATGTGGCATCCCTTCCTAACCTTACTAGAACAACTTCTGCCATTACGACTCTTGACGATGTTTACCTCTTAGGTCCTGGGGATTTGATTGGGATCGATGTCTTTAATGTGCCGGAATATAATAGTGAGCAACATGTGCTTGCTAATGGCATGGTAAATTTGCCAGCGATTGGACAAGTATTGCTTGTGGGGCTAACAATACCTCAAGCAGAGCGAGCTATCAGCGATGCATATCATTCTAAAATTCGTTATCCAAGGATCACGATTAGTTTACTTGCACCTCGACAACTACGAATTGCAATTGCAGGTGAAATTTATCGACCTGGTGTTTATACAATTCCTGTTAATGAAGCCGATCAGTTTCCCACATTAGTAGATGCAATTCAACTGGCAGGGGGTGTTACCCAGACTGCAGATTTAGAACAGGTCCGAATACAGCGCAGTTTAGAAAACGGTGATACACAAAGTGTTGTCAGTAACTTAGCTACGCTGATTGGACAAGGTGACCTGCAGCAGGATATCTCTCTTCGAGATGGGGATGCCATCACAGTGAGTCCAACTGATGAAATTGATCTACGTGCCTCAAATGAGCTTGCGACCTCCAATCTAGCTACTGACGAAGAAGAAGCAATTAGTGTGGTAGTGGTTGGTGAGGTATTTCGTCCTGGTACTTACAATTACGCCTCGCGTAGAGCATCGAATCAATCTGTAGCTGTAGGTAACGACACCACTGCTAACACCGTACAACAACCTGGCAGATTAACTGTGACTCGGGCGCTACGATTAGCGGGTGGAATTAAACCTTTAGCAGACATGCGTAGAGTTGAGGTCAAACGAACAACTCGTTCAGGTGAAAGTCGCACAATTTCTTTAGATTTATGGCAATTGGTAGAAACTGGCGAAAATAATCAAGATCTTGTTTTACAAACGGGTGATACCATCTTTGTGCATACTGCAGTGTCTGCTAATCCAGAGCAGATTAGTAGACTAACTGCCACTAACCTTTCGCCTGACACGATTAGTGTGAATGTTGTAGGGGAAGTAGAGCAACCAGGAACAGTTAATGTAGTGGCTAATACAACTCTGAATCAGGCAGTATTGGCAGCTGGTGGTTTTAATCGACGAGCTAAGGAAGAAACAGTTGAGCTGATTCGCCTCAATCCCAATGGTTCGGTTACTCGTCGAGTTATTGAGGTTGATTTAGCTCAAGGGTTAGACTCTGAAAGTAATCCTATTGTGCAGCACAACGATATTGTTGTTGTTGATCCAAGTGCAGCCGCCCGTCTTTCAGATAATCTTGGTGTTCTGCTAAATCCTTTCTTACAGATTTTACCTATCCTGAATTTTGCGAACTAGAGCATAGTGTCATCTCTGTAATATTGGGCAATATTTGAACTTTAAACGTCACTCGGTCGATGAATAATTTAACAACAAGCAATGGTACAGATAGTGAAGGGCATTGGAAGGGTTTGACCTTATCCCAGATGCCCTGGGATGATAGCGATCTTGATCTAAAGCAACTGTTTACAGTATTACGCCGTCGAGCTGCGATGGTTATGGGTATTATGGTCGGGGTAATGGGAGCGGTGGTGGCTCATACTCTACTGCAAGAACCGATTTATGAAAGTACCTTTCAGGTTTTAGTGGAGCCTGTTAATGCAGATAATAAGGTTAAGGACTTTGGTGATTTACTAGGTGATGCTTTACCGAGTAAATCCTCTGGCTTGGATTATGAAACCCAAGTTCAGGTGTTGCGGAGCCCTGGTTTAATTGAACAGGTACTAGCAGAGTTGCAAACTATTGATCCAGACACCGATCTAGACTACGAAAATTTTTTAGCACTCCTCACTATTAGACGTGTGGATGAGACAAAAATTATAGAAGTACTTTATCGGGGAAAGGATCCAGAGAACATCAAGGCAACCTTAGATGTCCTAGCTAATGTATATCTCGGTTACAGCCTTAAAGAACGTCAAACTAACCTACGGCAGGGTATTCAGTTTGTAAATAAACAGTTACCGGAGCTTGAGGGCAAAGTTAATGAGTTACAAAGTCACTTAGAAGTATTTCGTCAAACCCATAATTTTATTGATCCTACAACCCAAAATGAACAAATTGCTAGACGGTCTGAAGAACTGAGTAGTCAACGTTTGGAAGTCGAGCGCCAGCTGGCGCGGGCACAAACAAACTATGACCTGTTGACCTTTTCTGGTGGCCATGAAGCTGCCCTACAAGATGCACCAGTTTATCAACAGCTAGTTCAAGAACTACGGCAAATTGAATCGAACATTGCTGATGGGTTGACGCGCTTTCACTCTGATAGTTTGGAAATCTTGGTGTTAAGGGAAAAACGTGAGCGACTATTGCCTATTTTAGAGGAAGAGGCTCAGAGGGTCTTAGATGCCCGCTCTGTTGGAGCGCTCAATGACATTGAAATTTTGGAGACTCAAAGCGCAACATTAACTAAAGCTGAAACACAGTTGCAAGACACATTAATCCAGTTGCCTACGCTAGCTAGGGAATATAGTGATCTACAACGTGAACTCGAAATCGCAGTACGTGCATTGAGTCGTTTTCTAGAAACCCGTGAAACACTTCAAATTGAAGCGGCACAAACGGAGATTCCTTGGGAATTGATTGAGCCCCCTTTAAAACCGACTATACCAATTTCACCCAGCATCCCACGTAATCTGGTGCTGGGCTTGGTAGCAAGTTCGCTTTTGGGTGTAGGTGCTGCACTGGTATTAGAGAAACTAGATAGTGTTTGTCGCACTGTGGATGAACTTAAAGCTATTTCAAAATTACCGCTGTTGGGTATTGTTCCCTATCAGGCTGAGTTTGATAATGGAACGGAAACGGAAACTGTCTTAGGGCGTTGGCTAAAGCCTTATTTAAAAAAACAGAACAATATATTAGGGTCCTACGGCTATAGTGGTTCGCAGTTTTTAGAATCGATGCGTTTGTTACAGACAAACTTACTGTTGTTAGGAGCTGAGCGTCCTATTCAGTCAATAATTTTAAGCTCATCTATGTCAGGGGAGGGTAAATCAACAATGGCTCAACACCTGGCTCAGACGGCTGCTACCATGGGTAAACGGGTTCTGTTGGTAGATATTGATTTACGACGACCCGTCATTCACAAACGTTTAAATTTGCAAAATTCTCAGGGCTTGAGCGAATTATTATCTGGCAACACTACAAAGTCAGCGGTCCTACAGCAAGCAATGCCGTTTGTCGAGTTTTATGCGATTACTGCTGGTAGCATTCCTCCAGATCCAATAAAACTGTTGTCATCTAAACGAATGCAGCAGTTAATGGTTGATTTAGAAAAAGAATTTGACTTGATTATTTATGATGCGCCTCCTCTGATGGGATTGGCTGATACAACGTTGGTGGCTCCCCATACAGATGGAGTTATCTTGGTATCGCGGGTGAATAAGTGCGATCGCGACATCCTCAGCCACGCTATCGAAAATATTCGTTTTGCCAAAGTTCCAGTGTTAGGTATGGTAGCCAACGGCGTCATTTCTGATGGCAAAGGCTACAAGTACTATAGCTATGGCTATGAAACACCTCAGACCGAGCAGGATGAAGTATCAAACCATAACCATAAAAATGGCAGCAATGGCAATGGCTCCATTTCAAAATCCGACCGTGACAAGGGACTAACTTTGACTGATTTTTTCAAATCTCGTAAGTAGCCTGTAGTAACTTTGAGTTTTGAGTTCCCAGTTTTAAGTAAGAGTTCTCCAGGCCACTAATCGATTGCACCTATTAGGTTAGTTAGGGGCATAGGTATCCCTCAAAGCCTTCAATTACAACTGTTAATCCGACGCACCAATGTCCTAATGCCTCAGGATATTTGTCATAATGTCATTTTTCCCTAAAGTAAAGACAGCTGTTGATATCCTAGGGTTTGATCCAAAACCACCAGATTAGAAATCGCAACTCCCAATAATCTCACTTGGGGCTGGGGTTCCAAATGATGTTCTAATAAGGCCTGAGCCAGGTCACCTATCTCCGTAGCCCGTTGCAAAGGAGTTTCCATCGTCCGACTGCGAGTAACCTGACGATAGTCTGCATATTTGATTTTGAGGGTGAGCGTATAGCCCACTTTCTTGGCTTTCAGGAGCCGGGATTCTACATCTTCTACAATGCCTGTCAGGGCTGTGGACATTGCTTCGAGGGTATGTAAATCTTCGGCAAAGCTACGTTCGGCACCAACAGATTTACGAATGCGGTTGGGATTTACCGGGCGGTTGTCCTGGGCGTTCGCCACCCGAAAGTAGTGGCGACCCACTTTGCCAAAGTTTGCCACCAGATCTGGCTCGCTCCAGCGTTGAAGATCCGCGCCAGATTCAATCCCTAGCTGTTTCATTTTGCGAGCAGTGGCCGGACCTATGCCGTGGAATTTTTCGATGGGCAGGGTGGCAATAAAGGCCATGGCATCCTCTGGCAGAATGACGTATAGCCCATCGGGTTTATTCACATCTGAAGCTATTTTAGCCAGAAACTTATTGATGGAAACACCAGCAGATGCCGTGAGCTGGGTGGTTTCGACAATGCGGTGTTTGATGGTCTTGGCGGTTGCGATCGCAGAGTCACACCCCGTCACATCCAAATAAGCCTCATCCAGAGAGAGCGGTTCCACTAATTCTGTATAGTCTCTAAAAATCTCCCGAATTTGCCCCGACACCGCTCGATATACATCAAATCGGGGGCGAGCAAAAATCACATGGGGGCAACGCTGTACCGCAACCCGTGATGGCATTGCCGAATGAATCCCATAACGCCTGGCTTCATAGCTCGCTGCAGCCACTGCCCCCCGCTGTTCAGGACGACCACCCACCACAAGGGGCCTATGCCGATATTCAGCATGGTCCCGTTGCTCAATGGATGCATAGAAAGCATCCATATCAATGTGCAGGATTTTGCGCTCATCCATAGCCTGGGGAAATCCCCATTTTGGAACTATATGTCATAACAACAAAAGTGAAGCCAAGGCTTTAGACATTGATTATTGATCCCTGAACCTTGCTTCCTGCGTACGGACCTCTTCTACCGGGATAACCTCTTCAAGATCATCCCATCGTAAATATCCACCAATACGAATAATAAAATCATCATAATCATAGTCAGTGTTGCTATCACCCACTAACACCGAGCCAGTATCTTCCCAGCGGAGTAATAGACCACCATTGATCACATCTTCTAAGGGACCATCAAATCGTGCATAGTCACGACTTCCCTCATTTAAGTTACTGGTTGAATACAGTATGCCTGCCGGTTGGACACCAAAAGAAGACTCCAAATAAAAACTATAGTTAGTATTAGCAGCAAATCGAAATTCGCCTAAAGGCCGAGGAATTGTATCGCCAGGCGAGCCGTAGAAATCATCCTGATTTTGAGGCCCTGTATCATCTCGATAACTTGAAGGCCTGTTTACCGGTTGGGATACATCGGACTCTTTAATTTCTCCGTACAATGGAAATTTCTCCCCAGTGTCTAAATTGATAATGCCAAACGTAGATCGATAGCTACCATTTGATTCTAAAAACTCAAACTCAACAGTAGTATCCACCTCTAGCCGAATACCCCCATTACCAAATAGTTCTTGTGCCTGAACGGGCAATACCCCTACCATAGCGACGATTACACTTAGTGCCGCATGACGTAAGACATAGGGCAGAAGATTAAAAGTTTTACTCATTTTTATCAAGACTACATTACAAATTTGATTTAGTTTATTTGGGCCTCCTAGACCTTTACTGATTTAGCAAATGCGTTGATTAGCAAACCTAACCAGTAGACCTGAATTTGGGTAAAAAAGTTATGCCTAAGCGCATTAATCTGTTGCTGTTCTACCAGATACGCTGATCTACCGTGGGCTGACTATTAGGTGGACTATAGTTGGGTTGGGCAAATATTCCTTGGGCTCTTTGAATTAAACGATTAAACTCAGCACAAGCTGGAGACACTTCAGCATCAGGTTCAGGTTCACGCGCAAACCGACGCAGGTTAAGAGCACGTTCTAAACAAGCCTTTTGAGCCTGTCTCAATTGCTCCGCTAAGCTAGCCCTAGAGTCAATCTCTAACTCATTGCCAAATTCCTCGAAAAAATCAGATAAACCAGATTCTTCACCGAAAATGGATATCCCTAAAACCCCCGTATTGTCGGATAGGTTGGGGCCAGTTACGTCAGATAGGTTGGGACCAGTCACATCGGATAGGTTGGGGCCAGTTACATCCGACTGATTTTGAGCAAGGGCCACAGACGATGCCAGCAAGGGGGCGATCGCAACCAAACCAACTAGCCTCCGTGGCATAAAAGCCCCCATTATTCTTAACGACTGCAACAATCTCATTGTGATGACAAACCTCGTGATGACAAACCTCATTAAAGTTGAAATGCAACCCCTGCCCCAAACACAAATCGAGACCCATCCCCTGCTCCAGTAATATCTCGAACAGCGGGCAGCAACACAAGCGGAAAATCCTTAAAGGGTGTGACTGACAATCCTGCCGTCAGATCCTGCCCCGTCCATTCCACAATGGC
>JAHQVZ010000340.1 GCA_019634055.1 Leptolyngbyaceae cyanobacterium MAG.088
AAAATTTTCCTATTCCTCTTTTACATCTTTCGTTAGGCGTTGTTGCATAAATAGGGGTTACGGAGTCGGAGTGGGCTAAGGTTTAAGTACCACCAAAAACCACTGCCTAATGAGCTACCGAATCCGTAACTGGTCCAAGTATAACGCTGGCCTGAAGCGTCGAGGAAGTATGACGTTTTGGCTCGATAGTGAGGTTCATTTCACTCTTAAATTGATTCATGCAACAACGCCTAACCAAACTGTCATTGCTCGAAATGGGTTACTTGCAGTGATATCTATCCAGGAAAATAAGTCTCAGTTTTCACTGCTTCCCCATGCACTCCCACTTGTGGAGCCAGAAATCAATCAACTTCCAGACATACAACAGCAATATGATGAATCGCAATGTCAATTTGCAGCCCTCATGATCGCATTTCATAACCCCCCGATTCTTGATTGGGCGTGTTGCCTAACAAGGCAATGCAGGATGTTCGAGACACGCTACTGGTCAACGCTATAATATTGTTTCTCGCACCCCTGATTGCCAAGTCGTTAACTCAAAGCATTATTTCATCGACGTCTATTCAATAGTTTAACTATCAGATGTCGGGTCTCAGGTATATTGAGAAAGTCAGCTTCATGATTGGACCCATACCCCTATGCTTTACTCTATCGGTGTCATCGAAACCCACGGATTTCCAGCATCCCTAGCCGCCGCAGATGCCATGGTTAAAGCAGGTCAGGTCTCTCTACTAGGCATCAACCAAGCCGATAGCGGACGTCAGTTTGTCACCATTCGAGGACGGGTGGGTGAGGTCAACCGAGCCATGGAAGCCGGAATAAACGCAGCTAACGCCTGCCCCAATAATGGGAAAGTGACCGCCCACTACACCGTGCCCCACCCAACTGAAAATATCGAGAGTGTCTTACCGTTACACTTCGATGAAGCATCAGAGCCCTTCAGAGTTTGATCATAAAAAATTAGATCATTTCATAGGGTATCTGAGCAACCATAAAGGGATGCTCCTAAGCTCTTCTCAATTAATCTTTTGTAGGGGTGGTTCCTTGTGCCGACCCTGGCGACATTATAGGCAACTCGCCGAGACTTTATTCACCCGCCACAGCATAATTTACTAACTTGACCAAATGCTGCCGCAGTGTCTCTAACCCTAGCTTTTGCGCAGCCGAAATAAACAATGCCTGAGGGTACTCATCTTTTGCAACCGCAAGAGTATCACTATCCACCTCATCCAGCTTGTTAAATACCAACAAAATGGGCCCTGGCGTTGTTGGCATCTGCCCCAAAATCCCCATCACCGACCGAATATGATCATTCCAGGCCGGATGCGATAAATCCACCACATGCATCAGCGCATCTGCTTCTGTTACTTCTTCTAATGTGGCCCGAAACGCATCCATCAGCGATGGCGGCAAATCTTGAATAAATCCTACCGTGTCAGTGAGTACCATCGATTTCTTCTCATGGCTGTCACTATCGACAACAGAAAGTCTCTTTGTGGTTGGGTCTAATGTCGCAAACAACTGATCCGCCGCATAGATATCTGCATTGGTGAGGGTATTCAACAACGTAGACTTACCCGCATTTGTATATCCCACCACTGCAACAGAAGGTACTCGATGATGTTGCCGATTTTGTCGCATGCGCGACCGATGCGCCTGCAGCTGATTCACCTCTCGTTGCAGCCGCGTAATCCGTTTTTGAATTGCTCGGCGCTCCGTTTCTAACTTTGTTTCACCAGGACCACGGGTACCAATACCCCCACCCAGTCTAGACATCGCCTGGCCACGCCCTGTCAATTTTGGTAGCTGATATTCCAACTGGGCTAGCTCTACCTGCAACTTACCTTCCCCCGTTCGTGCCCGCTGCGCAAAAATATCCAAAATCAGCTCAGTGCGATCTACCACCCGTACCCCAATGCGCTGCTCCAGACTGCGTACTTGGGCTGGGGATAAATCTCGGTCAAATACCACTAAGCTGGCACCTAGGGTTTGGGCTTCTAGGGCCACCTCATCGACTTTGCCCGCTCCTAATACAGTCTGAGGGTGAGGTTTAGACCGTTTTTGCTTTAGCGTTTCTAAAACTTCGCCACCTGCAGTTTCCACCAGACGAACGATTTCTTCTAGACCACTTTTAAAGCGTCTGGTCGATATTTTGTCGGTTTGTAACCCGACCAGCAGCACCCGATCGTGGCTAGCATCTACCTGCTGGGCTACGAACAGCCGACGGAATTCTTCCTCTAATCCTTCTGTTAAATCTACAAAGTCTTCCTGGCTGATGCTTTCCAGGTCCATCGGTTCAGATACCGACCAGCGTTCTGTGTCATTCGGTATCAGATGGGCCAGATAGGCTTCTCGAATGTAACCCGTCGCGCCACCGCCTTTACGTTGGAAACCACTACCAGTCAAGGTGAATAAAACTAACGCGTCCAACCGCTGTAGGGCCATGGCTGTGAGGGCCGCGTTGCCCGGCGGTTCCTGTTTAAGTTGGGTGGCGATGCAGCGAATGCCACACAGACGTTCGGCACCATATCGGGGCAGTTCTAGGGCAGGAATCTGAGTTTGCCGAGGTGACCCTACCCCCACACGAATCACATGGCCTCGGCGGTCAATGTAGGCACACACTGCCTGATTTATGTCAGTACTAATGGCTGCAATGCGCTGTGCAAATTCGCGGTTAGTAATCTGACTACCGGGAATTCGCTGATGATATAGACGCCGTAGTTGCTTGAGTTGGCTGGGTTTAAGACCCTTTAGCTCACCGTAGATGGTTTCGATAAGGCTTTCAAGAATTCAGTAGCTCCTATTTTAGTCATGACCTTAAGCCCAACGGTAAAGCAGTTTTAAATTGAAATGTTTTAGTAATGCATTGGGGCTAATGATTGAAATTGACTATATGTCGATGCAAGATACTATTTTTCTATGAACTCAGAATAAACTGTTTAAAGTGCGTCAAAATTTAAATGTATTTTGATGCTCTGCAGCTGAGCATCGCTTGGCCGATACCGCAATGAATATATGCTTGGCGGCTTGCATTTGAACCAACTCTGGTTTAGTTTCAAAAGCTGACAGCTAAGATTCATTAGCCCACCGGCAAACGAGCGAGGGAAATCCGCTCCCAGGTTGTTAATACCCCATATAAGAGATGAGCACCGATATAAATTCCCCTGAAGAGAACGCAACAACAACTCAAAGCACGGCCGATACTGCTGAACAGGCGAAAGAAATTCTGGCGAAAGTTGCCAGTGTACTTGGGGATTCCCCAACGTACGTCGTTGATACGTTTAATGAGTACAAACGTCCGCTCACAGTCATTGGGCTTGTCTTCGGTGTCCTTATCGCTATTAAGCTAGCCTTTGCGGTCTTAGCGTCAATCAACGATATTCCTGTCCTAGCTCCTACCCTCGAGCTGATTGGCTTGATTTATACTGGCTGGTTTGTCTATCGTTATCTGCTTAAGGCCAGCAATCGTAGCGAGTTGTTAAGCAGTTTGGGTGATGTGAAAGACCAAATCACTGGTAATAAGTAGTTACTTGCCTGGGATGATGATTAATCTAGAGATACTAAAGTCTAGTTGCTAATCCATCGTTACCCTTGGTTGCAGACTACAAGAATCTTTAAAGGTTGGATGATTTGAATGTCCAGCCTTTTTTGTTGGGGCTGTCCTGGGCTTGTCTATGGCTGTGGCGTCTCAAGGCCTGTTTTGTCAGGTTGGTTATTAATGGGGTGATTGAGGTCTATCTGCCGATGGAAACCCGCACCTATACCGTCATGGCACATGATCAATTGGGCTTTCTATACTAATAAAGGCATACCTGCGTAAACGCCCCCCTAAGGAAACCTATGGAGCTAAATCAGGACATCATGAAAGCGGTGGAAACCCTGGAATATCGGGTGACTGCTGGTGATGTGGCGGCTAAAACTGGATTAAACATCAGTCAGGCTGAAGCGGGGGTACTGGCCCTGGCGTCGGCTACCCAGGCTCATATGCAGGTGGCTGAAACGGGGGATATTGCCTATGAGTTTCCCCGTCAGTTTCGGTCCATACTTCGTAATCAATCGTGGCAGCTGCGCTGGCAGGAAACCTGGGCCAAAATTTGGGCGGTGCTGTTTTATCTGATTCGTATTTCTTTTGGCATCATGC
The DNA here is from genome assembly GCA_019634055.1 of Leptolyngbyaceae cyanobacterium MAG.088. Taxonomy (GTDB): domain Bacteria; phylum Cyanobacteriota; class Cyanobacteriia; order Phormidesmidales; family Phormidesmidaceae; genus Leptothoe. The sequence goes on from JAHQVZ010000340.1 coordinate 4,142, forward strand.
TGATTGTGGCGGTGGTGCTGGTGTTGGCTGCGATTATTGCCTTGCAAATTGCCATGCAGTCCCAACGGGATAATGACAGTGGTGGCTATGGCGGTAGCTATGGTGGTAGGGGGGGCTTTAGTCCCTTGTTGTGGATTGGTAATGATTGGTTTTATTGGTTTGGTTATGGACCTCGCCGTCGTTACGATCGCTATGGCTACAAGGGAGGAGGACGAGATCGCAACCGCCATGATTTGAATTTTCTAGAGGCGATCTTTTCGTTTTTGTTTGGCGATGGTGACCCCAATAAGGATTTGGATGATAGGCGATGGAGTGAGATCGCAACCGTTATTCGCAACAATCGTGGTGCTGTTTCTGCCGAACAGCTCGCTCCCTATTTAGACAACGCCAACCTGAACGACGATTTAGAAGACTACGTCATCCCCGCCCTCAGTCGCTTTAATGGTCGACCCAAGGTCAGCCCCCAGGGCGATTTGGTTTACTATTTCCCAGAACTACAGGTCACCACCAAGAACCATAAACCCCAGTCAGTACCTGCTTTTCTCAAAGAAACTAAGCGGCGCTTTACCAGTGCCAGCTCCGATCAGGTGACCATTGCCATTGGTTTAGGGACGTTGCTCGTGGTCGGGTCTATCTATCTCGCCTATGCGGCGGGGGGCTGGACCACCGGGTTTATTGGTTTGATCTATTCCCTATGTGATATCTTCCTTGGCTACGGCATTGCCTTTCTGGGCATTCCATTGGTGCGGTATTTCAGAATGCAGCGACTCAATGCCAAAATCCTGGATCGCAATTCTCAACGTCAGAGCCTGGTGGGTAAAACTGTTCAGCGTAAGCTAGATTACGCCAAACAGTTTGCGATAGAAACCATTGTTGGCAAAGACAATCTGGCCTACAGCACTGAAACTGACCTAATTGATCAAGAAATTGCCAACCGCGACAAAATCGACGAAGAATGGCGCAAACGTCTTGAATCATAGGGCTTGTAAAAGCAGATATTCGTAGGTCTTACGACGTGAGTCGTGAGCGGTGGATCGTGTTTACAAGTAGGCTTTTCTGAAATAAAGAAATCGTCTTACTCGGTTCCTGACTCACCAGCGCAGCGCCTTCCCGATTCACCAGCGAGCAATGAGATCGCATTCTAAACCTGACAGAGGTGATATTCGCTACACCAGCCGATGTGAGAATCATGCAAATCCTTAGTTTTCTTTGCGTACCAGGGGATTTACCAGATCATTTAAACCTTCACCGATCAGGGATAACCCGGTGACCATGCCCGTAATTGCTAACCCAGGAAACAATGCAGTCCACCAGATGCCAGTGGGCAAGGCATCCAATGCCTGACGCAATGAACTGCCCCACTCGGGTACTTCATCCGGTAGGCCTAAGCCTAAAAAACCTAGACCACCCAAAATCAAAACGGCATCCGCTGTATTGAGCGTAAACAGCACCGGCACACTCTGCACCACATTCAAAAATAAATAGCGGGACAGCACTGCCCAGGTGGATGCCCCCATGGCTTGGGCGGCTTCTACAAATAGCTCGGTTTTGAGGCTAACAGTGTGGTTTCGTACCACCCTGTAATACT
>JAHQVZ010000341.1 GCA_019634055.1 Leptolyngbyaceae cyanobacterium MAG.088
GGCAAACTCCATGGACTGAATGCGTCGGGAAAAAGTCCCCAGGCACTCTCACCAGATATGTGGTCACAGCTAGAAAGGCTACCCCTGCGTGGCTGGTTGGCCACAACGGTGCCAGGGGCTGTCTCAGCCTGGCAAACCCTATGGCGACGTTGGGGCAAACTTCCCTTTGAACGGTTATTTGAACCGGCGATTCGTCATGCAGAAGAGGGGTTTGCAGTATCACCAGTGACCGCTCGCAGTTGGCAGCAACGGGCAAAAAATTATTTATCGTTAACGGGGGAGTCTCACCAATATTTTCTAGAGACATTTTTCCCAAATTATCAGGCACCCCGTGTTGGCGAGATCTGGCGTTGTCCAGACCAGGCAGCCACCTTACGAGAATTAGCCGCCACCGAAGGAGAGAGTTTTTACCGGGGTAACCTGGCAGAACAATTTGTTGCTTTTTCAGAAGCCACTGGGGGAGTCTTTTCATTAGATGATTTGCAACAACATCAGGCGGAGTGGGTTGACCCAATTTCGACCACATATCGGGGGCTGACGGTGTCAGAGATACCGCCTAATGGCCAGGGAATTGCAGCATTAATGGCGCTGAATATTATTGAAGGGTTTGACCTCAAGGCAGAGCCACGGGACTCGGTGGCTAACTATCATCAACAGATTGAGGCGATGAAGCTAGCATTTGCAGATGCCCATCGATATGTGGCAGAGCCCAGAACCATGGATGTGACAACAACGGCGTTGTTGGATAAAGCCTATGCTACCGAGCGTCGGGGACTGATTGGGGAACGGGCTATACCCTTGGCGGAACCGGGGTTACCCAAGGGGGGTACGGTGTATCTGGCGGCGGCGGATGGGGAGCTGATGGTGTCGTTTATTCAGTCAAACTTTATGGGGTTTGGCAGTGGCATTGCGATTCCGGGGACGGGGATTACGTTACAAAATCGGGGAGCTGGGTTTGTGTTAGACAGGGGGCATCCGAATGAAATTGCCCCTGGGAAACGGCCATTTCATACGATTATTCCTGGCTTTTTGAGTCGTGATGGACAACCGTTAGGGCCATTTGGGGTAATGGGAGCATCGATGCAACCCCAGGGGCATTTGCAGGTGGTTTCAAATTTGGTGGATCGAGGGTTAAATCCGCAGGCGGCGTTGGATGCGCCACGTTGGCGGTTTGATCAGGGGAATCGGGTGTTTTTAGAGCAGACGGTGCCGCGTCATGTGGCGCTGGGGTTAAGCGATTTGGGTCATGATGTGCAGGTGGTTGCGGACCCAGGGATGTTTGGTAAAGGGCAAATGATTTTGCGATTGGAGAATGGAGTGTTGGTGGCGGGGTCGGAACCACGGGCGGATGGGATGGCGATTGTTTTGTAGGGTGGCCCACCGTTTAATTTGGGGTGTTATTTCAATGGCTGGCAATGGATTGCTTGATATAATCGAAAAAGAGGCGAAAAATGTTGCTTGGGGTCCCTCCGTGTTCCCCACCACCCCTGGTTAGGGCTACGGTGTATACACATCTGGAAGATTATTGGCATTAAGCATGGCCAGCAGCGGTTCCCCTTGCCAAGGGGAACCAACGGAGGGGGCTTCGGTCGTTAGCGCAGGTTATCCAGAACCCTCCCTGACGGTTCCCCTAAGTCCAAAAGACAGGCTTCGCCAACGTAAGGAGAACCCTTGTCAGACAATTCTGAAACCGTTGAAAATGAAGAGGTTTAGCTATTCTCTCTGACTTATGTATACACGGTAACTGGTTAGGGAGAGATGTCGCCCTAAAACCCTCATAAAAATATAAACGATATCCCAAATTGCGTGAAGAAGAAGTCGGTGGGGAGAGACTATTCATCAGAAAGTTCTTAGCCTTCACGGGGAGGAATGAGAATCTAAGAAGATTACACATGGTAAGATTCCAAGAATGAATTGTGTCTGAGGAAGTCCTCCCCTTTAGAAGGGGAGGTGCCAAAGGCGGAGGGGTTTCGACCGTTAGCACTAGATATCGAAAACCCCTCCCTGACGGTAGCCTTCTAAAGGGGAACCAGGTATCGCCAAGCCTTTCAAAATTCAGATTTTTGCTTGCAATATCATTAATCTAGACGTCATGAGCACATCTAATAATAATCCTGACCCTATCAAACGAATCCATGGCCAAGGTTTTGTAGACTACACAATTACCCGCCGCCTACCAAAAATCCTGGCAAACATTGAAGACCAACTAAAAGGGCAAACTGCCCAAACAATGCTACAAGCCATTATTGCCGGCAGTGCCATTGATACCAGTATCTTCAAGCGCCCGACAACCTATTGGCACAACTATCTCGACCAACTAACCGACTTAACCTGGGATGACCTACCCTTTTTCGATTTAGAATTTCTTTTCTACCATGGCCTAAACTCCATCGCCGGATACTTTGATGCTAAAGTTGACGTTTTCCATCAGGCTCGACAAAAAGCCTTAACTCAGGCAATTCCAGATTTGATGACTGGCCTAACAACAATCTCAGATTTATCTGGCATAGATTTACTCAGAGCAACCATTCGCGGTGCCCTATTTGCCAATGAAACAGATTACAGTCAGCTAATTACCTCACAGGGTGATGCAAGTGATTGGAATCAGCGCCTATTATTAGATGAAAGTGAAGCATGGATCTCTCACTTACAACAAAACTGCCAACAAGGAGAAATCCATATTATTGCTGACAATGCTGGCCATGAACTGTGTTGGGATTTAGTCATGGTCGACGCCCTACTCAGACTATTCAATACTACCAACGTTGTTATTCACGTTAAACCATGGCCCATGTTTGTTTCCGATGCCCTTGCCATGGATGTAGAAGAAACAATTAATACATTCCTGAACAATGGCCTTTCTAAAGATATGCGCTTACTGGGACAAAGGCTCCAAACGGCGATGGAGCATGATCGCATCCGCATTCAGGCCGAAGCAGACTGGGGCGAACCCAGACACTTCAACGCATTAGATAAAAATCTAGAAACCACGTTAAGCAAATCAGCCGGTGTATTTTGTAAAGGTGATCTAAACTATCGCCGCCTGGTACAAGATCTACAATGGCCCATAGATACCCCTGCTGAAGTTGCAACAGCTACAGTTCTTTTTGATGCCTTTGCCCTCAGAGTACTCAAATCTGACGCCCTAATCGGCATTGAAACCGCCACGACTGAAACAGCCGCAGCTCAATTTAATGATTGGCGCACCCGTGGTTATTTCGCTGTAATGCAACGATTGTGACTAGTGGAGCGTCAAAGCTAAAAATTAGGGTTGAGACAGTGAGTGGGCTTCGACAAGCTCAGCCTACGGGGAATAGTGAGTAGTGATTGGTGTGTCAGGTTTAACCGCGTTTTAGCAGATCACTCATCTATCCTAAAATTTAGTCTTGACAGACCACTAGGCGTCAACTTGTCTTAAAGAGATCAAAATAAGAGATTTAGAACGAGTAAAGCAGATCTTTGCCTTACTCACCATTGCTGCAGGTTCGGCAGGAATAACATTCGTTTTACAAAGGCTCTATAAAGATAATCAAGCTAAACTACGTTTTTTCTTTATCCTGAGCGGAATCTTACTGGTTTCGACTGAGTGATCCTTTAGTTCTTGATAAATCACTTGGTAGAGGAAAAAGCAATGTTAAAACAACAGCGGGTAACGCGTGTAGCCTTAAATCTGTTAACCCTATTAGCGGTGGTAAGTAATGGCTGGCTGTATGCCATCCCCAGGGTAATGGCTGAAGCAGACTCAGCTGAGACCATAGAAATGGTAGACGATGTGGCACAACAGCCTACCTTAGACAGGGCCGTTGCTCGACAATTGTTAGAACAGATTAAACTTGCCACCAATGACCTGCAGGACAATCATTCGCAAACTCAAGTATTAAGTGCGATCGCACGTAGCTACAGTGCAATGTCTGATGACACAACCGCACTGGCAATACTCAATCAGATGATCATTCATAGCAATGACGACCCAAACACGCAACTATCTAATCTATACCCGGTGCTCAATACTGCCAGCAGTTTCTCAAATGAGACCGTCACTGTTGACTTGCTCCATCAGCTACTAGACGCAACCCAACAGCTGCCAACAGATAACGATAAATCGTCCTTTCTATCTCAAATTACTTACTTCGCTAATCAACTAACTGATCAATCTGCTGTCGATGACATAATGCGCCAAATAATAGCCATCAGTCAAACCGCAGAAGCCAGTAGTGGCAAGGCTCGAACCCTTACTAACGCAGCGGGGTTCTATATCTCAATCACAGATGATGCTGAAGCCATGGATCTGCTCAGCCAGGCCCTAGTCGCCATCAACAAGAGCGACATCGATGAGCACACTAAATACTATGCCTTACTCGAAATCTTATATCACTCTGCTGAATTCTCTAGTGACACCACTAAGGCAGATATGTTGAACCAAACGTTAACGGTCATCAACGATCTTAAAAGCCAAGAATTTAAATCCCAGGCATTAGTCTATGCATCACTGCTTGCCCAAGCTCTATCAGATACACCGAAAGCTAATCAACTAATGGCTGAGGCCCTCGCCCTGGCTGAAGCTATCCCTGAGGGCTGGGCTAAGGCCTCGGCGCTATATGTGATTGCTGGTAACTATAAAGATGAGTTTAATCAGCAAAATACAAAAGACCTACTCAGTAGAGTCTTAAATGCCGTCGGAGAGATTCAGGAAGATCAATATCAACTGGGTGGTTTATTGGATGTGGTACATCTTGCTGGTCAGTTGTCTAACCAGACAGTTTCAAGGGAGTTATTGACTCAAGCACTGGCTATTATCAATGGCTTTGAAAGTGGTTTTAATCAGGCTCAAGGGCTGTTGAGCATTGCCGAAAGCTATCGAGCAATATCAGATGAAGTTGCTGCTAGAGAGGTGTTATTACAAGTACTGACTTTAGCAAGTGATATTGAGGAACCCTATTCCCAACGTATTATTTTGCAGCAATTTGCATCGTTATCCACAAGGCTAACTGATAGTGATATTTCGCAGGATATTGTGTCCCAAGCCCTGACCTTTGTTAACGCTGAGCAGGATGTGGAACGCCGGGCAATAATGTTGATGACCCTGACTGAGACCTATCAGGAAACATTAGCTGGAATCAATGCACCAGAACAGATTAGTCAGGCTTTAATGCTAGTAGAAGCCATGCAGGAACCGGATGCGAAAGCTGAAGCATTAAGTCAGGCTGCTCAAATTCTGTATCACAGGACTTTTTCTGATCAAGCCATGACGGATTGGAGCCAGATCCAAACGTTGCTGGGCCAAGTTTTGGAAAGTAGCCGAGATCTTCCAGATAGTGAGGAAAAGATGTTCACTTTCTTGATGTTAGAATATGCTATTAACGAATTACCCCCTGATGTGGCAGCGCCCCTGACTGAGCAGTTTATATCAGTGGCCAAGCGGGCTAGAACAGTCAGGGGAAAAGTGATGGCGCTAAGTGCGATCGCAAAAATCCAGATCAATCAAAACCAACACACAGCAGCCCAACAAACCTTAGCTCAGGCAATATCTATTGTTAGCGATATACAGGACCCCAACCATCTAACCAGTGCCATTTATAGGATTTCTGAGGTAACTGGCACGTTGTCAGAAAATAGCGCTATTCACAGCTTAACCAACCAGATATTAGCCATTGTGGCTGACATAGAAGACGACACGGCCAAGGTATCGGGAATCAATGCGGCTCTAAGCGCAATGCAACAATTATCGGATGGACAGATGGCACAACAGCTATTTAATCAGACATTTGCGATCGTTGACACCCTGGAGACTGAGGTTGAAGGCTATAAAACCAATATCTTTAGAACCATGGCCACCGTTGTGATGGTGATGGCAAGTAGTGATTGGTAATCGAAAATCCTAATAGGATCTTTTTGTTGCCTGATAGTAGAAGAGAATTTTCACATTGTGATCAGAGACGTTTTGAGATTACTTTTCTGCATTTTTAGCTATGGCCAGTACAGTCATATAGATAACAGACAAGTTGCCTTAAACAATTGAAATTTATTACAAATCTGAGAAGTAGCTCATTCTTGTCTTACGTTTATAAATAAAAGTGGAGATGTTTTGGAGACCTTCATAAAAATCATATGGAATGGTATTTAGCTGTTTTAAAGAAATATGCAGTCTTTAGCGGTCGTGCCCGCCGTAAAGAGTTTTGGTATTTTGCACTTTTCAATTTCCTAATTTCATTAGGCTTAGGGATTATTGATGGCGTCTTAGGGTTAGGGCTTGAAGGCGGATTAGGGTTACTAGGTGGTCTTTATACTTTGGCCGTTTTGATACCCGGTATTGCTGTCACAGTACGCAGATTGCATGATACAGGGCGTAGTGGTTTGTGGATTTTAATTAGCTTTATCCCGCTTATAGGGGGTCTAATCTTGTTATTTTTCCTAATTGGTGGTAGCGAACCTGGCACCAATCAGTACGATACTTAAGATTGGAAAGACTTCAATTTGGCAAATAAAGGCCTTGCTAAACTTTTTGGCAAGGTTTTTCTAGAAAGTGTTGGACACTATCATCGTGTTCAACACTTTTAATTTTTCTGCATCAGATAAATTTCTGATCTACAGTACAGAAGCAGCTTAATACGTTCTCCATGAGTTCAACCTCGCCTAAGAAATCCGTTATCGTTGTTGGTGCTGGCTGGGCCGGATTAGGAGCCACCTATCATCTGGCTAAGCAAGGCTACGCTGTGACGTTGCTAGAAGCAGGTGCCCAGCCTGGTGGTTTAGTCGCCGGTTGGAAAACGCCCGGTGGTCGCTCTGTAGAAGCCGGTATTCATGGATTTTGGTATCCCTACAACAACATTTTTTCCCTGGTGGATGAGTTGGGCATTCAGCCCTTTACCCCTTACACGCGGTCGTCTCAGTATTCACCGGCTGGGTTAGAGGTAGAATCGCCTTTGTTTCAGGCCATGCCCTACCTGCCAAGCCCCATGGGCACCTTTGTTCATACTCAGTTTAAGCGGTTGCCCCTGGCCGATCGCCTATCGGCATTGCCATTACTGTATGCCGTAATAGATTTCGACAACTCTGATGAGGCCTGGAAACGTTACGACGGTATGACCGCTCGGCAGTTATTTAGACAGTATGGCGTTACCGAACGACTGTATAAAGAATCCTTTGAGCCCATGCTGCTGGTGGGGTTATTTGCCCCTGGAGAGCAATGTTCGGCTGCAGCGGCGTTGGGCATGCTGTATTACTTTATTTTGGCCCACCAACCCGACTTTGATGTGCGCTGGTGTCGGGGCACTGTGGGGGAGATGATCTTTCGACCCTGGGTACAACAGATTGAGGCAGCTGGGGGCAAAGTACTGGCCAATAAGCGGGTTAGCGATGTACGCGTAGACAACAATCGTGTAACTGGGGTGACCTGTACGGGCATACATGGGGATGAAACCTTTGATGCCGATGCCGTCATTTTCTCGGTGGGCATTACGGGTATGAAAAAGATTGTTGCTGGGAGCGAGGCCCTACGTAACCGGCCTGAATTTAGAAACCTACGGAACTTAGGCGGTATTGATGTGCTGGCCACACGCCTATGGTTCGATCGCAAGATTGAGGTGCCCTTACCGTCTAACGCCTGTTTTGGCTTTCACCAAACCACCGGCTGGACATTCTTTGATTTGAACGCCCTCCAGGATGAATACAAAAACGAACCAGGTAGCGTGATTGAGGTGGACTATTACCATGCCAACCAGCTGTTACCCTTAAGCGATGAACAGGTGGTACAGCTCACCCAAAAAGACTTGGCTGGCTGCATTCCGGCGTTTGGAGATGCCCAGGTTGTAGACCAGGCAGTGGTGAGAATCTCTCAAGGGGTAAGTCATTTTGCCCCCGGCAGCTACCAATATCTGTTGCCAGGGACAACCAGTTTTAGCAATGTGTTTATGAGCGGCGATTGGATTGTCACCCGCCATGGGTCTTGGTCCCAGGAAAAGGCCTATGTAACCGGGTTAGAAGCGGCAAATCGGGTAATGAATTTACTGGGAACGGGCACCGCCGCAGAGATTATGCCCATCGTGCCGGATGAACCCCACATACAGGCAGCCCGGGCCCTTAATAAAACAGTAAAACAAATGATAAATCAGATGGTTCCACAATTTTGGTCTTATTAGCTAAGGACAGAGAAATTATCAAATTCCATAATCCTCATCGCTATTAAGTGGGTGAACTCAATCTTTTATAAGACATAAACAAACAGTTTGACTTCGCAGACTCTGCCCCCAAACCCCCTTTCTTGAATGCCCCTTGGGCTATATTTTGGAGGCTTTGAGT
>JAHQVZ010000342.1 GCA_019634055.1 Leptolyngbyaceae cyanobacterium MAG.088
CATGGCACAGGTGTATTAGGAAAAAACGGCGGCGGTGCAGTCGAATATCTTGGCTGTCGCCATCGACCCATGGTGCAGGTGGGTACCTTGAGCAAGGCCCTGGGCAGTCTGGGGGGCTACGTCACAGGCTCAGCTGAACTGATTGATTTTTTACGCAATCGTGCTGCCACCTGGATTTATACGACGGGGCTATCCCCTGCCGATGCGGCAGCGGCTCGGGCTGCGATCTCAATTCTCACCCAAGAGTCTGAAAGGCTGGCCCAGCTAGCGGCTAATGCCAGTTATCTAAGACAACGCCTGGATAGCTTGCCAAATATCCAGCGGTTGCCTTCTGAGTCTCCCATCATCTGTATACAGCTCAAGGATGCTGCCACCGTGCTCTCTCTGGGGCAGCACCTTAAACAACAGGGGATTTTTGCCTCTGCCGTTCGCCCCCCAACTGTGCCCACCAGCCGTTTGAGGATGACGGTTATGGCAACGCATACCAGAGAGGCTATCGATGGACTGGTGGAGGCAATTCAGACGTGGGGAGGGCCATAGGGCCATTTGTAAAGATTTTTCCATCCCAAAAACATTTCAGGTCAAGACTCCCTGAACGTTGATTGCCCACCTCCAACTTTAATCTTCTAAATCCTCAGGCATTACCCACTTTCGTGGCTCTGTTGCCCGGGCGACGATTTTTTTACGTAGAGCCTCTTCGGCAATTTCTAACATTTTGTCGAGGGACGTGTTTTCAATAAAATCAGACGCCTGTTGAGTGTACGCTTCATTAGGACAGGCATCACCTTTGATGCAGCCATTGACGCATTCAACGGCACAGTTCACGCTAGTGTTCTCAGTGGTCATGGGGTTATGTTAATAACTCTTCTTTTCATACAAAATTCTATAGTAAATGACCTGGTGCTGTAGGACATTTGCTCGTCAGGTTAGCTGTTGTGACTTAAGGCTTTTAGGGATATCAATTGTATTGTGTATTGACTAACTTGACAGATACTACAGATAACGTTGCCGATGGTTTCACAGAACAATTTGCCTCAGGGCATAGCCCCAGACGAGAATCGCGGCCACAAAGTAGAGCACAGCAAAATGATGCATCGCTGTTTAGAACTGGCAGCTCAAGGTGCAGGACGCACAGCCCCCAATCCGATGGTGGGGGCCGTGGTGGTCAAGGATGGAAAGATTGTTGGTGAAGGCTTTCATCCCCAGGCAGGACAGCCCCACGCGGAAGTATTTGCCCTCAGAGCAGCGGAAGATGCGGCCCGAGGTGCCACCCTCTATGTAAATTTAGAACCCTGCAATCACACGGGGCGTACCCCTCCATGTACAGAGGCTGTTTTACAAGCGGGTATTGCCACAGTGGTCATTGGTATGAAGGATCCTAACCCACGGGCCAGCGGCGGTATAGAGCGACTCAGGGCGGCGGGGGTTAACGTCATTACTGATGTCGAAACAGCGGCCTGTGAGCGCTTAAATGAAGCCTTTATCCATCGTATTCGCCATCGACAACCGTTTAGCATTTTGAAATATGCCATGACCCTGGATGGCAAAATCGCCACAGATACTGGCCATAGTGCCTGGGTAACCGGCCCAGAATCTCGACGCCGAGTACATCAGCTGCGGGGGCAGTGCGATGCGGTGATTGTGGGGGGCAATACAGTACGTCAAGATAATCCGAGCTTAACGAGCCATGGGGTGTGCGATCGCAACCCTTTACGAGTGGTCATGAGTCGTAGTCTGAAACTACCTACCGTAGCCAACCTATGGCAAACCGATATTGCCCCCACCCTAGTGTTTACAGAGGTAAACCCGACCCAGGTCGAGGGGCGACTACCTAAGTCGGTAGAGGTCATATCTGTCAATGCACTGACACCGATGACGGTCCTAGACTATCTATATGCACGAGGACTATCATCGATTTTATGGGAATGCGGTGGCACTCTTAGTGCAGTTGCGTTACAACAAGGCGTGATTCAGAAGCTATGGGCCTTTATTGCGCCTAAACTAATTGGCGGTAACCAAGCCCCTACCCCCGTCGGCGACATGGGGCTGAGTAACATGACTGAAGCATTAGCCTTGCACAACATGAGCCTGGAGCCTATTGGCCCAGACTGGCTACTGCAAGGGTATTTAAAGAATGTGTAACTAAGGGCCGCCATCCAAAACAGCCCTTGAGTCGGCATTGTTAGCCATCAACCAGGCCGACTTCTTCGGCAACGCTAGCCTCTAACTGGTAGCGGCGCATCAGTAAATTGAGCGCCCGTACAAACTCATCTCGATTACGCAGCACATCAAAGCGCTGAACCACTTGCCCCTGGTGAAGAAACACCAGTGTTGGCAACGTTTGTAACCGATAAAGATTAGCGAGTTTCAGGTTTTCATCAGCATTGATGTTAAAAACATTTACCTGACCCGCCCACTCCTGCTGAAAACGATTCAGCATAGGCGTTACCCGCCGACACAAGCCACACCATGGAGCCCAAAAATTCACCAGAACGGGTACTGGAGATGATATTACAACGCTTTCAAAATTATCTTCAGAAATTGTCATTAGACACTTAATTATTGTCAGTATTGATAAAAGTCTTTTAGTACTTCTAATCTTATTAAGAAAAACTCAATCCCGAAAGGGCAAGACTCTCTTATTGTGAACCTTTCCTAACAAAAAAGACAGCCTATTAACAACAAAATTCCTCCATATCAAAAACTACCAACCTACGAACGTGCAATCGCGTCCTTTTAGGGTTGCAACCGGGGTTGCAAATGTTCAAAACCTTTTATAGATAGAAATATTGCATCATTACTGGTTGATTTTGTACAGACCCTTTCCTTGGACGAAATCTTAAGAAAGTATTAAATTGTATGTCTAAATCTTGCGAGATTTGGTCGTTTTTTAAGCCATATAAACGTTGTTCAGGCGTAGGTTTTTCTTGTTGTGTTCATTGTATTCCCATGCCCTGTGTGGCTAATAGCTATTTCAAAGGCTGGGCTATGTCTCAACTTGCATATCTTGTTCGATTGCATCAAGGGCTTTAATCACTAGACGTTTAGCTTCTAATTTCCAGCCCCAAGATTGAATCCCAAAGGCCAGATAAAATCCAATGCCGGTGGCTATAAAGTCTAGAGGCTGCTGCATTGAAATTCCGAGTAGCAACCCTAAGCCGCCTAAGCCCCAAAAGGGCAGCGCTATCATTTGGCGATCGCGCTCGACAATCTTGGCAAAAATGTGTGTGGGAATGTCGGCTAATAGTTGCTCTCTAACGGCCTTTTGCTGTGGGTAAGGGATTGTTAAGCCGATCTTAGGACGTAGTTTTTCAATTTTTCGTGCGTCCGTACTGTACTGCGTGAGCTCATCTTCGGCCATGGTAACGAGCTTTTCGATAGAATCCATAGAAATGCTGAATTGACTGTGGAATATAGCTTGTAAGTGTTATGCCAGATCTGTTTAGCTGGTAAAAATGCGTCTGATCGTGCAATATTAACTTTTACTAAAGCATTATTAAGTTATAGGTCAGTTATACGGCTCTCCGCAATTTGCTAGAGCGTCTTATCTCATTTATGGTTTTTGCTATCCCTGAATCATATAAAAGCTTTTTGCCCCGGTTTTATCGGCTGTCTATTGTTGGGGTATTTTCCAATATGATGGTGCCTTTGGCTGGGCTATGTGACACTGCGTTTCTAGGGCATTTATCTGATATTCACTACCTGGCCGGGGTGATTCTAGGCAGTATTTTATTTGACTATCTCTATCGTATTCTCAAGTTTTTGCGTAATAGTACCAATGCTTTGACCGCCCAGGCCGTGGGTGCAGAAGATGATGCGGGTGTACTGGTGGCTGTTTTGCGTTGTGGATTGGTGGCGTTTGCGATCGCAGTCGTTATCCTACTGTTGCAATACCCCATTCATCAACTGGGCTTTCTTATTCTGTCTGGAGCCCCAGAAACCGAACAGGCTGGGCTGGCCTATTTCAATGCACGTATTTGGGGAGCCCCGGCTGTACTGCTTAACTTTGTGCTAATCGGTTGGTTTTTGGGCCGTGAGAAAAATGGCATTGTGTTTTTGATCTCCCTGATGGCTAACGGGTCTAACGTGCTGTTGGACTATCTGATGATCAACCGTTGGGGGTGGGAAAGCGCCGGTGCTGGTCTGGCCACAGCCTTAAGCCAATATTTAGGCTTACTGGTGGGCTTGATTGCCATGGTGCTGACCATAGACTGGTCTTACGTTGGGAAAGCTATGGCCCAGGTGTTTGACCGCCAGGCATTGGGATCTACCTTGATTCTCAAAGGCAATATTTTGGTACGCTTTTTAGCTCTGATTTCTGCCTACTCTATCTTTACCAATCTAAGTGCCACATTTGGCACTGTGTCGTTAGCCGAGAATGGCTTGTTGCTACAAATTGCCCTACTGAGTCAATTTACGGTTCAAGGAGTGGGTATGACGGCCCAAACCTTAATTGGTAATTTCAATGGCCAGGGACGACCAGAAAATTGCTTGGCCGTGCTAAAAACCGCCATTGTAACCAGCCTGTTGATTTCCCTGGGCTTTGCTCTATCGGTGGTGGTATTCCCTGAAACCATGTTTACCCTACTTACTAGCCATACGGAAGTGAGTCAGGCCATGGGCAGCTATGCAACCTGGCTAGTTCCTTTGCTGACCATCACCTCAGTGGCCTTTATGTTAGAAGGCTACTTTATTGGTCTTAAAGAAGGGGCTGTGTTGCGCAATGGCGCGCTTTTGGGCTTTGGCGTTGGGTTTATGCCTCTGGTTGTACTGGCAATGTATTTGCAAAACAGCTATTTATTATGGACGGCTTTAACGGCCTATATGACGGTTCTCATGCTCTTTTTAGTGTACAAACTAGTCAAGATGCCCCTGGCAGAATCCACTGCTGTATAGGGAGAGCTATGGGAAATCTTCGGGAATCTACGATAGGTACAAGGAAATCCACCGATGACATTGCAAAATCCTTGGTTGATTGCGGTTTTTCTCAATACGATGCTAGTGGCTATCGCCTTTGCTAGCCCCAAAAAGCTCCTTACCCCTATGGGCAACCTTCATGCCTGGGTATTGGGGGTAATTCTTTGGGGCTGTTTGGGGTGGCAGGCTTATTTTGTGACGTTGGTATATTTTGCAGCCGGTTCTGCCGTGACAAAAGTGGGGTTTGCTGAAAAAGAAGCGGCAGGCATTGCTGAAGATCGCGGTGGTGTTCGTGGCCCAGGCAATGTGTGGGGGTCTGCTCTGACGGCGGCCATCTGTGCCCTACTGGTGTGGCTGACAGGACTGACATCCATATCTTTGATGGGGCTATCCCAGAACCAGGTGACGCAATTGCTCATTCTTGGGTTTGTCGCCAGTCTTAGTACCAAGCTATCGGATACGTCCGCCACAGAAATTGGTAAAGCCTATGGTCAGCGGACATTTTTAATTACAACGCTGCAATCTGTGCCGCGAGGTACCGAAGGGGCCGTTAGCTTAGAAGGCACTCTAGCAGGCGTTGTCGGTTCGTTGATATTAGCCGTTGCAGCTTGGGGGATTGGGTTTATCCCAGTGGTGGGCGTGGTTATTTGTGCGATCGCAGCATTTATTGCTACCACGATTGAAAGCCTAATTGGAGCCACTATTGAAGATAAGCTACCTGGCTTGACCCATGACGTAGTGAATATTATCAATACTCTGATTGGAGCTATGGTTGCGATCGTATTCGGAGCCGTTCTCATCCTTTGATTGTTTGTAAATCAGAACGCCTAAATGATGTTAGACCGCTGGCATTAGGGTAAAGTCCTAGCAATGTTCCTAACGCTTTTAAATACGTCAGGGGTGTCCGTCAGTCTGACTGCGTCAAAACTTCTAAAACCATTGATAGAAGCTTTGTAAGCCCCATCCGGTCCCCTTCTTTTTAGTGGTGAAAGTATTTATTAGCCAAGTCTTATTTCATTAACGTTATGCTCTCCGAGGCTGAGCTGCCCAACTCCTTAATAAGCCAATCCCTTGTCACCATTGCTCAACAATTTGTTGGCTGCGGCAAGGTACAAGAGGTTCACCCCCTTGGTAGTGGCAATATCAACGACACCTATCTTGTGGATACAGAGCAACAGCCGTTTGTGCTTCAGCGTATCAACACCGAGGTGTTTTCCCAGCCGCATCAGGTTATGGATAACCTTTGTCGGTTTGTTAGCCATGCTCGTGAGCGCTTAAGCAAAGCCCCTCTAAATCGTCGTTGGGAAGTACCCACCGTACTGAAAACAGTTGATCTTCAACACCATTGGATAGATCCCCAGGGCAATGTTTGGAGAGGGCTAAGTTTTGTTCAAGGTACGACCACATTCAATACCATTCAAAACCAAGACCATGCCACTGAAATTGGTTATGGTTTGGGGTGTTTCCATAGTTTGCTAAGCGACCTGCCCTCAATAAGTCTGGCAGATACCCTACCTGGGTTTCACATCACTCCTAATTATCTCCTTCAATACGATGGTGTTTTGCTGCAAACGAGTGCTGCGTCGCCAGAAGAACAGTATTGCCATACCTTGATAGCGAACCATCGACATCGGCTATCTGTGTTAGAAGATGCCAAAGCTGCAGGATACTTACCCCTACGTTCCATCCATGGCGATCCAAAGATTAACAATATATTGATTGACACCGTCACGGGACAAGCAGCCAGTCTGATAGATCTAGATACTGTCAAACCAGGTCTGGTCCACTATGACATTGGCGACTGTTTACGTTCTAGTTGTAACTCTCTTGGAGAGGAAACCCAACAGTGGCAGGCTGTGACCTTTGATGTCAATCTATGTGCCGCTGTACTTGAAGGGTATCTCTCCAGCGCCAGCACATTTCTCAATGCGGTGGAATATGAGTACATCTACGATGCTATTTGGTTGATCACGTTTGAATTAGGATTGCGCTTTTTTAGTGATCATCTGGCAGGGGACATTTACTTTAAGACTCAGCGTCCTAACCATAATTTAGAACGGGCACTGGTCCAATTTCAGCTGGCTGAGAGCGTTAACATGCAGAAACCGGCTATTCAAAAGGTAATTAATCAATTAAAAGCCCATTACTGTGCTGAACCAGGATGGGTAGCGTAGAACTATTAAGTATGTACTGAGTTCTGAAAATGACTCAGTGACCAATTGTGCTCGGTCTAAAAACGTTTTACAAGGGATTAACGTATATCGCTCCCCCTTCTGTAGACCCCATTTACCTTGTATTTGTTCCCTTAGGAGACATCTGACATCTATTATGGCTGTACCATTTTCGCTAAAACCATTTGAACCCGTATCTGATTTAGTGATTTCTGGCCGGGTCGTGCGATCTCAATCTTCCCTGACGGTCGAGTATACTCTCACAGGGGCCGTCGACACCCTAGAGGTTCCTCCCGTTAGTGAGCTCCCTAGCCGCCGTGACCATCTTTGGGAAAATACCTGCTTCGAGGTTTTTATTGGTATTCCTGACTCGCCTCGCTACTGGGAAGTCAATGCTTCTCCCAATGGTGATTGGAATGTCTATCGCTTTGACGACTACCGTCAAGCCATGGTAGCTGAGCCTGCCTGCAAAAGAGTTGCTAGTACTTGGCAATCTCTTACCAAAGGCTATTACTTAACCCTGGAACTTCCCACAAATGAGTGGCTAGCGCTTGATCAACCTCTAGAACTAGGGGTAAGCACCGTTCTCAAAACCGATAGTGTTTCCCACTGGGCCCTTGAACACCCAGGTGAAAAACCCGACTTCCATCGTCGAGACAGCTTTAGCATTGCAGTCTGAGGGAGTTGTGAGATTTTTGCGCTCGAGAACGTTTACAGCTTTTCCGATGAATTAGGCTGATTCAAATACAACACTTGTGTGGGATAGGCAAATTCGATCCCTGCTTGATCAAACTGTTGTTTGATGGCCAGGTTTATCTGTTGTTGCACATCTCGATAGAGGTTGTAATCCTTGGTGTTTACCAGATAAACGATTTCATAATTAAGGCTAAAGTCTTCAAAGCTGGCGAAGTGGGCACGGTCAAAGGTAACCTGGGGAATCTCTTCAATGATTTTACGAATGATGTCAGGAATTTGTTCCAGTTGAGCCATGGTAGTTTCGTAGGTAACCCCTAGATTAAAGGCAATTCGTCGTTGAGCCATCCGTTGGAAATTTTGGACCCGTGAGGCTGTGAGGTCGGTATTCGCTAAAATAAGTTGTTCTCCATCGAGGCTTCTCAGCCGAGTGGTTTTGATGCCCACCTGCTGTACTGTGCCAGCCATGTCGCCAATCACAATAAAGTCACCAATCTCAAAGGGACGATCTAACAAAATGGAAAAGTAGCTAAATAGGTCTTGCAAAATCCCTTGGGAGGCCAGGGCAATGGCGACACCACTAATGCCTAACCCAGTGACGACAGCTGAAATATCAAAACCCAGGTTATCGAGCACAAACACAATGCCAATTGCCCACAAAAATACTCGCACAGCCGGAATTAGGGCATTGAGACTTTGGCGTATATTGGGCTGTTCGCGATGGATAAATCCGTAGATGCGCAGGCTATATTCGGCCACGGACCCCAATAGCTGTACCAGCAGTAACGTCGCAGAAATTATGCCAACGCTTCTCAGCAGTTGATAGACGGAGGGAGACAACGTCAGATTTTGCAGACTGATGTAGCAGGAGCCTAAATAAAGCAGCCATAGGGTGGGCCGTTCTATGAGATTGACAAGTTGGTCATCCAGGGTGTTGGTGGTACGTTTGGCCCAGCGCTTGAGGCGACGGAGGATAAGGCGTTTGAGCAGGTTTGCGATCGCAATACCAATACCAATATTAAGTAGCGCAATGCCATAACCTGCAACGGTATTGCCTAAAAAGGTGGTCTGCAGAATATCGGACACCATGGCGACTAGGTCATTATCATGTTTAGGTTATCAGGATAAGTAAAATTAAACCTTGTCCCCAGTATCTATTGGAGGTAGCCCATGCAACCACAACCGCTTATAGCTGTCAGAGACGTTGAAGCCAGTAGTCGTTGGTATCAGTATGTATTGGGCTGTGAAAGTGGGCATGGAGGAGCAGAATATGAACGAATCATTTATCAAGGTAAGCTGATCCTGCAGTTACACCATTGGGATGTTCATGAGCACCCACACTTGGGAGATCCTCACGCCAAGAAACACGGCAATGGAACCGTACTATGGTTTCAAACGGATGAGTTTGATCAAACCCTAGTCAGAATTAACTCTACGACAGCTGAAATCCTTGAAGAGCCAAAAGTTAACCCAAATGCAGGACATCGAGAAATTTGGCTAAAAGATCCAGACGGTTATGTTGTTGTAATTGCAGGACCCTACGGAGATATAAGGACTGAGATTTCTGACTAATTGGGTCATTAGTTTTGGCCATGGGCGATACACTACTATTCATTAGTCACAACCGTAGAATAGCACTTTGGATTCTATACATATTCGTCGAGCCCAGCCAAGGGATGCTGAAGCGATTGCTAACTTTAATCAAGCAATCGCTCGGGAAACCGAAAATAAAGAACTGATTTCTGACGTCATTTTGGCAGGCGTCAATGCTCTGTTGAGCAATCCTGCCTATGGTTTTTACATTGTTGCAGAGACTGATGCCAAAGTAGTTGCCTGCTTGATGATCACAACAGAATGGAGTGATTGGCGTAATGGCCTATTTTGGTGGGTGCAAAGTGTGTTTGTATCGCCTGAATATCGACGGCGTGGCATTTATCGCTCTATGTACTCGTTTATTCGAGAGCTTGCCAATAACGAACCCAATGTTTGTGGGTTTCGATTGTATGTCGAACAGAATAACACTCGGGCACAAGCGACCTACACTGCTTTAGGGATGAGCCAGAGTCCATACTATATCTTTGAAGAATTAAAAGCTGACATTGATTACTTGGACGAACGACCTACTAGGTCGTGATGTGAATCTGTAACCCCACAACTGTTAGGCAAGAGAACAATGAATGGTTTTGACTTGATCATTTTTGATTGTGACGGTGTCCTTGTTGATAGCGAGCGCATTGCGAATAAAGTATTTGCCCATGTACTCAATCAAGAATGTGGGTTTTCCTTAAGCCTTGATGACATGTTTGAAACCTTTGTCGGACATTCGTCATCACAGTGTATGCAGATCATTGCAACTATGCTGGGTCATGCCCCACCCAAAGATTTAGAAATGCGATATGAAACCGAAATCAATGCAGCCCTTGCCAGAGATGTTGTGGCTGTCCGGGGGATTGAAAACGCTTTAGCCGAGATTTCCATCCCTTTTTGTGTGGCGTCTAGCGGTTCCCATGAAAAGATACGTACTACATTGGGGAAAACTGGTCTGCTTGAAAAATTTGATGGAAAATTATTCAGCACGTCTGATGTCAAACATGGTAAGCCAGCTCCTGACATTTATCTTCACGCTGCCGCTGCCATGGGTAACATTCTTCCTCATAACTGCTTAGTCATTGAAGATAGTCCCTTGGGCGTACAAGGTGCAGTTGCCGCTGGCATGACGGCTTTTGGATATGCCGAACTCATGAAAGAACATCGATTACTCCAAGCAGGAGCCCATCATTTGTTTAAAGACATGGGGAATCTTATCCAAGAGATTTTCTCCTATGAACGAAAGGTCTAATGCAGGAATGTCAAGCTTGAAGCATTCTAATTCGCTGTTCTCCACTCACTCTCTAAACCTAAATCTTTAAATTTGGCAGTCTACTAATGTCAAGATTCAGGGAAATCTCATATGTGCTGGTCAGAATAGAAAAGCGCTATGTCTATTCCTAAAAATTTCTGCTAGCCATGTCCTTCCCATCCTTTCAACAATCTCGTCGCGGTCTACTTAAATATTTAGGGCTGCTGGCAGGTGCAGCTACAATCCCTCCGATTTTCAATACATTGGGGGCACAGTCAGCGTCAGAGCTGCCCTCGGTGTTATCTAAAATGGCGGTGACTCCTTTAGCCGTTGCAAACCTGAACGCTCATCGTGTGGCTGTTGTGAGTACGACGGATCGAGCGGTTGGGGTACGACGGGCTATAGAGTTGCTACAACCTCCTAGTTTTAATAAAAAGCGAGTGTTTATTAAGCCCAATTACAATACGGGCGATCCAGCCCCTGCTGCCACAGATCCAGTTGTGTTAGAAACCCTGGTACAGGAAATTCAAGCAGCTGGTGCAAATGCCATTACCGTTGGCGATCGGTCTGGCATGGCAGAAACCCGCAGAGCTATGGGGCAGATGCAGGTTTTTGACCTTAGTAACCGCTATGGGTTTAATACCCTGGTGTTTGATGAGTTAGCCCGAGAAGACTGGCAATATTTTAGTGGTGCAGGCACCAATTGGTCGCATGGGTTTGCTATTGCCAATCCTGTCCTTAATGCTGACTCTATTGTCAATGTCTGTTGTCTTAAGACCCATCGCTTTGGGGGAGACTTTACTCTATCGCTTAAAAACACTATTGGTATGGTGGCTCGTTATGTTCCAGGTGACGACCATGACTATATGCGCGAACTCCATCGTTCCGCCAGTCAACGGTTAATGATTGCTGACGTCAATGCCACCTATCGACCTTCGTTGGTGATCATTGACGGGGTAGATGCGTTTGTCAATGGCGGTCCTGAACAGGGGCAACGGGTGCAAGCGGGAGCGATGTTTGCTAGTACAGATCGTATTGCCATTGATGCAGTGGGCATTGCACTGTTGCGAAAACTAGGAACTACACGCAATGTTTCAATCGGCTCAATTTGGGATCAACAACAGATTCGACGGGCTGCTGATCTAGGCCTGGGGGCCGTTAATGCAGAATCTGTAGAATTGGTTACGGGCGATGCCGCATCTGCTCGCCTAGCCGATGAAATTCGCGAATTTTTAGTCTGAACCCAATATTATGCTTATCAGAGTATAAATCCTCATTGGCTACTGACTGTCTAGAGTAAGGATGGTTTTGCTATAGAGTTTCTGATAGTCTCTAGAAAAGACTGATCGGTCTTTTTTGTGTCATAGCCTTACACAGTGCGGCGTATTTACAGTGGTGTCCAAATCTCAAGCGACCAAAACCCATATTGTTCAGCAGGCAGCCGTTGTCTTTAACCAGCAAGGCTATGCTGGGACATCCATGTCCGACATTATGCAGGTTACCGGCTTAAAAAAAGGAGGTATCTACAATCATTTCAATAGCAAAGATGAATTAGCTTTGGCAGCTTTTGACTACACCGTTAGCTTAATGGTGAAGCAATACAAAATCGCCTTGCAAGGCAAGCGTCATGCAATAACACGCCTGAAGGCAATTATTGAGACCTTTTGTCGCATCGTTGAGACAGATGCCATTAAAGGGGGCTGTCCGTTGATGAATACGGCTGTAGAGAGTGATGATACCCATCCTGTGTTGTGCGATCGCACTCGCCAAGCCATGAATGCCTGGCGTCAGATGATTAGCAAAATCATTCGCCTGGGCATCAAACATGGAGAAATTGATCCGACCCTCAACATTGATATGACTACTACCATTCTGATTTCCACCTTGGAAGGAGCCTTGATGATGAGTCAGCTATATGACGATAAGACCCATGTCCGCTGGGCCAAGCTGCACCTCTTGCAATACCTGGAGTTATTCCATAAAAGCCCCTAAGTATATACAGACAGGCCTTTTTTTTGCTTAAATAAGACCGATCGGTCTCTTTTTCTGTTTTATAAAGGATTGTGCCATGCTGACGTTTTACCATCATCCTCTATCTCCTATCTCTCGACGGGTTTGGCTAGCCCTGCTTGAAAAAGAGATCCCTTTTGAGCCCGTCATTGTCGATCTCAGCAAATTTGAACAGTTTCAGCCTGAATTCCTCACCCTTAGTCCTTTTCACCATATTCCCGTCATTGTTGAAGAAGGATTTCGCGTGATTGAATCCATTGCGATTTTGGACTATTTAGAAGATCGCTATCCTCAACCATCCCTAGTGTCAACCTGTTATCGGCAGCGGGCAACCATGAGGATGATTCAAATGGTTACCGTGAATGAACTGGTGCCAAAACTCTCTAAATTAGTGAATAAAGACAATGTTCCCTTAGCTCAAAAGGCTAAAAGAGAACTCGATATGGGGCTATCATTTCTGAATACATGTCTAGATAAAGAGCGTTACTTTGGCGGCGATCGTTTAAATTTGGCAGACATCGTAGTTGGTGCAGCCGTACCATTATTTGCCAGACTCGGTGTGGAGCTGACGGTCTACTCCGCCCTCAATCAATGGTGTACTAATATTACAGCTCGTCAAGCTTGGCAAATGACTAATCCGAGTGATGGGGACTTCAATGCCTGGAAAAACGTTATTCAACGATGGATGCAGATAGCGTTGAAGCGTCAAACGCGACAACATAAAGGTAGTTAATCTGATAGCATTGGCGACTCACAAACTATGATCGTTATTCATTCCTACAAGTCTATTGTGCCAGTAGCGTTAGCTGGCACAATGCTAATTAAGCCAAATGTCTTGGGACAGGGCATCGTGAACATCAGGTCTGCCCAGATTAAGTTTTCAGGTGATATCTTTTGAGGCATATGGGTCTGTAGGGAGCCCATACAAGGTGGTCGCGACTGGGCTGCGATAGATGTTGCTATCCCAGACAAATAAAATCTTCATCCTGTTTGTATAGCTTACTTTCCTGAATTAAACAGATTCAGTGAGTATGGTTAAAGACAACTTTGGAAAATAGATTGAGTCAAGCAATATAAGCATAAAGACTACTATAGCTAATCTATAAAATAGTTATAAATACTGACCGTTTAGATAGTTATTTCTTACGCAGCTGCCATTCTTTGGTCCGGCCTAAAATGAATTCCCCAAGTTTAAAGGAAAATCAAAGAAAAAGTATTACTTTTGAACTCGTTTATTGATGCAGCTTGTAATCAACTCTTATCAAGATAACTTCATTGTTTAAAGAATATATCAATTGACTATGAGACATTTATTGCCTGATTCATCAAGTCATGCTGTCCGTTTAGTTAAGCGGTGGTCTTTACTCTTTGGGGTGCTTAGCACTTTAACCTTGTTTACTGGTTGCCGAAATATTGGCGCAAACAACAATGCCTCTTTAGTCAGTTCAGACAAGGTTGTTCGCTCAGCCTATGGGACATTAGAGGAATTGTTTCAAACTGAAATAATTAATATCGGACTAGAACAGCTGGGGTATACACCGCTGACTGGTTCTGAGCTTGAATACGATGTTATTCATCAAGCAATTGGTCGTAACTATCTAGACTATACATCTGTTCATTGGTATCCTCTCCACCGAGATTTCTTTGAACAGAATGGTGGTCACGAAAAGCTAAAACGATTGGAATCTGTCGTTGAGAATGCTTTGCAAGGATACCTAATCGATAAGAACACAGCAACTGAGAACAATATCAATGGTCTGCCGGATCTTCAAGATCCAGAAATCGCTAAACTTTTTGATACTGACGGTAATGGTAAGGCTAATCTAATTGGTTGTCCCCATGGTTGGGCCTGTCGAGGAGTGATTGAATCCCATTTAGACGGTCATAATCTACGTGACACTGTAGAACAGGATAGTCATGATTACAATGCTTCTATGGCGAAAGTGATTAAGCGCTATGAAGCAGGTGAACCAGTACTTTATTTCACATGGACCCCTCTATGGGTTAGCAGTGTCTTAGAGCCTGATCAAGATGTTGTGTGGTTAGATGTTCCTCCTCTTGGCCCAGAGGAAAATGCGTCTATAGTTGACGGAAAAAATCTTGGATTTGAGATTAATCATATTCATATTTTGGCAAGTCGAGATTTCTTGAAAGATAATTCAGATGCTGCTCGATGGTTTGAATTAGTTAATATTCCAATCATGGATGTCAGCTTACAAAATCAACGTATGCGGGATGGTGAGAATAGCCCTGAGGCAATTCGTCGTCATGCAGAAGAGTGGGTTCGTGATAACCAGGGAACTTTTGACGGCTGGCTAGAGGATGCTAAACGGAATTTAGCGAAATAGGTCAGTCACCCTAATAACCTTCGGGGTATATTTTTTGCGCTGTTGCGCTATGGCTGGCGAACTATGCGAACGAACTCTCCAATGTAGCGAACTGCCTGCCTACTGCCTTGGTGAGTAGCGATGGTGGGCTTTTATGGGGATGCAAACGCCTAATGGTAGAGTTTTGTTTGGATGCAAAGCCCTACGGTCAATGTCCTGATGTATTAGGACATTGACCATAAGTATTCAGCTTTTAGCTGCCCCTAGTTGAAACCTGAATACCTAATGATATGGGTGCTTTAGCTTTCCAGGCATCCCACCTTCTTGTCTGTCAGTGGCCAAGTTTTCACCAACCCATCATAGCCACCACTGGCTAATACGGTTCCTTGTTGATTAAAGTCAAGACCATAAACAAAACCAGAATGTCCGCGTAAGGTGCAGCGTTCGGTAGCTTGTTGCCAGTCCCATACTTTAATGGTTTCATCAAAGCTGCTGCTCGCCAGGGTTTTTCCATCGGCGCTAAACGTGATATTAGCAACAACAAAATCATGCCCACTTAGGGTTTGCTCAGCAGCACCTGTAGTCAAATCCCAAATTTGTACATTGGTATCATAGCTGCTGCTAGCAATATATTTACCATCAGGGCTTATGGCGACATCCGTTATTCGGTCTGTTCCTGCTTTATAGGTACGTACAGACTTTTTGGCTACAACATCCCAAAGGGTAATAACACCATCTTGATCGCCGCTGACCAATTCCTGAGGATTGGCTGGAGAAAAGGCTAAGCCGTTAATCGGTGAGCCAGATTCCAGCAAGGTGACATCTTCACGTCTTTTCTCAAGATCCCACAGACGAATGGTGCCATTACTGCTGGCACTGGCAATCAGGGAACTATCAGCATTAACTGCTAGGCTCAAAATTCTACCGGAGCGTCCTGGGAAGCGATGTTCTTCTGAATCTGTCCTAGTGTTCCAAATAATGATGTCGCCATCCCCTCCCCCCGTGATCAAATATCGTCCGTTGGGTGTAAACGTCACACTATTTACCCGTCCTGCATGGTTAAAGGTACGTTGTACTTTGCCTGTATTCAGATCCCATAGCCTAACTGTTTGGTCATAGCTACCGCTGGCCAATAGAGAAGCTTCTGGCTGAATCGCAACACTTAGTACGGTGCCGGTATGCTGTGCTAAAGAACGTTGCGCTGGCGTTGGTGTTTTTTGGGAACCATCAACGTTTGTATTTGCCTGCGGGGCGCTAGAATCTTGATTCATGGTATTGGAAATAATTCCAAACGCTGTACCAATGATTCCAAGTGCCACTAAAACCATTAGAAATGGAGCCAGGAGCTGATTTTTTTGAACCATAATTTTCTATTTAAATTCAACAGAACTTGGGAAGAGAAATTCCCGTTAATAAAGACATAAGTTTTAAGAGTAGATAGTCTTCTTGAAAGAACTTATAGGATTGGTTAAACCATGCTGATTTAGCCTAACCTGACCTATCTTGAACAAGTGCCTCAATGGTCATCTCTTCATACTTTTCGAATGGTTGATGAATCCAAGGGTTGGTTTCTAAATAGTCAACATAATAATCAGGCTTAATAGCTGAGCATGCCTTGTACCAAAGTACGGCAGTTTTAATGTCATCAATGTAGAAACCATAGC
>JAHQVZ010000343.1 GCA_019634055.1 Leptolyngbyaceae cyanobacterium MAG.088
CCCCTTTGCTGCAGCTATAGGGATCGTTGCCGCCCATGGGATCGTTCTCGCGGTAGCCCCAAACCCATTCGCGGTTTTCGTAACACTTATCGCTGGTGATATTGATAACGACGCGTGTGCTACCGGTCTGTCGTACAGCTTCTAACAGATGGACGGTGCCCATCACATTGGTGGCGTAAGTTTCTACAGGATTTTTGTAGGAATAGCGCACTAGTGGCTGAGCCGCCATATGGAAAATGATGTCAGGCTGATGCGATGAGATCGCATCTTGCAGACTGACAAGATCCCGCACATCCCCATCAATGGACATCATTTCGTTGCCCACACGAGCGACCTCAAATAGGCTAGGCGAGGTAGGAGGTGTCAACGCATAGCCGATGACCTCAGCCCCTAGCTGTTGCAACCAGAGAGATAACCAGCTGCCTTTAAAGCCCGTGTGACCAGTTACAAAAACCCGTTTGCCGCGCCAAAAATCAGCGTTCATAACTGTTCCTTCAATACAGTAAAAAAAATAACGTTGCCAATAGATGACAACAACAAACTGATAGAAGAGTCCTAAGTCGTTTAAAGACTTAGGCTTCTAGGTAATGACAGATCGACACCTTGTAAAATTAAGATGCCGATCCTAAACACTTATTAGAATTACCAGACTTTCCAGGGAGCCTCGTTTTCTTGCCAAAGCTTCTCTAGATATCGCTTATCCCTTAGGGTATCCATAGGTTGCCAGAAACCATCGTGCTTAAAGGCTGAAAGCTCTTCTTTATGAGCTAGCTGTTGCAGAGGTTCTTTTTCCCAAGAAACTGGGTCACCGTCGATGTAATCAATTACCTGGGGATTTAGAACAAAAAAGCCACCGTTGATCCAGGCACCGTCACCTTCAGGCTTTTCCTGAAAATGTGTGATTTTTGTTTGTTCTTTTTCTAGAGAAATAGCGCCAAATCGTCCAGGAGGTTGAACGGCCGTTAATGTGGCTAACGTTCCTTGTTGCTTGTGAAATTCAATCAACTCAGTAACGTTGACATTAGATACACCGTCTCCGTAGGTGAAGCAAAAATCTTCACTACCAAGATGCTCTTTTACTCGCTTCAAGCGACCACCGGTCATGGTGTTATCACCGGTATCTACCAAGGTTACACGCCACGGTTCAGCTTTACCTGCATGCACATTCATTTGGTTAAAGCGCATGTCAAATGTCACATCTGACATATGGAGAAAATAGTTGGCAAAATATTCCTTGATGACGTATCCCTTGTAACCACAGCACACGACAAAATCAGTGATGCCATGGTGGGAATAGATTTTCATAATGTGCCAGAGAATTGGCTTACCACCAATCTCGACCATGGGTTTTGGCTTAATTGAGGTTTCTTCACTAAGGCGAGTACCCAAACCACCGGCTAGTATGACAGCTTTCATATAGTTAATAAATTAATGAACACCTTTGATGACATTAATGGCGTACTGGCATAACAAACACCATTGACCAATGAGCTTCTTTAAAGAAACTCTACATACGATAGAAGCTCCGTAAAGGAGTGATGGGACGATAAATCGTTGTCACTTTACTTATAATTTAACTCTACAGTTTCTAAGCATTCCGGAACGTTATATAACTTGAGTTGCTGTTACCGTATGCAGATTGTTGACCATAGAATGATCAGCATGTGTCATTTGTAACCGTCAGTTCCAAGAATCTAACTAAACTTTTGGAAGATTGTTTAGTAATAGTCTTATTTCATAGGTGATGTGTTTTTTGTTTATTTATACAATTAATTCAAGGGTTCCCCGAAAATAGCAGAGTTATTAACTGTTGATGAAGTCGATGTGTAGGAATGATGTTTGTTTAAGCAAACCAAGGCCGGGCAATTGTTGTATGCAACAACGATTGCCCGTGCTATTGGATTAGTTGCAACTAGTGCTCAAAGATATTTTGATACTGGTGTAGATCTAACTGAATAAATGTAGGTAAACATTGGAAGCATGCTTCAGCTAAATGCCAGCGACCTTCTCGCTGTAGCATCAAAGTAAGCCGTTTAGATAATTCATGGAGATAGCGCACGTCGTTGGCAGCGTAGGCCAATTGCTCTTCACTCAGGTCGTGGACGTTACCCCAATCGGAGCTTTGAGCTGTTTTATCAAGTTCTATGCCAACTATTTCCCTAACTAATTCCTTAAGGCCATGTCTAGGGCTGTAGGTCCGGGCTAGTTTACTGGCAATTTTGGTGCAAAATACAGGGTTGATGTCAATATCCAAATGGTGCTGCAGCGTTGCTAAATCAAACCTGGCAAAGTGAAAGATTTTCAGAATGCTGGGGGTTTCAAGCAGTTTTTGGAGATTAGGCGCACTGCTTTGTCCTCGTTCAATGCGGATGGCAGATGTATATCCTTCGGTGTCACAAAGCTGTACCAGACATAGGCGATCGCGCAGGGGGTTAAGCCCCATGGTTTCGGTGTCTATGGCTATGGCATTGGAGGCCAAATAGCGTTCTAGCAACGATTGGGAAATGTCGCGATCGCAAACTTCAAAGTTTTCCAAATTCAAAGCATCCTTTGATTACATCTTTTTTAGCAGGGTAAGGCAGGCGGAGTACCCGCCTGCTCCATTGACTAAGCATCAAACTTCAGCACCTTGGCCACAGTCTGCACATCCTTATCCCCACGGCCTGAGCAGTTAATCACAATCCTGGGGTTGGCTTCTAGTTGGGGACAGAGTTTTTCCAGGTAGGCAAACGCATGGGCTGTTTCCAGGGCTGGAATAATGCCTTCACGCTGGGATAGTAGTTGAAAGGCATCCAGGGCTTCCTGGTCAGTGACACCGTAATAGTCTGCCCGGCCAATCTCCTTCAGGTAGCTGTGTTCAGGCCCCACGCCAGGGTAGTCAAGACCGGCACTAATGGAATGGGGTTCAATCACCTGACCATCGCTGTCCTGGAGTAAAAAGCTCATTGCTCCATGTAATACCCCCACCCGTCCAGCCGTAAGGGTGGCTGCATGTTTGCCTGTGCTGATGCCTTCGCCAGAGGCTTCTATCCCAATCATGCGCACAGAGGGCTCATTGATAAACTCGTGGAACAGCCCCATGGCGTTAGATCCACCACCAACACATGCGAGCAAAATATCAGGTAGACCGCCCCATTTTTCCTGGCACTGGGCTCGGGTCTCTTGACCAATAATGGCGTGGAACTCTCGCACAATCATGGGATAGGGATGGGGACCTGCCACCGACCCCAAAATGTAATGGGTGTTTTCTACATTGGTAACCCAGTCACGAATCGCTTCAGAGGTGGCATCTTTGAGCGTGCCTGTACCAGCGCTAACGGGCTGCACCGTTGCCCCCATTAATCGCATGCGAAATACATTAAGGGCCTGGCGCTCCATGTCATGGACGCCCATGTAGATAACGCAGTCAATGCCAAAACGGGCGCATACTGTGGCTGTAGCTACACCATGCTGACCTGCTCCGGTTTCAGCAATAATGCGTTTTTTACCCATGCGTTTTGCTAAAAGTACCTGGCCCAGAGCGTTATTAATTTTGTGGGCCCCCGTATGGTTCAGGTCTTCTCGCTTGAGATAGATCTGCGGACCGCTACCGTCAGGACGGGCGTAGTAATCGGTGAGACGCTCGGCAAAATAGAGGGGATTTGCCCGACCGACATAGTCCTTTAGTAGGCCGTTTAATTCTGCCTGAAATTCAGCTTCGTTGCGATAGGTATAAAATGCTTCCTCCAGTTCCGTTAGAGCAGGCATTAGGGTTTCGGGGACATACTTACCACCAAAGCGACCAAAGCGGCCTAGCTTATCGGGGCGGACTTCAACGGCAGTAAGTTGTGGGGAAACAGAGGAAGAAAGCGGGGTGACAGTCACGGCAGTTGCGGGGGGAATCGAGTGGTTGGTAAGCGGTCTCAGATCATTGCTGGCGAGGACCTGAAACAATTCAGATACCTTGCCAGCTAGCAGGTTTCATTATAAGTAATTGGGAGCGTTACGCATCTTTTCACCCGATAAACCTGTGGCTACCAAACAATTGATGATCAAGGGAACAACTCAGCTACTGGGTGTGATTGGCTATCCAGTCAAGCATTCGATGTCGCCAATTATGCACAATGCTGCGATCGCAACCCTGGGGTTAGACTATGCCTACTTACCGTTTCCTATTGCTCCAGACCAGCTCAAAACCGCCATTGATGGCTTTGCTGCTGTGGGTCTTAAAGGATTTAATATCACCATTCCCCACAAGCAGACCATCATGCCACTGCTAGCCAATATTTCCGATGTGGCCCAGGCCATCGGTGCAGTCAATACCGTGTGGTGGAACGATGGCTGGTGCGGCACCAATACGGATGCTGCTGGTTTTCTAGCCCCTTTACAGACATTGGAACGAGATTGGAGCCAGTGCCCAGCGCTGATTTTAGGGAATGGGGGAGCAGCTCGTGCCGTAGTTGCCGCCTGTCACCAGCTAGGCTGTCCAGACATTAGGGTGGTGGGACGCAATACTGAAAAACTCACAGCCTTTGCCCAAAGCTGGCAAACGTCTCCCCTTAAACCCAATCTTGCCGTCCATACCTGGGAACAATTAGACGATTTGCTGCCCGATGTGGGACTGGTGGTTAACTCCACTCCTGTAGGTATGGCCCCTGAAACAGATGCCTCGCCATTAAATGAAACACAGCTCAATGGCTTACCCGAACAAGCCATTGCCTACGACCTAATTTATACACCTCGACCCACCCAATTTTTACGGCAGGCTGCGCGCGCTGGATTGGTCACATTTGATGGCTTAGAAATGCTCGTACAGCAGGGAGCGGCTGCTCTGGAAATATGGACGCAGCAGTCGCCCCCCGTTAGTACCATGCGTCAATCATTGCTAGACCATCTGGGGCAATAATCATTCCCACAGCAAATACTATAAAAGTCCGGTGGTGTAATACAGCCACTTTGTGGAGAGAATTTTAGAACTTTAGGAATTTGTTGTGGGCACAACGATATTTTCACAGCACAAATTCATTTATGGGTTTCATATCTCTCTGTTTTTATTTTGTCAGGGTTTGTGTTTAGAGATAAGCAACAGACATTACTAGAGGATGTTGCGGGGTTGCGTTAAGCAAACACCCGCAATCCCTGGGAATTTGGTTGTACGGCAACTAGAACTGTTTCTCCTATGTCAAACCGTTTGGGTGTGCGGGCCTGTAGATTGCCCAAGGTGGGATGAATGAGAGTGTATTTGTATTCACGACCGAGAAATTCGCGATCGCAAATTGTCAGGCCCGTTTCACCATTGGCAGCAGGGGTTAGCTGCAGCTCTTCTTGACGCAGCATTAAGCTGCCTGCGATCGCATCGGTGGACTGCACCATGGATTCATCTACCACCCCTAAAGCTGTCTGCCAACCCTCTACCGAGCGCTGAGCTTCAATAAAGTTTGCCTGAGTCACAAAGGCTGCAATAAACTGCGATGCGGGCTGCCCATAAATTTCTTCGGGGCTACCCAATTGCTCAATACGCCCAGCTTTCATTACCGCTACCCGATCAGCAATGGCTAGAGCCTCTTGCTGGTCATGGGTGACAAAGATGCCTGAAGCACCCACTCCCTTGAGAATGTTACGGACTTCTTGACGCAAATAGAGCCGTACTTGCACATCCAAATTGCTAAACGGTTCATCTAACAACACCAGGGATGGCCTGGGGGCCAAGGCCCTGGCTAAAGCCACTCGCTGCTGCTGGCCCCCAGACAACTCATGGGGATAGCGCTGTTCAAAGCCAGCCAGCCCCACCAAGCTAATGGCCGCTTGAGCCAGGCTAAAAATTTGTTTGTTTGGCAATCGTCGATGCCGACTGAGATGCTTGAGTCCAAAGGACACATTATCAATCACAGATAGGTGAGGGAACAGAGCATAGTCTTGGAAAACAATGCCCACATCGCGGCGCTCAGGGGGAATCGGAGTGCCCTGACCACATACTGGCTGCTGAGCCAATTCAATCCAACCTGATTCAGGCGTTTCAAAACCTGCAATCGTTCTCAACAAGGTGGTTTTACCACATCCCGAAGGGCCTAACAGAGCCAGCAGCTCTCCCTGGCGTAGTTGCAGACTTACTTGATTAATAGCAGGCGTAGCTTGTGACTGATACTGCTTAGTGACATTGTGCAGATCTAGAACCGCAGACAAAGACGTTGATGGCAAATTAGAAAGCTGAGAAACCGGGGCCATAGGAACTAGAGCAGGAGACTTAGGGGTATTAGCGAGAGTCACTATTGAGATTAGAACGCAATAACGTCTACGGTAATCATATAGCTACGCATAAACTTTTGCCCATTGATTTAATGAATGAGGTATAACCTCAGCCGCGCTTATTCAACTGAAATTCAACGGCGCAATGGTACTCAAAATAAATCCACCGACTGGAGCTCCAGAATCGGTGGATTTTTATTTGAAGACATTGTTCGAATAGGTTGAAATTTAGAAATCTTAGGAACATCACATGGGTTTGATATTTCTATGATGTTCGTATGGGTGAACTTATTTGCAATTGAGCTTATTCAAAGTAAGCCTTAACCACAGTTTTTTTTATCAAAGAAGAGAAATTGTTGATTTATAGGCAGAATGACGTTTGGTGGTTTTGATCACCCAATTAAAACGGAGATAAACAAAATGAAGATTCGTGCAATTCAGTTATTTTTGAGTCTGGGTGTAGCAGCAACAGTCGCCGCTTGTGGTGGTGCTACTGATGCCGTAAAAGATGCAGGTGATGCGGCTGGTGACGCGGCTGGTAGTGCCGTTGATGCGGCTGGCGATGCGGTTGATGCGGCTGGCGATGCGGCTGGTGATGCAGTCGACGCGGCTGGTGATGCAGTCGACGCGGCTGGTGACGCAGCTGGTGGTGCGGCTGATAAGGCCGTTGATGCAGCTGGTGATGCGGTTGATGCGGCTGGCGATGCGGCTGGTGATGCAGTCGACGCAGCTGGCGATGCAGCTGGTGACGTTAAGGAAACCGTTGAAGGTGCGGTAGAAGATGCTAAGGACGCTGTCACTGGTGATGAGGGTGGCGAAGGCGGTGAAGGCTAAGGCCGTCTAGTTTGTTGGAAATTAATCACTACTTAGTGGACGTTGTCTCCCATTAAGTTTGTGTTCAGACTAGAGAACTTCTGACTTCAAGTCAGAAGTTCTCTATTTTTTATGGGGTCTTATGGGTACTGGTTAAGTCGTTGGTGTTTGTATCCTGGTATTGCCTGCTTTACTTACGGATATTGAGCAAATATATCCAAAATTTGGCAATTATTAACTCACTAAATCAAGACTCATTTGCCAATGTAGACATCATGTGAGGCTAGATGGATTAAAAACTACTAAAAAATCTCCATCTTGAGAGTGAAAGAAAGCCCTACAATAATTTGGATTTATTGAACTGGATCCTAATTGTCAGGAGCCTCAAATTTACCCTCAATTTTTCTAACTTTCGCCTATGCCTCGCCGCAACGACCTCAGCAAGATTTTGTTAATTGGTTCTGGTCCGATTGTTATCGGTCAGGCTTGTGAGTTTGACTATTCAGGCACCCAAGCTTGTAAGGCTTTGCGAGAGGAAGGCTATGAAGTGGTACTGATTAACTCTAATCCGGCCACTATCATGACCGATCCTGAAACAGCGGATCGCACCTATATTGAACCGCTTACCCCTGCCTTAGTAGCGCGGGTGATTGAGCAAGAAAAACCGGATGCCCTTCTGCCGACCATGGGAGGCCAGACGGCGCTTAACCTGGCGGTTAGCCTGGCAAAAGATGGCACGCTGGCAAAGCACAACGTGGAATTGATTGGAGCCAAGCTCGATGCTATCGAAATGGCGGAAGACCGTCGACTTTTCAAAGAGGCGATGGAGCGCATCGATGTTGGTATATGCCCGTCAGGTTTAGCAGAAACTATGGACGAGGCCCAGACCATTGCTAAAGATATTGGCACCTATCCTTTGATTATTCGCCCAGCGTTTACCTTAGGGGGAACTGGAGGGGGGATTGCGTACAACCATGAAGAGTTTGAAACGATTGCAAAATCGGGGTTAGATGCTAGTCCGGTCTCCCAAATTTTGATTGAGAAGTCGCTGCTGGGCTGGAAAGAGTATGAGCTAGAAGTGATGCGGGATCTAGCCGATAACGTGGTGATCATCTGCTCGATTGAAAATCTGGACCCCATGGGCATTCACACTGGGGATTCGATTACGGTGGCACCGGCTCAAACCCTAACTGATAAGGAATATCAGCGGTTGCGAGATGCATCTATCAAAATTATTCGTGAAATTGGTGTGGAAACGGGGGGCTCCAATATTCAATTTGCGGTCAACCCAGACACCGGCAATGTGATCGTGATTGAGATGAACCCACGGGTATCTCGCAGTTCGGCGTTGGCGTCTAAGGCAACTGGGTTTCCGATTGCAAAATTTGCCGCCAAACTAGCAGTGGGCTATACCCTGAGCGAAATTTCTAATGACATTACTAAGAAAACCCCGGCCAGCTTTGAGCCCACTATTGACTATGTAGTCACTAAGATTCCCCGGTTTGCCTTTGAAAAGTTTCCTGGCAGTGCTCCGTTGCTGACGACTCAAATGAAGTCAGTAGGTGAGGCCATGGCCATTGGTCGTACATTTCAAGAGTCTTTTCAGAAGGCGTTACGGTCTTTGGAAACTGGACGAGCGGGTTGGGGATGCGATCGCAATGAAAATCTACCCACTATTTCCAAAGTGCGCTCCAGTTTGCGTTCACCTAACCCAGACCGCATTTTTGCCCTCCGCCATGCGCTGCAGCTTGGGTTGAAACCGGAGGATATCTATGAACTCACGGGCATCGACCCCTGGTTTATCGATAAGCTGCAGGATCTGCTAGTCACGGAAAAATGGTTAAAGCGTACGGCGTTAGAAGCCATCACCACCGAGCAAATGATGGCCGTTAAGCAGCAGGGTTTTAGCGATCGCCAAATTGCCTATGCCACTAAAACCAACGAAGACCAGGTACGCTCACAACGTAAGACATTGGGCGTGATACCGGTCTACAAAACTGTAGATACCTGTGCAGCAGAGTTTGAGGCCTACACGCCTTACTATTACTCCACCTATGAGACCGAAACCGAGGTTAAACCGTCCGAGCGACGTAAGGTAATGATTTTGGGCGGTGGCCCTAATCGCATTGGCCAGGGCATTGAGTTTGACTACTGCTGCTGTCACGCCTCCTATGCTTTACAGGCCAACGATTTTGAGACCATCATGGTTAACTCAAACCCGGAAACCGTCTCCACCGACTATGACACCAGCGATCGTCTCTACTTTGAACCCCTCACCAAAGAAGACGTGCTCAATATTATTGAGGCGGAAAATCCAGAAGGGATCATTATTCAGTTTGGTGGGCAGACACCGTTGAAGCTGGCGGTGCCATTGCAGGCTTATTTGGCCCAAACCCATGACAGCTCTATTAAAACTCAGATTTGGGGCACCTCGCCTGACTCCATCGATACGGCTGAAGATCGCGAGCGGTTTGAAAAAATCCTTTGGGATTTAGACATTACCCAGCCTGCCAACGGCATTGCCCGGAGCTATCAGGAAGCCCTGGAAATTGCTCAGAAAATTAACTATCCGGTGGTGGTACGTCCCAGCTATGTACTGGGTGGGCGTGCTATGGAAGTGGTCTACTCCGACCACGATCTAGAACACTACATGACCACAGCTGTGCAGGTAGAACCCGATCATCCAATTTTGATCGACCGCTTTTTGGAAAATGCCATTGAGGTCGATGTGGATGCCATTTGCGATCGCACCGGGCATGTGGTGATCGGCGGCATTATGGAACATATTGAACAAGCAGGCATTCATTCTGGAGACTCGGCCTGCTCCCTACCGACTATCACCCTGAGCGAGCGATCCCTGAGCATTATTCGCGACTGGACTGTCAAGCTAGCAAAGGCACTGCAGGTAGTCGGTCTGATGAATATTCAATTTGCCGTCAAAGATGACGATGTTTATATCTTGGAAGCTAACCCCCGCGCGTCTCGGACGGTGCCCTTTGTGTCTAAGGCAACAGGGATTCCTTTAGCCAAAACGGCTGTATTGATCATGGCAGGTCAGACATTAGCGGAGGTGGGGGTTACTACAGAAGTGATCCCGACACATATTTCAGTCAAAGAAGCTGTCTTGCCCTTTAGCAAGTTTCCTGGCACCGATACCCTGCTAGGCCCCGAAATGCGGTCTACTGGCGAAGTTATGGGCATTGATGTAGATTTTGGCCGTTCTTTCGCAAAAGCAGAACTTGCCGCTAGCCAGGAGCTGCCCTTACAGGGAACCACATTCATTTCCATGAACGATCGCGAGAAAGAAGCCGTTGTCCCCATTGCCAAAGAACTGGCTGAACTGGGCTTTAAACTCATTGCTACAACAGGCACTCGTCGAGTACTACAAACGCACGGACTTGATGTGGCATTGGTTTACAAAGTGCATGAGGGGCGTCCCCATGTTATTGATGCCATTAAAAACAAAGAAATTCAGTTAATCATTAACACACCTACCGGGGCTACCGCCCAGGAAGATGACCGTATGATTCGACGTACTGCACTTGATTACAGAATTCCTACAATTACGACTCTGTCAGGGGCTCGGGCAACCATTGAAGCGATTCGTTCATTACAAAAACAGACCCTGGCTGTTAAAGCGTTGCAAGATTATTTAGTCTAAATCACCACCACGTCTAAGTCACAACAATACGGCCTGTTTGATAGCAAACAGGCCGTACATGACTCGAATTCATGAGTACGGGAATAGAACTGAACCCTTAAATAACCAAGTCTATGTTGAAAACCAAAGTCTTCTCAACGGTAAAACAGCCGCTTTAGACATGGGACTAGGGCTCAGAGTATTACTCCTTATTATTGTTATTATTATTGCGGTTACTACGATTGCGACTCCAACG
The DNA here is from genome assembly GCA_019634055.1 of Leptolyngbyaceae cyanobacterium MAG.088. Taxonomy (GTDB): domain Bacteria; phylum Cyanobacteriota; class Cyanobacteriia; order Phormidesmidales; family Phormidesmidaceae; genus Leptothoe. The sequence continues at coordinate 10,935 of JAHQVZ010000343.1, forward strand.
CTTTTGGCGATGCTTTGCGATCGCCTTGCGCTTTAGCTTCTCAGCAGGTGTCTCAAAGTAACGGTGCTTTTTCATATCTGAAAAAATACCCGCCTGTACAACCTTCCGCTTAAATCTTCGCAGTGCCGATTCAATACCTTCATCATCCCCAAGAATAACCTGGGCCATAGTACTCTCCTTTAACGACAAAAATGGGGCAGACCAACTGCCCCATGATAGACCAGGGTTGTTTGCTTTGCACTCAACCCAATTTTAGGCAGGCTCTAAAAACGACCGCCGCCGCCACCGCCGCCGCGTTGCTCACGTGGGCGAGCCTTATTAACTCGCAGATCTCTGCCCATCCACTCTGCACCATCTAGGGCCTCAATAGCTGCAGCTTCTTCGTCTTCCGAAGACATTTCTACAAAGGCAAAGCCACGAGGGCGACCGGTTTCACGATCTGTCGGCAAATGAACACGCTGGACTGCTCCATACTCAGCAAAGACAGCATTAATGTCATCCCGAGTAGCATCGTAGGACAGATTTCCAACATAAATGGACATAGAGAATCTCCTAGACTAAATATGTAACGAGTTATACGGGAGATCCCTCTAGTAATCAAATCGAAGTCTAGTTAAACTGGTCGAGTTGAATCGTGAGCGTATCGTACCGAAAACTATTGTCACCAAGCATAGCAATTTCTTGCCATAGAACTCTAGCATACCTTGCCGATTAGCGAATCCAATCCTTAAAAATTGATTGAATTCGTCTTTTGGAAGAGGCTATGGCGCTCAATTAGCCTGGTTTGAGTAAGAAACGAGTCCTTTGAGCCGCTTTCATCTATTAGCAATCAAAATACATGTCTAATTGAGCCTTTAGGTCATCTAATGAGCTCGCGAGAATGTTAAAAACCGATAGCTGACTCGGATAATACATCTTCACTAGATTTTGGATGATTTCATCCTCAGATGGTGCCACTCCGCTGATGGTATCGGCTACTGCGTCTGCCAAACGACCACTGCCAGCAATAATCGTCACCCGTCGACCTAGCTCTAAATTCAACTTCAAGTCTTTAAGTGATACTTGGCCTCCATTAATAAGTAATGTCATGGAAGGAAAATGACCAGCTAACACTGACGAAAATTTTGCTAGCCATTGGGATTCACTTCCCCAAGTTTCACCAGGTACCAGGAAAAAGTGGGTGTGATGAGGTTCAAGCTTCACTGGAGCATAGTTGCCATCATCTGAAGCCTGAGTAGGTTTTACATCGATTGGGAAAATGACTCTATTTAAAGGAGCAACTCCCACTAGATTGAATTGTCCCTTAATGTGGTTTCGAGCCTGACCCATCATATGGATTACCCCTGCATCAGTGCCACCATCTAGCACCGTAATCCCTAACCGTTCTGACAAGCTGGCTAACGTACTATTAAAAAACTGCAGTAATTTGGACTGGCTTTCAGGAGTCATATTGCTAGCCCCGCCAATGACTAACAATGTCGGTACAGGTCCTTGCAAGCCTACAGTCGACAAAGCTTGCTCACAGTCAGTACCATCAGCTAGCTTAAGTATTTTTGCAAGTTGCCCATTGGAAAACCTATGTTCAACAAGTCCATCAGCTGAAGTTTTGGGCATTTCGTATATCTCTTAACAAAGATAACCAACGGCACTGTGCTGCTTACCACACTTACACCCAAAAATACCCCTATCATGTAAAAAACCGTGCAAGTTTATGGGTAAAGTATTCGAATTTTCAGGGGGTGTGGGCAAAGTATATGCGAAAAACTACCGTCTGGATACCTTCGTGATCATCGCGTGGACTCTATACTCTGGGAAATTTTATCCTACTGAAAACGCATCTTCAAAACATTAGTTTTCAACGGGATAAAACTCAGTACTTGAATGGACCTACTGTCTACTACGCCAGCCGAGCTCGGGCACGCTCAATATAGTTTGAGAATACATCCCAGCCATGGTATCCACCATTTACTAACTTGCGTACACGTCGCCAGTCGCCTTGGCGTGCCGCAGCTGCCACTCCACGTTCTTTAAAGTAGCAGGCTAGTACCTGAGCCGATATCTCGGGATCCATGGCCAGATCTGGATTGTTTTCAAGATCCACTCCTAGCTTTTTTCCATACTCATGATAGTTAGCCCGCCCCGTCAGCTGAATATAGCCGCGACCATGATATTTCACGCCATCGCCAGGGTTAACATTACCTAAATCTGCCCGATCCTCATAGCGTTTCCAATAGCTTTCTCCTCCCCACTCATGAACTGGCTTAAACCCTCCAGTCTCAATACGAATGGTAGCTAGCAGG
>JAHQVZ010000344.1 GCA_019634055.1 Leptolyngbyaceae cyanobacterium MAG.088
ACGCTCTTCCGATCTGTAATCAGAAAAACCCAGGGTCGATAATACTGAATCCCGCTTTCTTTATAGACTTCTTTACGGCTTTCTAGCATCGACAGACCATAATTGATGGCTTCGCCAATGGGGGTGAGACCATCGGCCACTAGCTTGGGTAAGGTGAGTTGATCGATAGTGACAAAGTCCTGAACTAGTCGCACCGGACCAAAGGCGACAATCGCAACTTCCACGCTCAGGGCAGCTTTACTATCCTTCAGAATGTCTTGCTTAAATACCTCCACACCGCGACTGAGTTCTTGTATAGGCTCACCTGACATCGAGTTGGAAGTATCGAGCAGCAAAATCACCGGACACCGGTTTTCAGGGTTTTCAACGAACTCAGGCAATCCTACAGGCATTTTTCTTTCCTCAATTCACAAATAGTCTTCACCAAGGGTACTGTTCCAAGCCCAAAAAGGTGAGAATTTATTACAGACTTTGAACATGTGAACAAGTACTACATTATGTTTCTCCATCTCTGAATTTTTTCATCAATGTTTTAATGAAATGCTTGTGATACTAATCACCAAGTCTCTTACGATTCAGGCTCTGCAATCTCTTTTGCACCATATTCTCTATTGATAAATGCTGATGGGTAAAACATCAGACTCATAGCCCTCATAGACCAAGGTTTGCGTCCGACGAGGGTTCAATGGCAGCCTAAGAAAACTGTCTGTCCTAATGACTGGTTCACTGGCTGTCAATAGCTATTAAAACTGTTTTAGGATCGAAGGGATCTCATCCAATTGATCGATGATCGCATCAGCGTCTTTTGCCTCTGTCCAGGATGAATTACGCTTCCAAATAGTCTTCATCATTGCCCCTTTTGCTCCGGCGATGTCCGCTTCAGGGTGATCACCAACAAATACACTATCTGAGGCTGCTACACCCAAGCGCTTCAGCGCACGCTGAAAAATCTCCAATTCTGGTTTCCTGACCTGTTCGACTTCAGAAATGAGAACAACATCAAAGTAGTCTCGAATCCCTAATCCGTCGATTGCACGAGCTTGAAACTCTCCTCGACCATTCGTGATGATGCCAAGCAAATAGCCTTGCTGCCTCAATTCAGTCAGCATCTCGGGAAGAGACTGAAATGGCACACAGTGGAACTGAAATCGCATTTCATAATCCTCTAGCAATGTCTGCCAACTTATCGTCTCAATGGAAAATTCTGCCACGAGGCCTTGATAAACCTTATCTTTCCAAACATGACCGTGACAATTCAGCTCGATAAATCTTGAAATGTAATCACTTTTAGGAACATGGCTTAAATGCTCAGCCAGTCGCTCGTATTGTACTGAGACGAATTGCTCAACTGATGCGTCGCGATCAAGGAGTGTTCCGTCTAAATCAAAAAGTACTGCTTGCCTCATCGTTTGAATCACACACTAACCATCTCAAAACCACCGCCATCACCTGTAACCGAAGCCAGCTAATGCGACCACGTCGATCATTTATTTGGTCATTTGACCATACTCTCAAAACGACAGCGCGACGCATTCCCAAACGTTGATCGCCAGAATACTGGGAACGACCTTCAGGAATGCATCTTAAGTTCCAAAACTGACAGCTTAGATTGCCTTATTTTTTGCGAATTGCGGCCCCATGCACGTCACTGTGCTCTGCCCCCGTATAGGCTTGCCCCCCGGGTGCACTTGCGGGCGAATTATCAACAGTATTAGTTGAGCGTAAAACCCCTGCCAGACGACCAGATGCACCATCATCCAAAAGTTCGATAATGCCAACACCGGGACAACTACCTTGAGCAGCATGAGTAACAGAAACAGGGACTGGTCCTCGGAGGGCCGCTACCAGGTACTTGCCATCGGGCGTAGGTTCTAGCAAATCTGGTGCCGGATCATTGCCAAGCAGAGCACTATCATCCGTCACAGAAACCGCTGCACAGGCACCCAATCCATTGCCCTGGCCATCGGCAGACGTTAAATCGTAGGTCGTACGGGCCAATGTAGAGGTATCGAATACTTCCACATTATTCTGAATCCGATCCACCGTATGCACATGGTCTCCTGAGAGGGTAACTGCCATCCCATGGGAATCACGACGTGTAGTGGTTCCTGGCAGCTGCCCCGAAAGATTAGTCGCCTCACCAATCAGATTACCAATGGTCGCTGTATTGGTTTCATCCTTAAACACCATTCTAGGCGCAGGTCTATTCGGCGTATTTGAACGAGGCCCAAACAATGAATCATCAATCGAAAAGATAGTGAAAGTTGATTGCTCTGCACCCGCCCCAGATGCGGAAACACCGGCGTTTAGCCACATGTGATTTCCAGCCTGTGCACCGCCACAGCCAGCACCGTTGACAACCTGTTTGTCGTACTCGCCAACAATTGTCATGGGTGTTTCTTTTGTATTAACAACAAACAGCCCGCCGCCGCCGAAGGTCACGTAAGCATTATCACTATCAGAAACAATTGGACAAATAACAACATTGTTGCCACGCCCACCAAGTTCGCCATCGGAGCCCTCATCACAGCCATTTTCTTTGCAAAAGCCCTGGGGAGTCAGATCACCAAAAGCATTGACCATGTCATAGCTGCCAGTAACGCTACCGAGCATAGGGTTACCATGACTATTGGTTCCAAGATAAACTTTTGCGTCATCGCTAATGGTCATATCTTTGCCGAGACCTAGGGCAGCCGATTGGTTGAGGGTGGCAGCAATAATTTTGCCATCCGCATCACGACTAACATCAATACGTTCTAGTACCTTGCCATGTAGATTTGCAACTAGTAATGCACTACCATCGCTATTCCAAAATGACATATGTACCGAACGACCAGCACTTGTTCCAGAAACTCGGAAAATGGCAACGGCTTCCTTTGTTTCACCGTCAATGATGCCTACATAGCCACGCCCAGGGGAAAACAAATTGGCATTTAGATATAAGTTCTGTGGATCAGGCAGCATCCCATGTAGACGACCAAAGTCGGTGCCAAGCGTATTCCCGGTTGCACCATTTTTGTCATATTCCACCAGACTAGGCAAAAAGACATCATAAACATTACAAGGGCCTTCACCGGGCTGGTTGTTGCCATCACAACCGAGGGGTTTAGCGATTTCACCAGTTTCGAGCTGTTTTTCTACATCTTGACTGTCCCAAACCCAAATAAAGCTGCCGTTTACGCCCCGAGACTCAACATCAGCAACTGAGTTAGACTGGTCAGCCCCCCAGATTTCATACCCAGAGTGATCTCCATGGGTGTCGGCTAGTGCCAGATTAATGGTTAATACCCCTACACATCCCGCGATGCCAATGACAACCGCCCTGAATATAGACGTTAATTTTTTCATTGCATATTCCTTTGTTGTTGAGGTTTATACAGCAATGTGCAATTGGGTAAAGTACCAGTACTGTATAAACTTTAGTCCACCTCTGGCTTCAAAGAGAAACCTGAGCTTTTGATAAAACCTTGCCTAGGCCTATAGCCTGTGCATAGCCTGTGATATTTACGGTTTTTACCATGTTTATAGTGCGATTTAGGGTTTTGTTATTTTTATTTTTTGAAATATTTATTGCAGTCTTAATACTTGAATATCAAATTTTCCGATAGGCTATAGCTTAGCGATAGCAATACTTACAGGCATTTTAAGGAGCCCACTTTATTGGGCGATTTTTGTCAACTAAATAGTCTAAGTGCTGGATTAATCATGAGTGCCGGATTAATCATGACAGAGACATCGGTCACTGCCAGTAAGAAACGCACAATACTATCGAATCCCAAGACTACCTAGTACAATCAACAACTATAATCATCCTTTGGATGATGGTTGAGTGAGATGAAGGTAACCCTGATAGGCCCACATTCCAGCAGCTAGGGAAATTAAGAAGAGAACCGGGTTCCAAGTACCTAGCATAAGCCCCACAATGCCGGGGCCAGGGCAATAGCCTGAAATACCCCAGCCTACACCAAAGAGAACGGCTCCCCCCAATAGAGGTAAATCAATCGTTTGACGAGTGGGCAGCTTAAACGTAACCCCAAAAAATGGTTGCTGCTGACGGAGAATAAATCGAAAAGTAACGACGGAGACCGAAACTGCGCCGCCTAAAACAAATAACAGAGTAGGGTCCCAAATACCGGCCACATCAAGGAAACCTAAGACTCTTTCTCGATCAATCATTTGAGAAAGGCCTAGCCCCAAGCCAAATAGAATACCTGAAATTAGAGCAATTCCCATTTGCTGCAGACGCATCTTGTTCATAGAACATGCCTCATAACAAAAACAGTAATCATTGCTGTACTAAGAAAGGTAACTACAGCCATCAATGAACGTATAGATAATCGACCCAGACCACAGACTCCGTGTCCGCTAGTACAGCCATTGCCAAGACGGGTACCAAAACCCACTAAAAAACCACCTACAACCATGGCCCAAGGACTAAAGACTGAACTTGGTGTCGATTGAGAGGAAAGGCCATATTCATAGAAAGCCCCACCCAGAAGCATGCCAACTAGAAAGACCCAACGCCAACTGCGATCAGGAGCCCAGCCCAAAGCACCACTAAAAATACCGCTAATGCCTGCAATACGTCCATTAAAGGCAAGCAATATAGCTGAGCTTGAGCCAATAAGTAGACCTCCGATTAAAGCAGGTACCCAGTCAAATTCTGCCATCTGTCGCTTTTGACCTCATGGAGACAATTTGCATTCGGTAAAATTGTAACCGAATAGCCCTAAACTACTGACAGGCTTAGGCAAAAGGGCTAAGCAGTAATTTTGTCAGCTAACTATCTACTAGAAATTATTAGAAAGAAATTTTCTGCCTAATACACCTGCGTTAGGTGGAAATTTGGCTACCTAATCACCCTGATTGGGTAGTGAGATGGAAATCCATCTGCCTAATCACCCTATAAAACAGATTAGATAGAAAACACAACCTAATTGCCTAAGTTTTGCCCAAATTAACGGCAACGTGCTGTGATTTTAGCAAGAGAGATAATCGGGGAACCCAAGGCCTGACAAGGGAATCAGCAG
>JAHQVZ010000040.1 GCA_019634055.1 Leptolyngbyaceae cyanobacterium MAG.088
CATGCCACCTAAAATCGTGGCAAATGACAGGGGCATGAGCAGTTTTGAGGGCGATAGCCGATGCTGCTGGCAGAAGTCCTCAATGATGGGCAAAAATACCGATACAACCGCCGTATTATTAATCAACCCGGAAATCGGTCCCACAATCAGGCTGAGGACAAAAATCTGACGGCGACAGGTTTTGCCTCCCCATTGGAGCAGCCAGTTGCTGGCCTGTTGCAGGGCGCCGGTCCGGGCAATACCGGCACTGAGAATAAACATGGCCATCACCGTGATCGTGGCTGAGTTACTAAAGCCGGCAATGCCTTCCTGGGGGGTGACTAGTCCTAGCACCATCAGGGACACCATCACCCCTAGGGCGGTGATATCTGCCGGTAACCATTCGACCACAAATAGAATCAGGGCAACCAGCGTCACCCCCAGGGTCATAAGAATTTGAATATCAATAGTCATACATCGCTAGCCAGACCGATAAAGAGTAAGTCGTAGCGTAAAAATTACTTAACTATAAAAGTTGAGAATATAGATTGCATTTGCCAGGTTAGTTAGGAAAATGGATATTCCTAACTGTCTTAAATGACGACAGTTCACCTGATTTGCAATTGGCTTTAACTAAGCCACGCAGAGTCATAATGCCAAATTATCCAACCTAAGGTTAGGGTCTTTGGTTAACCTACGGCAAGGAAGGCAAACTATGACAGACAGCCTAACGGCATCACACTAACTTAATGTAAGCTGTTGCTGCTCAAGAGGTATACCTCTTTATGGATGAGGGCTTCCCAACGCTTTACAGGTTGAGATTTAACCAGGTTCAGCAATATCTGATGCACTGACGCTGAGTTGTTTAGGTAAACAGCTCATGACCTTAATGGTGCTTCATCAGAGCCTCATAGATTTATGCCCAATGGTTTAGCCTTGTTCGACATTACTTACAAGGGTTTGGATTAACTATCCGCTTGAAAACCGGCTAATTCTGGTAAAGCCTTGCTGCGCCGCTGCTGCCGTTCAGCAATGAACTTGGGGCGCAGATATAGGTTTTCGAGTAATACAGCCCCGCCGGCAATCCACGGAGGCACAATTAAGGCCCCAATAATGCCTAAAACTTGGGTGCCGCCCAACACTGCCAGTAGCTGATAAAGGGGATGCACACCGACTGAGGTGCCTACAAGCAGCGGATCTAAAATGTAGGTTTCGAGATTTTGGGCTATTACATATATCAGAAATACCCATAGAAAGGTCCAGCCACCTTGGGGAATGGCCACCAGCAAGGCTGGGATAGCCCCTAAAATGGGACCTAGAAATGGGATTAGATTGGTGACGCCTGCGATCGCACCCAACCCGACGGCCAAGTCCCTTAAGCCAATTAAACTTAACCCAACAGTGGTGGCCACTGATAACAGGGCCGACACTACAAATCGTCCCCGCAAATATCCACCAATGCGCTGAGCCATGGGAGGCATCTGGGCCAAAATTCTTTCATCCCAAGGGCTAGGCAGCAATCGGGTTAAATTTTTGACCAGGGTACGACTGTCGGCCACCATGTAGCCCGACACAAAGAGTGCCAGTACTAAACTCAGTACGCTGCCTAAAATTCCAGTGGTAACCCCGTAGGAGCGCACCAATAGCTGTTGACTTGATTTGATCGTCCAGCTGATCAAACTTTGAACATCGATCAGCTGCGTGAAGAGTTCGTTGGTGGTAAATGAGCGGGTATCGGTAAAGGCTGTTAACCAGGCGTCTGCCTCATTAAGCAGCCCTCGAATAGACACAGGAACACGACGGATCAAGCGTTCTAACTGTTCGAACACCGTTGGGCCAATGAGTACTCCCAACAACACCAGGCCGCCAATCAGGGTTAAATAGACCAAAATCACGCTGAGCCAGCGGGGCACCCGATACTGCTCAGCCCAATCAACCACGGGGGCAATGGAGCAGGCTAACACCACTGAAATCATCACCAGCAGCAGTAAACTTTTGAGCTGCCAAAGCAGCACTAGTAGAGGAATAGCCGCTATCAACAGGACAACACTGCTGACGGATATGGTTAATCGTGGTGGCGGCGCATTGTCGGCCCAGAGTTCTTTGGCCATAAATGGCAATAGAGATGCAGTTTAATTAGTTTACTGGCCTTTATAACGTATCTTTACAGCGTATAGGTAAAGTCATTCGTTAAGATGCCAGGTACTCGGCTACCGCCAAGGCCACGCTGCCCATAGGTATCGATATTAGGAATCGTTTCTTGAAAATCGGTTAGGTCCACTAGGCCCTTGCCAAAGCATTGGTAAAGACTTTCATCGAACCTTAAATTTTCAATCGGAGCAACAATTTCTCCTTGTTCTACCCAGAAGCAAGCATAGCGAGTCATGCCGGTAATGCGACCGTTGGGATGGTCGCTCCAGTTGAGGTAGTGCAAGTTAGATAGATACAGTCCGGTATTTAAGCTGGTCAAGATTTGATCGGCAGCTAAGGTGCCTGGCAAAATTTCAGGAGCTCGCAAATATTCGCCCCGACTCGCATAGTTAGATGGTATTTGGTATTCCTTAGCGCTGCGGGAGCTCACTAGGCTATTGACTAATTTACCTTGCTCAATGATGGGTAACTGTAACGGTGCGACTTCACCGTATATGTTAAATCGGGGCATATTAGCCTGCTGAAAATTTTCCTGTAGGGTAAATTTGGCCGATAGGCTGTGTTTACCCTGACGCAGTAACCCAAATGCACTGTTGCCCTGCTGTAGATCGGCCTCACTTACCCCACCCCAGGAAAACATGTGGAGTAGTTCAGCCACTGCCGCAGGCGCTAGATAGGTGCGATATTGTCCGCGCTCAACTGTTTTGGCTGGGCGACTCATCATGGCCAATTGATGTTTGGCCTGATTGATTTTGTCTAAAAATTTACTTTGCTGCCATTGGTTTCCGGCAAACGTGCCTTTGACCGCCCGATTTTGCGCATCGAATAAGGAAAAATCTAGGCTATAGCTGGTACTTTCAAACCAGTGACGCTGATCGGCTGAGTCAGCATAGCCCCTGAAGATTAAGCCGCCGGCATAGATGCCGGTAAAGTCGAGGTTATTGACGGGGGTAAGCAGGGTAGATGCGATCGCATCTGCATCTAAAATCTCTCCCTGATTAACCATTCGACTAGTCGCCGATCCCGTTGGTAATACCACAAAGGGGTCTACCGGTAGCTGGGGCAACATCGCCTGCAAGTCTGCTAGAGCTGTCTTTAGCAGGGACCAGTCAGCCTCAAACTCCCCTACAAAAGGAACCGTCGCCGCCGCCGTTCGATCGGTTTGCATGAGCGTTAGCGTTAGGTTGCCATCGCTCACCTCACCTGTTTGACGAACCTGCGCTCGGTTAAAGCGAGTAAACTGGCTGTCTTCGCCATCAAGGGTAAGGGTAAAATGAGCAGCTGTGGCAAGGGTCGCTGCAATGGCATCTGCTAGCTGGCCAAAGATTTTTTCCTTACTCATAACCTGTTCATTAATCTTTGCCGCTACAGCGCTGATCATACTGCACCCCCAAACACTTCAATATTGTCAAATGCACACACCGGCGAACCGTGGCCTACTCGTATTAGCTGATTGGGTTCTCCCTTGCCACAGAAGGGCGTGCCATACATTTCCCACGTGTTGCGATCGCCTACCTGGGATAAGCTTTGCCAAAACTGAGGCGTAATCGAACGATAGTTAGGATTTTTTAGGGTCCGGGTGAGTTTGCCCTGTTCGATGAGTTTGCCGTACTCACAGCCAAACTGAAATTTGTGGCGTTGGTCATCGATGGACCAGGAGCGATTGGTTTCCATATAGATACCGTGCTCAATATTGGCAATCATTTGTTCAAAGGTGCGATCTCCAGGTTCCAAATTGATATTGGCCATGCGGTCAATGGCCGGACGATTCCATGAAGACGCACGTGAGTTTGCCACCCCTGGCACCTGGGAGCGCTGCTGACTTTCTAAACCGCCCAGTCCTCGCTCCAATTTGCCCCCACGAATTAAATACTCCCGAGTGGCTGGGGTGCCGACATCATCAAACCCATAGCTAGCCAGTTCACCCGGCACAGTTGGGTCAAAGGTGACATTCATCAATTCAGAACCATAGGTTAGGCAACCAAAATCCTCTAGCTTAATGAAGCTACCGCCAGCATAGTTGCGCTCATCTCCCAAAATGCGGTCCAACTCTAGCGGATGGCCAATGCTTTCATGGATTTGCAACATCATTTGATCGGGAGCTAGCACCAGAGTGGTGGTCAGGTCAGGGCAATTATCTGCATGGAGCAATTCCACCGCCTGTGTGCCTACCTGCTGTACCCGTTGCCACAAATCCAGGCCAGGAAATAACTCCCAGCCCCCTTGATAGCTTTGGGCCAAATATCCATGATCGGTGCGCAACTGTGTGGTTGGCCCATCTTGGGCAATGGTGCCGAAGTGGGTTTCTACCAAATAGTCCCGTTGATAAATCTCTGAACCATTACTGGTCACAAACCAGGTTTCAATATCGTGGCTTCTAGCAGAAGCTGTGGTCTGGGCAATTTTGTCAGATACCTTGAGGCGTTGGCATATCTGCAGCAGAATTTGATTTAACTCCCCCGGAGATAGCGCGTCTAACCCTTTGCGGTGGGGAGATACATAAGTACCTTTAGCCTGAGGGCGAGCGGCAGTTGTAAATTTATGAACTGACCAGGTGCTAGCCGCAACAGCTTGTTTGTAAGCGGTCACAATGGCGTTGGCTAAAGCAGTGGCACTGAGATTATTGGTGGCGCTGTAGCCAAACTGTCCTTGGGCTAATACTTCCACCATGGCACCCTGGCCAAACTGCTGGGTATTACGCTCTGGATGGGCATCTCGAATAGCACAGGCTTTAGTGGTGTCTTTAATGGCGCGAATACCTATCCAGTCGGCAGATATCGTTGCTGCAGTGACGACGTCAGAAAGAAATTTAAACATAAATTTTGGGGTAGTGCAGACCAGGCGTAAAGCAATCCTGCGTGCTACACCCTGTCTTGATAGTAGTAATTCTTACCGATCAAGCCCCTCAATGGGGGGCTTGACCCTCTATGGGTGATTGGTAATATTTTCTTAAATAAGAATATTTTGATATTTGGATTGGTTTGTAAATAAAAAATTGATATATGCTTTAAAAAATAAATTATTTAAGCCATTAATGCTTTGCAAATAATCTTTATGGATGAGCTTGACAATCAGATTTTAAGGATGCTGCTGATAGATGGCCGGGTCAAGTGGTCTGACCTGGCTAGTCAATGTGATGTGTCTTCTCCAGCCATTAGCGATCGCGTTCGACGCTTAGAAAAACGCGGCATCATTCAGGGCTATCGGGTGGTGGTGGATCCGGTACAACTGGGCTATGACGTCACCGCTTTTGTTTCGGTGGTTTTAGAACATCCTCAGTACCGCCAGGGCTTTTTAGACTATGTACAGGTGACACCTTCAATTCAGGAATGTCATCACGTTGCAGGAGATGGGGACTATCTACTAAAGGTACGGTGCCCCAAAATTGCAGATTTAGAACGGATCCTCAGCGAGGAAATTAAGCGGTTGCCGGGGATCTTGCAGACAAAAACATCGATAGCGTTATCGACAGTCAAGGAAACGACAGCGTTGGCGGTTTGATGGGGCGTTTGGTGTGTAGGGGCATTCCCTTGTGGATGCACCCTCCAATATTTTTCTCCTTTCGATATTTGGTGTATTCGATGCAGGGCACCCACAAGGGGAGCTCTTACGGGATATTTCGTTTTTTATGGGTGTATTGCCATGTTTTTTTTGTTTTTGCGAGGGTTGGTGCTGGGGGTGGCCATTGCTGCGCCCGTTGGTCCCATTGGGTTGTTGTGTATTCGGCGTAGTTTGTCCTATGGGGTGATGGCGGGGTTATTGTCGGGTTTGGGGGCGGCCACGGCGGATGGGGTGTATGGTGCGGTGGCCGCTTTTGGCCTCGCGGTGGTTTCTAATTTCTTGACGGATCAGGCCCGGTGGTTGGGTCTTCTCGGTGGTCTGTTTCTTTGTTATTTAGGCATCACTACATTTTTGAGTAAGCCTGCTGAAAAAGCCGCTGAGATTAGCCGCACTGGTTTAGTGGGGGCCTATCTATCTACATTGGGTTTAACGTTGACGAACCCGGCGACGATTTTGTCGTTTGTATTGCTGTTTGCTGGCTTTGCACCGACGGATTTGGGCTATGGTCAGGCGGTAATCATGGTGGGTGGTGTGTTTTTGGGCTCGGCCCTGTGGTGGTTGATGCTGAGTAGTGGGGTGTCGCGGTTGCGGCACTGGCTAACGCCCCAGCGGTTGGTTTGGGTGAATCGTGTTTTTGGCGTGTTGATTACGGGGTTTGGCATCGTTGCCCTGAGCTGGAAAGGTTGAATTAGACTGGAGACCAGTGGAGAGCGCTTA
>JAHQVZ010000345.1 GCA_019634055.1 Leptolyngbyaceae cyanobacterium MAG.088
AATGGCCTCTAAAATTTGTTCTATGGGCCAGCGAGGATCGATGTAGCCAATACCAACCTCCTTACACAGGGTTTTCCAGGTGCCATCTGCAAAATTGGCATGGTGGATATGGGGCATAAATGCATGGGAAAATGTTTTTTTACCAGTAGGGGTAAAGCAGCGGCGCACCAAAATACCACCATCTGTAATTGCCTTCTGGCGAGGCAGCCTTAAACGATTGGCAGTGAGCGGGCCTCTAACACAGGCAATATGCCAGTGGGATGGAACCTTAGATAAAGGTTGTTCATAACCTGCCCCACTGCTAAATATAATTAAGCGCTGAGCATGTGTTGTCCGTTCTGGTAAACGATTGTTAAGTAACGTTCCTGTGCCAATAAATTGGGTAGATCCTTCGTCATCAAAAAAATTTGGGAGTAGTTGAGGCCACAGCCACGTATTTAGCTCATCACCAAAATTAGGCTGACCATCCCGCCGTCGGTAATAGAAGATTTTCATGAGCCATCCATGCAGGTCTGACAATCAAATGTCCCCTATGAATCATTGTAAGCGAAGACTTGGCACAGGGAATGCTGACTTAGGCCTCTGTATCTAATTAGACCATCACACACTCACTCAATAACCTTTCAGATATGTTCTCTATTCCGCTGCAATAATGCCCACTGACCATTTTCTCATGGGTCTTTATTTTTATGCAGTTTCCTTAGTCTTATGTTCGTCTTTAAAGTTAATGGGCACGTTAATCATATCAAATCAACAATGAGACTAGAAATTTGTCCCTAGTCTTATTAGGAAACAACGATTACTATCAATTGAAATTGATTAATTGATAGTAATTTTTTGGGAAATTATTGCCAAAAAACGTCAGTATCTACATCATTTTTTGCTGTGAAAAGTCACTTTCATGATCTTCTAAAGCCTGAATGGGAGAGTATTAATGTTACAGTTTAACGTCGAGCAACTGGGCAGTACTATCTTAACCTTGCAGGATGAAGGCTTTTGTGGAGTCACTTATGTAGAAACACTGTCTGATATTGGAAAACTAAGACGCCCGAGAATTTTAAGCTTTTCTAACGGAGAGATTACCTATGCAGGACTCTCTTTACCATCCCCCCATGAACTATCTCGAAAGTTGGGGGATCACTTTAACCTGCAAATTATGGATGCAGCCTTGCAGTTAGCTGATAAAAAGGTCAAAAATCAGGCTTCTATTCGTCAATATTTAGAACTTTATACTCGTCTGGAATTATTTAGCTGGCAAGATGTTGAAACATTTGTCCGCAAACAAATTGTCCTGATTTTAGAAGAAATTCTACCCCACCGTGGAACGGTTAAGTTAGATGATTCTGCTGTCATTGATCTTGCCTACGGAGAAAACGCCCATGGCTTTACCTGGCAACAGATAGAAACTGACATTCATCAACGAAAGAGAGTTTGGAGCTCTCTATCACCTGCAATTGCGTCTATAAATGTAATTCCTTACCGCATTAAGGAAGCACAGCAGAAAATCAATGATTCCTGGGTGCAACAACATTTACACCAGTGGGTGAATGGACAGCGCACACTAGGGGATATTGCCAGTGAAATTGGCCGAGACCCTCTGGAACTTGCCCATAGCTATGTACATTACATGCAGATGGGGTGGTTAACTTTTCAACCTCCTCAAAATACACACAGTGCACCCATAGCCCATAGAGATCTTGCTCCTGAGAAGATCCTGTCTCAAAATCTACCGACTATTCTAAGCGTTGATGACAGTCCTGTTGTGCAAACCATGATCAAACGCATCATTGGCAATGACTATAACCTTCTGCTTGCCAGTAATGCCATGGATGCTCTCAATGTATTAAACAGAGAAGATATTGATTTACTACTACTAGATGTAACAATGCCAGATATTGATGGATTAGAACTTTGCCGCACAATTCGCAACATTAACAAATTTCGAGATTTGCCGGTGATTATGCTAACCGCCAAAGATGGCATGTTCAACAAAATAAAAGGGCAAATGGCTGGCTCAACCCACTATCTAACCAAACCTATCGATCGTCAGAAGCTAAAGGCAGTACTCGACAAGTACATTCCTAATACAGTGATGTCATAGGAGATCTGTAATCAGAATACCGACCATGGAAACCCAAGCTTACTTAACATTTGAACTCAATAACTTACAGTATGGAATTGAAACAACTCTAATACGAGAGATTTTTCAATTACCCGAGTTGACACCTATTGCCGATGCTCCCGGCGACATCATCGGTATACTCAATTTTCGGGGTAAGATTTTACCAGTTATGCATCTCGCCAAACGGTTAGGGCAAGAGATGCCCCCTTGTCAGCTCAGTGATAGTGTCATCGTTATTGAATGGCAAGGACTTCAGGTAGGTATGGTGGTCAACCAGGTCCATGATGTTCAATCTTTCCAGGCTGATAGTATTGAAGCCGCACCAACGTACGAATTCAGAAGCCATACTCATACAGTCTTTGTAGCCGGCATAGCCAAACTGGATGATCATCACTTGATTACACTATTAAACCCAGAGACATTAATTCGCCAAACCGATGACGTCGCAATGATGGCCTGGGAGGCAAAGCTCAATGACTTAGATAGAGCCCATCCAGATGAACGTGTTTTAGAGGCTCAAGAAATCCCCGTTCTCACTAACTTTTTCTCACTGTATTGCCCTAATAGTACTCTAGAGGCTCAGCAAACTTTCCGGCAACGCGCTGATGGCTTGAAGCATTCTTTAGAAAGTTCTGACATTAGTAGTTTGATGCCGTTAGCCGTAATCGAGTTGGGAGATGAATATTTTGGAGTGGAACTCCACCGGGTACGGGAATTTATCAATATCCGCCAAGTAATGTCAATTCCCTGTTGCCCTTCCCACATTATGGGCAATATGAACTTGCGAGGAGAAGTAATGACCTTAGTTGATATCCGTGAGGCTCTCAACCTTTCTCTGTCAGAAGAAAATACTTCTAAGGCTGTTGTCATTGAAGTAGATGATATTGTTGCAGGAATTACGGTTGATCAGGTTTTAGATGTAGTTTACCTACCCCCTTCCGAGATTTCCTCTATGCCCACAGCTATTCCCACCCGTTGCCAAGACTTTTTTCAAGGAGCCGCTTCTTATTACAAAAAAACTCTGAGTATCCTTGATCTATCTAAAATTTTCTCATCAGGAGGCTTGATTGTGAACCAAGCAGCCTAAAAAATAATTACCCCGGCCACAATCGACCCTATTTTTCTCTCAATATGTAGTTCTAAACAATAATCCAGGAGTGATTGAATGAAAATTACTACTCAATTAAAATTGACCATTGCTGGTCTTGCTTGCTTTGCCATAGGTGCCAATGTCTTAGCAAACTTTAATGCCCGACAGGGTTCCTTAGATGGAAGTGTTGTTAACAAGTCTGGTATTGTTCGAGGGGCTACCCAGCGATTAGTTAAGTTAGAAACGAATGGACAGCCCGATGACAAACTGAGTCAAAAACTTGATCAGTTAATCAACGGTTTGATCAATGGAGATGAAACGTTAGATCTACCTAAAGCCACTGATCCAAACTATCTGGCTAAAATTCAAGAAGTGGAGAGTTCCTGGCAACAGCTTAAATCAACGATTGCTGCTTATCGTCAAAATCCCAATCTTCTGCCTAAACTCATTGAGGACAGTGAAGCTTATTTTGAACTGACCAATGATGCTGTATTCGCAGCTGAAAATTTCTCGTCCAACAGAATTCAACAGATTCAGATCATTCAATGGGCTATTTTGATTTTGAACCTGGGAGTACTTGCTTTCATCCTCTGGACGATTCAACAGGCTACTAAGGTATTACAGCAATCCGTAACAACCGTAGCTGATAGTTCCTCAAACATTGCAGCTACAATTGAAGCTCAAGAACGCATGGTTGCCGATCAAACAGAGTCTGTGACTGTAACCACATCAACCATTGAACAGCTAGGAACAACCTCACTAAAAGCGGCCCAGAAAGCAGATTTCTCGGCCACTGGTGCACGAGAGGCACTAGATTTATCTGAAGCAGGCAGCCAGGCAGTGGAAAACACCGTGCTGGGTATTGAAGACTTACAGGATAAGGTGGGTGCGATCGCAAATCAGATTATTCAGCTTAGTGAGCAAACCGATCAGATTTCAACAATTTCCAACCTGGTGGCCGATGTCGCCGACCAAACCAACATGCTGGCCCTAAACGCTGCGGTAGAAGCAGCAAGGGCAGGCGAACAAGGTAAAGGTTTCGCAGTGGTAGCTGGAGAAATTCGAAAGCTGGCTGACCAAAGTCGCGATTCAGCCGGCAAAATTAAAATCCTGGTTGAAGCGATTCAGTCCTCAATTAACAGCACCGTAATGGTGACCGATGAGGGTAACAAAACTGCAAAAGCAGGTATTGAAGTCGCCCAAAGTACAGCAAATGTTTTCAAAAAGATTGCTACAGCGATTAACGAAGTCTATGCAAACACCCAGGAAATTGCTCAAACTGCTAAGCAACAGGCAGTGGGCGTACAGCAGGCAGTTTCTGCAATGAACGCAATTAATTTAGGCGCAAAAGAAACAGTGGCCGCTGTGAACCAGGTTCAAAGTTCTACCGAAGAACTGAAAACCATTGCGGAAGAGCTCCAAGTTGCCGTGTAATCCTTTTCTCCAATGACATATATCGAAGATGAAGAGCTACGCACGCTTTACCGCGATGCCAGCAAAGATCATTTAGACAAATTAGAGACAGGGTTTCTCCATCTGGAACAACATCCAGATGACTTGACTAAACTCAAAGAACTAATGCGGGCAACCCATTCTCTCAAAGGAGACTCCCGTATGCTGGGGGTACAAGATGCAGAGACGCTAACTCATCAGTTAGAGGATCTTTTAAGCGGTGTAGAGAATGGTGAACGCCAGATCACTCCAGCATTTTGTGATTGCCTTTATCAAGGGCTAGATGCTGTCCGCAAAATAGCCCATGAGGCTATTACAGGTGAGCCTTCTAACGTGAGTGTATTCCATGTTATGGCTCAACTTATGAATGCTGGGGATACCCTTGAGCCAAACCCCGACTCAGCACAACCAAATGAGAGTGAGGAACTGATTGAGGAGATTAACACCCCTGAATTAAGTTCCCTTATGGATGACGTTTCCGAGCCAATCCTCACGTCATCCATAATAGATGAGTTAAATAAATTAGAAGTAGAGCCTGCCAAGCAGACAGTCCCAGAGGTTATTGCACTAGAAAAGACACTCTCTGAAACAGTAGAACCAGATAATAGCTTTAACGAAGCCTATCAAATTGATACTGTTAGAGTTGAGGCCCCGAAACTCGATACTCTGATGACTCAAGCCGGTGAATTAGCCGTTACCAAGCGGTTAATTACCCGACGTATGGATGACATTGACAAAGCCCTGCTCTTCTGGGAGAGCTGGATGCAAGATAGCTTAGTCAACCATCTGACCTTTGATAATATAGACCTCCAGCTAAATGCAGATGCCCTGATACCCCTACAAAATTTTCAACAGCTTACCGAAGATCGATTAGATCAGCTTGGTGATTTGTTAAAACAACTGCGCACTAATGCCTACGAAGACTCCGCCCGATTAGAGACCCTGTCAAATAGCTTAGAATCAGGGATTCTCAAGCTTCGCCAACTGCCCTTGTCCAGTATGTTTAACCTATTTCCACGCATGGTGCGTGACTTAGCTAAACAGCAGGGTAAAATCATTAACCTGGTAATTGAAGGCGGTGACACCCAGGCAGATAAACGGATTTTAGAAGAGATGAAAGCTCCACTTACCCATCTCATTCGCAATGCCATTGACCATGGAATTGAAGCTCCAAGCGAGCGAATTTCCATGGATAAACCCCCCACAGCAACAATCTGGCTTAAAGCCTATCAACGGGGTAGCCATATTGAGATTGAAGTGGTGGACGATGGGCGTGGTCTTAGTATAGAGAGTATTAAACGCACCGCCCTACGTCGGGGCCTCCACAGTGAAGCCGAACTGGCTAAAATGAACACTAAACAAATTCACAATTTAATTTTTGCACCCGGTTTTTCTACTCGAACATCTGTTACAGAAATCTCTGGTAGGGGAGTGGGCCTAGATGTTGTGCGAGTCAACGTTGAACGATTAAAGGGCTCAATTCAGGTACAGTCTAGCCCTGGCGAGGGCTGTACATTCCAATTTAGACTTAATACGAGTTTAGCCACAGCATCTGCCTTAATCGTTGAGATTAACCAAACCGCCTATGCCATTCCAGTTGAATTTGTTGAAGTGATGATGCGGGTTAATCTTACCGATATTTTCACCCTGGAAGGTAGTCCGACCATAACATTTCAAGACAATCCTTTATCTGTCGCTTGGTTAACTGATTTACTAGGCTTGCCCGTATCTGTTGCTATACAGCCTCAAGCTAATGTAGTCAAACAATCTGTGCCATGTGTTGTACTTAAAGCTGGCTCAGAAAGATTGGGAATATTTGTTGATGAGCTAGTCGATCAGCAAGATATTGTACTAAAGCCCCATAGCAAGCTCCTCAAACGGGTACGTAATATCGCCGGAGCAACTATCTTAGGCGCGGGAGAGGTCTGTATGGTCCTTAGCCCCCAGGACTTGATCAAATCAGTTGGAGGCAAGGGTATTGAGCCCAAGCTAACTGATTGGCAACCCAATACCACCCACCCAAAAGTGCTGCTAGTGGAAGACTCTGTACCTATTCGTACTCAGCTACGGCGCATTCTTGAAGGCGTTGGCTATCAGGTTACGACAGCGGTAGATGGGCTAGATGGATTTAACAAACTTCAGGAAGGAGAGGTTTTTGATGCAGTAGTATCTGATGTGGAAATGCCTAATCTTAGCGGACTGGAGTTAACGACCCGGATTCGGCAGGAGGCAAAATACGACCAATTACCCATTATCTTAGTAACGACATTGGCCGAAAGAGAAGATAAACAGCGTGGTAATGATGCTGGAGCCAATGCCTACATCACCAAAGGTGATTTCGATCAAAGTTTACTTCTCAATACCCTTAGGAATTTAATTTAATCATGACTACCCCAATCAAAGTTGTTCTGGTCGAAGATTCTGCCATTGCTCTACAAATTTTACAGCGATTAATTGACTCATCGCCAGAAGTTGATGTTGTCGGTACCGCCCAAGATGGGATGGACGGCTTAAAGGTAATTGCCCAAACCATGCCAGATGTAATTTGCACTGACTTACAGATGCCAAATATGGATGGCCTGGAGTTTACCCAAAAAGTAATGTCTGATTTTCCCCGTCCTATTCTGGTGGTGAGTAATACTGTACACCCCGCTGATGTAGATAACATTTTTAATTTAATGCAGGCCGGAGCCTTAGACTTTTTTCCAAAACCTACATCCGGCTCAGCAACAGATTACGAGAAACTCAAAAGCTCGCTAATTACAAAGATTAAGGTCTTAGCAAGTAAAAAAGTATAGTCTTGACTCTGGGTGTTTAGTTTCAGAGATATCCCCTGATTTCCTTAAAAAAGAAGTCAGGGGATATCTCTTTTTTAAGGGAAGTTATTGCGATTGAAATGTTAGGAGGCTGATAAGATCAACTTGAACTGTTTACCAACTGCCTGAAAAGTTTGAGGAATTCTCCGTCTGTAAATATATATTTCTATATCCCAAAATCTTTCTGGCCTATTCAGATTCCTGCTTCTAGTAATGAGAACTGGTCAGGGTTTGGGGTAGGTATTTATGCTTGGACTTTACAGACATATCTAAAACTGAAGGAAGCTGGTGTTGGTTGTCAGCTAATCGATCGGCTACCTGAGGAGGGTATTGTTCTATTTCATGCGAATGCTATTCGTGGGACTACTATTCAGCCTGGCCCTAAGCGTTTGTTGATTTGCTTGAAGGCCGAGGCTCCCCTATGTGCCCAGGCCCAGCTCCATGTGGTGCAAAATCCCTGTGAAGTATCTAAGTGGCTGGGTTGTCATTTTATTCCCCATTGGCCCCAGCCTGGTCTACAGCCCCGGTCACCTGGACGACAAGGTCGATTTGAAACGGTCGCATTTCTAGGCCATCGCAATAGTTTAGCGGCTGAATTGATGACACCCGAGTGGGAACAACAGCTACAGCAACGAAACCTAAATTGGCTGCCGGTGATCAACACCAATGCCTGGTCTAAGCATCAATCTATTGATACTCGCTGGAATGATTATCGACAAATTGACGTTATTGTGGCCGTACGTCAGTTTAATCGACGACAACCTGGCTATCGTAGCAAACCCGCCACCAAGCTTTATAATGCCTGGCTAGCAGGGGTTCCCGCCATATTGGGTCGAGAGTTAGCCTATCAAACTGAAGGGCGTGCTGGTGTAGATTATATGGAAGCTAACTCTATGGCAGAGCTATGGTCTTGTTTGGATCGGCTGCAACAAGATAGCGTACTGCGGGCCAAAATTGTCAAACGAGGACAACTTCGTTCTCTACACTATACGCCAGAGATGCTTGTTAAACGATGGCAACAGTTTTTGCATAACGTAGCGATACCGGCCTATCAAACTTGGGTTAATGGGTCTTCCTGGCAACGTCAGGTAAGCTATGGGGGGGGCACTTTTTTTAATTATTGCGATCGCACCATTCGCCGCCTAACCAACTAAGGAAATGATCCTAATTAATTTTCAGATATCGAGGCCCCCTCGTTTACAAGCCTCCTTCAAGCCCGATTTCTTTTAATTTTTTCTCAACCTTAGCTTGATGCTCAATTTGCCAGTCATCCAATGACCGAACCTCATCTTTTTCAGCCCGACGCTTACCAATCTCCCAAACAGAGTCTTGTTGTGCAAAGGGAATCACAGCAATTCCTTCTTCATCGGCAACAACAATATCCCCTGGTTCTATCTGCACACCACCACAGATAATAGTGTTCTGTAGGGTGCCAGGTCCATTCTTCTTCCCAGGAATCGGCATTGCACCGCGAGCAAATACTGGAAATTGTAGCTCACGCACTTCGGCAACATCTCGAATGACACCATCAACAACAAATCCAGCAATTCCCCGTTGCTGAGCCGTGGCACACACATTACCGCCGGACATAGCGTAGTCCACATCGCCAGCTTTTACCACAATAATCGACCCTGGTTCCGCTTTATAAATCGCCGCATGAAGCATTAAGTTATCCCCTGGAGCACAGCTCACCGTATAAGCCGGTCCAGCAATGCGGGGGATCTGGGGCCACATTTCCCGGATTCCCATATCCATAAACTGCTCTCGCCCTAGCAGGGCATCAGCATAAGTTGTGGGGGAAAGTTCAACAAACTTTGAATAGGCGTTCATGGGATCGTTGGAGCAATAGGGAATGAGAATAGAAGTTATATATACCAGAGATAGTTACCTATACCAGGAAGTCATTTTTCTGATTGCTAGCATTATGTTCTGGTATCCGATCAAGACATGAACTGATTGCTAGAACCCATGATGAATATCTAACAACACAAATTGGGAACATATCATGCCTACTCAAGTTAAATGCATTAAATGCCAAGGTTTCACCGATGAGTTGTGGTGCAATCAATACTGTCAGAGCTGTTGGGAAAGCTTTAGTGCAGGGGTATGGTCAACGGTGATTGATCAGCTAAAAAACCTAGCTGAGACAAAAAAATAAGTCGTTTTCAGGCAGTTAATATCCCGAACATTTTTCCACCAACATCGAAAAATGCATAGGGCCAAGCAAAAGTAAAGTTAACTTATCACAATTCAAATAAAGTTGATAAGTTCATGGGATCGGACTAGCATCCCGTAAACTTACTGACGAAGGGCAGCCAAAATGCTTGAGGAAAAGCCATTTTAGATTCAGAGAGCAGACTTACTGTTCTTTCACGTTATGTGTAACTCCTTATAACAAAGCTGCCCCCGATGCCTGATGCATTGGGGGTTATTTAATAGTGACAGCATAAAAAAGTTAAAATATGACTTATAGTGGTTCTCACATACATTGGATACACTCCAAATAAGTTCAAAAGACCATACGCTTACGCGTAATACCCTAAATCATTATTCACGACCAACCTACACAATGAGATCGCACCCAGCTATTCCAATACCCCAAAAGAAATGGGG
>JAHQVZ010000346.1 GCA_019634055.1 Leptolyngbyaceae cyanobacterium MAG.088
CTACCCTATTTATCGGCAGAATTCCAACTGAAACTAGCAAATACCCAAGGCTTTTTCCTTGGGTTTGGGGTGCGATCGTTATCACCATTCACCGATCATTGAAAAACGGTAGGTAAATGGCATAGGGTTTCCAGGGCACCCACCAGGGATGCCCCTACATGCCAATATCTAACCTACATGGTGCGCACTGACGCCTTCCCGTCAATCACTTCACCGATGAGTACTTCATCTGCAACACCCACAAACAAGCCATTTTCCAGCACACCGGGAATGTTGTTAATGGTTTTCTCCAGCTCAGCCGGATCATCAATGCCAGTCATGGTCACATCCAGCACCATGTTGCCTTGATCCGTAATCACTGGGCCATCTTTATTCACCCCCATGCGCAGTTCAGGCTTACCACCCAACGCCTCAAGGGCACGGGTCACCGGAGTCACCGCCATGGGCAAAACTTCCACAGGTAGAGCAAATGTAGACCCCAGCTTATCCACTAGCTTGGAGCTATCCACCACCACCACAAAGCGCGCGGCCAAACCATCCACTACCTTCTCGCGGGTATGGGCCGCACCACCGCCCTTAATCAAATTCTGCTGAGGGTCCACCTCATCGGCACCATCGATGGCAATGTCAATGCGGGGGGCTTCATCCAGCGTAGTTAACGGAATACCGTGCTTTTTAGCCAGTACCGACGCCTGAAATGACGTGGGAATCCCCACAACGTCCTTAATTTCGCCTGCAGCTAGACGCTCACCGATAAACTGAATCGCAAATGCAGTGGTGGAACCCGTACCCAGACCCACAATCGAGCCAGATTTTACCTGGGCAGCGGCGGCGCGACCCACTTCTTGCTTCATTAACTTAACCGGGTCCATATCTGCCATGGTGTGATAACTCCTGTAGTTGTCTTCACAGCTGCGTTGCTAACCATGGACCTAAATCAGGTTCCAGGTTTAAATGACTAAGTGCAACCAAAACGGTCCCATTAATCATTCAATCAGCAACGGCTAATCTTCGGTATCTAGCATGACGGAAATTGGGTCGGCTGCATAGTCAAGAAATGGATATGCATAAATCAGTCAGTCGGGGCGTATAAACCAGTAAGTCTGTATGGACAAATCTGCAAAGTTGGGTGTACATAGCTACCAAAGTTTCAGGAGTTCAATTCCAGGCATTTTCAGACATACATACAAATAGAGACCTGAAACATCGTTTCTGCCGTTGATAACTATCTAAAGTTCATACCAACAGACATTTTCTGACCTTGGACCGTAGTCAAACTCCATGCGGATTCAGGTTACTTTCTATGTAGTTGCCCCTACACACTTAGGAGTAGCATTATGTTTTTTTTACCTCGCGCCCTACCTCTGCGATCGCTACGGTTATTACTGGCCTCTTTAGCCAGCTTGCCAATGATCATGTCTACACCCCCCGCTCTAGCTCAGGAACTTACCCTGAGTGAAAAAGTTGTGAATATGGAGCGTCGTCTAGAGTCAGAATATGAAACCTATTTTGGTGAAGACCTGGCTGATGTCACACAACCACCAGAAGAGATTGCGGCCACATTAACTCGCATTGGTGAAGAAACTGGCACGACACCCGCTGTGATGTGGGCCATTCCCCGCGAAGACCATTTGCATCTGGTGTTGATTACACCCAATGGTGAACCGATTGTTCGTGATTTGTACGATGTTCCCAAGGAACTGCTAGACAAGACAACTGAACAGTTTCATCGCTACATTAGCCGCCCGTCTGGCAACGCTTATATGCCTGCTGCTCGCCAGCTGTACGACTGGCTTATTGGCACCTACGAAGAAGAGTTTTTAGCCCCAGCTGGCATTGATACGTTGTTGGTATGTGCCGGAGATGGTCTTAGGGGAGTGGCCCTGGCCGCCCTCCACGATGGGGAACAGTTTTTAGTTGAAAAGTACAGTACAACTAGCATTCCAGCCTTTAACCTGATCGATACAGACTATGACCCAATTGAACCGGGTAATCTGTTGGCCATGGGGGCATCTGAGTTTTCAAATCTGGCTCCGTTGCCTGCGGTTCCTGTGGAACTGTCAAATATTGCGTGGCAGTTGAGAACAGCGGGGGAGAGCGATCGCAACTGGCAAGATCGGTCTCTGCTCAACCAAAATTTCACCATGGAGAACTTCAATACTCTTCTGGGTCGACAATCTTACGATATTGTTCATCTGGCCACCCATGCTGAATTTAAGCCAGGAAAACCGGAAAACTCTTACATTCAGCTATGGGACCAGCGGCTTACCCTGGCCCAGATGAATAATTTAGATTGGCAGCTACCTGAGCTGGAGTTATTGGTGTTGAGTGCCTGTGAAACAGCGGTGGGTGATAGCGATGCTGAACTGGGGTTTGCTGGGTTAGCCCTCAGGGCCGGGGTTAAGTCAGCTGTTGCCAGTCTATGGGATGTGAGCGATGCGGGTACCCTAGCTCTTATGAGTGAGTTTTATCATCACATTCCACAATCGATGACTAAGGCAGAAGCCTTGCGTCAGGCTCAGCTTAACCTGCTAAGAGATACGGCAGAGACAATTGATATTAGTCGATTACCAAAGTCGGTAGGGGCTACTGACATAGTCCAGGCAGATACTTCCTTGTCTCACCCCTTTTACTGGGCAGGCTTTTCAATGATTAGCAGCCCTTGGTAAGACGAATAACTCCCATATACAAGTGATTGATTTTTTAAATGTGACGTATAAGCCCCTATTTATCTGGAGTTATACGTTGAAGATTGAGCACTAAATTCTGTAAATTAGAGTTTTTGTCTCAAAATGACGTATAAGTTCTACATTGTGGGGAGCTTATACGTCATATCTAGTGTTGGCTATAGTTTATGCGGCCTCAGCTTTTGATATGTTGCCCTTACCTTAAATATTGAACAGGTATCAATGTCCTATGCCGACCATTATTTAGGGAATTCAGTTTGTGGATCTGTTGTTGATTCAACTGGCAGCAAAATCAAAAATTCGGTGCCATGGCCTAGCTGAGAATGAACGTCCAAAAAACCACTATGCTTTTGGGTTATGACCTGATGCGAAATAGCAAGACCTAAGCCTGTGCCTTTACCTACGGTTTTGGTGGTAAACTGACGGTCAAAAATCTTTGCACAGATGTCTTCAGGAATGCCAGTGCCGTTATCCTTGATGCGAATCTCCACTTGCTGATGTTTATTTATCTGAGTCGAGATTTTGATTTGCATTAAGAGAGACTGCAAATTATCAAAGGATTTTTCTTCAGCCAGTTCATCAAACATATCAATGGCATTGGCCAGGATATTCATAAATACCTGGCTCAGTTGCCCTGGGTAACAGATAATTTCCGGTAGTCCTTGCTCATAATCTTGAATGACTTGAATCTCAGGGCGATGTTCATTGGCCTTAAGGCGATATTTGAGAATTAATAGTGCACTGTTAATACCATCATGAACATTGGCACTGAGCATTTTGTCATCGTCGGAGCGGGTAAATAATCGTAAACTTTGGCTGATATTGCAGATGCGATCGCACCCAGCCTCCATAGAGGCAATCATATTAGGCAGATCATCTAACAAAAACTCGATTTCCAGGTCCTCGCGCGCTTGAACAATCTCTGGATTAGAAGTCTCCTCTAATAGCTGAATATATTCCGTCAGGTCCTTAAGCGATAGCTTGAGCTCAGCCACATTGCCACTAACGAAACCCACCGGATTATTGATTTCATGGGCTACACCAGCCACCAAATTACCCAGTGCAGACATCTTTTCACTTTGCACCAGTTGAAGCTGTGCCGCTTTCAATGCGTCCAACTGATCTTCAAGGGTTTTAAGCAGAATTCGATTTTCTTGAAATGCATTAGAAATCGATTCAAACCAGGGCACCCAAATATCAGGGAGATCAGTTGAGATTTGAGGAGTAAGTGACTGCTTTTCCTGCTCAATGTGGTCTACTAACTGACATGCCGGTTGAATAAACCCATAATTTAAAAGCCGATTAGCGACCAACAAACAAAGCCCTAAACCAAGTAACGGAATCAGAGATGCCAAAAGACTATGATTAATAATAGCAAAATAAATTGCTTGCTTCGGCACATAAAACACTAAATGCCAGGGAGTGTTTTGAATTTTCCTATGGATAACAAAGTATGGTCCTATTGTTTTGAGTTGACTATTAGAACTGCTGAAAATCGCATCAATTTGTCCCCCAAGTTTAAGGGGTAAAATATCATTAAGGGTTTGAGTCTCTTCTAAATCTTTTATGTCTAGATTAGAAACGGCCAATAGCTGCTGATTGTCGTCTGAAATAAGAATTTTGCCATTAGGGTAATCAAAATTCTGAATAACTTGGTTTAAACGCTGTAGCGTAATATCTATGGCAACAATGCCGCGAAACTGGTCACCTTCATAGACTGGTGCATCTGCTGTAACCATCATGCCTTGACCGGCAAGGTCTAAGTAAGCATCGGTCCAGGATGTTTTCCGCTGGAGATTATTTTCCGGCAGTGCCTGGGTGAAGAACTGCATTTCGTACATCTCTTCTGGATATTCAAATCCCTCATCGTATGGGTACACATTCATAAATTTCCTGGCGGAAATATAATAGGCCCATGTTATTTCTTCGAGGTTTTCTCGGATGCTGCGAAAACCAGGTGTCAGTCGTATTGCCATGGTGATTTCACGTTTAAGCGCATCACTGAGATCATCGAAGTTGCCAATTCCTTGAAAATTGCTAAATGTAATTGCAGAATTCAACGCTTTTGGTGGCAGACGATAGCGTTGTTCGCCGTCTTTATCAAATCCTTTTAACGGTAGTCGGCCCACAGGTTGCTCAGTTAACTGTACAATTCCTTCTTCGGCATTGGCCTGTAGAATGTGTAGCTGATCAATGACAGATTTAACAGTGCTATCCAGGTTTATTGCATTTTCAGAGAATTTGCTTTGAATAATTGTTTGTTCATGTTGATAGTCAGCTTGAAACTGTATTCCTAAAAAACTTAAGGAAACTAAAATAACGACGAAAAAGGCTGCCGTTAAGAGGTAGCTATAGCGTTTGAATGGTGACATGTGCTGCGGCAGTACAGTCAAGTCGTTAGTGACTGCAGAGCTGTGTCTATGGATCCAAATTAGTTTGCCCGTTTTCAGGGCAATAGTTTTCAATATATTAGCCTCCAAAAAGCTAGTCGTGCATGCTTGAATCGGACTTGCTAGCAAAGACAATGCAGGCGTTAGCCTCGTTCTACAAATCAGGCTCTACAATCTATAGATGCTGTAATCCATTTCGACCGCTTTCATGGCTTTTTCGTCCGTTGTCCGTGCCCTCAGTAAGACTGCTTTAGCTCAAGAGTTGCTGACCAAATTAGATAAGCAGCAGCAGTTAGTGCTTAATGGTCTGCCCCGGTTGCCCAAGGGCTTGGTGGCATCGGCTTTAGCCCAGGCCCAGGAACGGCCGATGCTGGTGGTGACAGCGACCTTAGAAGAAGCCGGACGTTGGACTGCCCAACTAGAAGCCATGGGCTGGCCCATGGTATCGCTGTACCCTACCTCAGAAGCCTCACCCTACGATCCTTTTGATCAAGAATCGGAAATGACTTGGGGGCAGCTGCAGGTGCTAGCAGACTTGCTCAAGGATGCGGATAAACCCAGTGTGATTGTGGCGACGGAGCGGGCGTTGCAACCACACTTACCGCCAGTGGCTGCGTTCAAGCCCTATTGCCTACAGCTAGAGCAGGGGATGGAACTGAATCTAAAGGAGCTGGCCCGCACCCTGGCAACCCTGGGATATGAAAAGGTGCCTACGGTGGAAACAGAAGGTCAGTGGAGCCAGCGGGGCGACATTATTGATGTTTTTCCAGTGTCGGCGGAACTGCCGGTGCGGTTAGAACTATTTGGGGATGAACTGGAACGACTGCGGGAGTTTGACCCGGCCAATCAGCGATCGCTAGATAAAATTCCCACCCTATTACTGACCACCACAGACTTTAGTCCGCTTATTGCATCGAAATTGGACGAGCAGGGCGTACTAACGGACCTGATGCCGCCAGATGCTCAGGAAGCCTATGAAAACGGTCAGCGGGTGGAGGGCCTGCGACGGTTTTTAGGGATTGCTTTTGACCAACCAGCGTCGCTACTGGAGTATTTACCTGAGGATACGCTGGTGGCCCTGGATGAACCGGATCAGTGCCGTGCCCACAGTGGGCGCTGGTATGACCAGGTGGATGATTACTGGCATGAGGTAAATGAGACCTTGGGTAACAGCGATGAGATTCAGCTGCCAGGGAAAGAGGTTC
Source organism: Leptolyngbyaceae cyanobacterium MAG.088 (assembly GCA_019634055.1). Lineage (GTDB taxonomy): Bacteria > Cyanobacteriota > Cyanobacteriia > Phormidesmidales > Phormidesmidaceae > Leptothoe. The sequence goes on from JAHQVZ010000346.1 coordinate 6,283, forward strand.
CTAAGCTGCATCGACCTCTGGATGAGGCATTAGAGGATTTATCTCTGTTTTCTCAGATATTACTGTCAGAAATTGCTGAAGAGGGTGCCGGTCTGAATCTAGCGAGTCGCCCGGTAGCGGCGATTCCCCACCAGTTTGGCAAGTTGGCAGAGACGGTGAGGGGGGAGTGCGATCGCAAACACCAGCTTTGGCTCGTCTCTGCTCAGCCCAGACGTTCGGTAGCTTTGTTGCAAGAACACGACTGTCCGGCCCAATTTATCCCTAACCCTAAAGACTATCCGGCCATTGAAAAGCTCCATGGTCAATATGTGCCTGTCGGAGTTAAATACTCTGGACTAGCAGAACTCGAAGGTTTTATCCTGCCTACTTTTCGTATCGGCATCATTACCGACCGCGAGTTCTTTGGGCAGCACACCCTGGCCACCCCCAGCTACGTGCGCAAACGCCGTCGGGCAGCGTCTAAAAAGGTTGACCCCAATAAGCTACGGCCCAATGACTATGTAGTTCACCGTAACCACGGTATTGGCCAATTTCTCAAGCTAGAAAGTCTCACTATTGATACTGAAACCCGAGAGTATCTGGTGATTAAATATGCCGATGGTTTGTTGCGGGTAGCAGCCGACCAGATGGGCTCCCTATCAAGGTTTCGAGCGTCAGCAGAGAAAAAGCCCCAGCTCAATAAAATGACCGGTAAGGCTTGGGAGAAAACCAAGACTAAGGCCAAGAAAGCTATTCAAAAAGTGGCTGTGGACCTGCTTAAGCTCTATGCCCAGCGGTCTGAACTTGAAGGCTTTACCTATCCTGCGGATATGCCCTGGCAGCAGGAATTAGAAGACTCTTTCCCTTACCAGCCCACACCTGATCAGCTAAAGGCTACCCAGGATGTGAAGCGAGATATGGAAAGTTCTCGACCCATGGACCGTCTGGTATGTGGCGATGTGGGCTTTGGTAAAACCGAAGTGGCAATTCGGTCTATTTTTAAGGCAATCATCGCTGGCAAACAGGTAGCCATGCTGGCACCTACCACAATTCTCACCCAGCAGCATTACCACACCATCAAAGAGAGATATGCACCCTATCCAATCCAGGTCGGTTTGTTAAACCGATTTCGTACCGCCAGTGAGCGAAAAGACATTATTCAGCGACTGGCTACCGGAGAATTAGATATTGTTGTTGGTACCCATCAGCTGCTGGGGAAAGCGGTTAAATTCAAAGACCTGGGGTTACTGGTAGTCGACGAAGAACAGCGGTTTGGGGTGAATCAAAAAGAGAAAATTAAAGCCATGAAAACCCAGGTGGATGTACTTACCCTAAGTGCGACCCCCATTCCTCGAACTCTGTATATGTCTCTCTCTGGCGTACGAGAGATGAGTTTGATTACCACCCCGCCCCCGTCTCGTCGCCCGATTATCACTCACCTGGCTCCGTTTGATCTAGAAAAAGTACGAGCGGCTATCCGTCAGGAACTAGATCGGGGTGGTCAGGTGTTTTATGTGGTGCCCCGTGTGGAGGGTATTGAGGAAATTGCCGCGCGCATTCGCGAGATGATTCCGTCCATTCGTTTGGCTGTTGCCCATGGACAAATGCCGGAAGGTGAACTAGAGGCAACGATGTTGGCCTTTAGTAATGGTGAAGCTGACTTGATGGTGTGTACGACCATTATTGAGTCGGGATTAGACATTCCTCGGGTCAACACCATTTTGATCGAAGACTCCCAAAAGTTTGGTCTCTCTCAGCTGTATCAACTACGAGGGCGAGTGGGGCGTTCTGGGATTCAGGCCCATGCCTGGTTGTTTTTCCCCAGGCAGGATAAACTCTCAGATAAGGCCCGCAAGCGTTTGCGGGCAATTCAAGAATTTACCCAGCTGGGTTCAGGTTACCAACTGGCCATGCGGGATATGGAGATTCGCGGTATTGGCAACTTGCTAGGGGTACAGCAGTCGGGGCAGATGGAGGTCATTGGCTTTGACCTGTATATGGAAATGTTGCAGGAAGCGATTGCTGAGACTCGCGGACAAGAGATTCCTCAGGTGGATGAAACCCAGATAGATCTTAAACTGACGGCATTTATTCCCAATAAATATATTGAGGATTCGGATCAAAAGATGAGTGTATATCGTTCTTTGGTGGCAGCAGATACTAAACGAGAGCTAATGCAGATTGTTGCAGACTTAAACGATCGATTTGGCACAATACCACCTGCGGTAGAGCAATTGGTAAAAATGTTAGAGCTAAAACAAATTGCTAAGCCTCTGGGCTTTGCCAAGATCAAGCCTGAGGGCAAACAACATGTGGTGATGGAAACCCCCATGGAAGCGCCAGCTTGGAAGTTGCTACATGAAAAGGTCCCTGGCCATCTGAAGTCACGGTTTATCTATGCTTCGGGTAAGGTGACTGTACGCGGTCTGGGGGTGATGAAGCCGGATAAGCAGTTGGATAATTTGATTGAGTGGTTGGGGTATATGCGTGGGGCATTGACAGAACCGGCGTTGGCTGGGAGTGAAGCATAAGAAAAATCTTCATGCCTCTGCAGTAAAATACCTATGCCGATAGACACACAGGCAGCTTAATAATAAATTCAGCCCCCTGCCCAGGAGACGACTGACAATCTAGATAACCCTTGTGTTTTTCAGTCACAATCTGGTAACTAATGGAAAGACCCATTCCGGTTCCCTTGCCAACAGCCTTTGTTGTAAAAAATGGATCAAATAAGCGCTTATAAATTGTATCCGGAATACCGGGGCCATTATCTGCAATGTGAATAACAACCCACTCTGAATCGATCAACTCAGTTGTAATCGTAATGGTTGGATTAGATAGGCCAGGAGTGTTCTCTAAGGCGTCAATGGCATTGCTCAAAATATTCATGAACACCTGGTTGAGCTGGCCAGCATAGCACTCAATGGGGATGAGCTCTCCATAGTGACGAATCACCGTAATTTCTGGCGAACTAGACGTTTGACTGAGGCGATTATTCAAAATGACTAGCGTACTGTCAATGCCATCGTGAAGGTCAACATGTTTAACCACCGCCTCATCCAGTCGCGAAAACGTTCGAAGCGATTGAACGATATCACGAATCCGTATTGTGCCATTTTGCATCGATTGTATCAGTTTTGGAAAATCGTCTTGTAGGAAGGAGAGATCAATCTCCTCAATAGTTTCTTGAATCTCTTTAGTTGGTGTTGGATAACTACTACGATAGAGATTAAGGAGGCGAATAATGTTTTCAGTATAGTTCTGCGCATGTCCCAGATTGCCATGAATAAAGCTGACGGGGTTATTGATTTCATGGGCAATTCCTGCCACCATTTGTCCTAAGCTGGACATCTTTTCACTTTGAACCAACCGTAACTGAGCTTGCTGAAGGTTGACCAATGTTTGCTGTAAATCATCTGCCTTTTGGCGGAGAGAGGCTTCAGACTGCTGCACAGCCAAGGTTCTTTCTTCAACCCGCTGTTCTAAGGTTTGTCGGGCTTCATTTAACTCATGGGTATACTGGCCAGTCCAGCTCACTAGCTGATTTAATGCTTTAGCTAAAAGAGCGACTTCGTCCTGCGTATTAATATCGGCTTGAAGCTGAAAGTTGTTATTTCGGGTCACACGGCGGGCCACTGTGGTGAGTTGTTCAATAGGTCTGGCAATTGTACGACTGGTAAGCTCAACTAAGATAACGGCTAGCCCAACTGAGAGCGCCATGCTGGTTACGATAATGATAATTCTCAGTTGTTCTGCCTGTTCAAGTTGGGTGGTTGCCTGGTTATATCGTTGGTCTGCGGTGTATTGCAATCGTGTCAACTTCTCAAACAGTTTTTCAAACTGAGTAGATAGTTGACTGGCGTGACTGCTACTGAGTGCCACCGACGTCAGTTCTCGGGCGATTTGCTTGTCCTTAACTCCTTCTAGCTGTGCCCAAAGACTTTGGATAAACTGCCGATATGATTTAACTGTGATACGAGAATCATTTAACAACACAGTGAGCTCAGGAGACGCCTGACTATCTGATACGATTAATGCCTCAATCTCGTTAAGCAACTGTTCAATCAGTCTTAGATCAGAATTGTATTGACTGATTTCGTATTGAGCCCAAATACCACTTTCACCTGCGATCGCAAATATCCTTAACGGCTGTTTTTCAAGCGTTAAGAGCTGATTTTCAAAATTATTAAGCAGCTGCTTTTTTTTAAGTATTTGCTTTACTTGTAGGTGGGCCGGACGTGCATAATAGAGTCCACCGACGAGACCACTGCCCGTACCAATAACCGCCGTCCCCAGCGCCAGGGTATAGCCCACACTGATTTTCTTAGCAATACTCCGATGCACACCCAATCGAGCACTCAGTCGGTGGGTAACGTTGGCAAGAGATTTGAGCATTAATAAGAAAATACCGCGTTGACTAAACGTGTCATTCGATGGCTGATCCGTAACCAATCGCGTAATAGGTATCGCGCAATGTCTGATAATTAGAATCGTCAACAAGTATCATGTCTGAACCTTTAAATTTTTGATTGGCTCCAGATTCATACAAAGCTGGGATTAAAGTATCTTTACGGGTAGTCAGCTTCGACTTCAATTCCTCTAAAAAGCTTTCACCTAGACTTGGACTAGCAACAAAGATATCTGGTGGTAAGTGTTCGCTTTTAGCAATGATCTTAACGTCATCTTTTCGTCCCAGCTCCGTCAGCGTTTTTTTATATCGCGTATGGGAAGTTACCCAGGCATCCACCTGTCCGTTGAACAAAGCCTCAACGCTATCCTTACCTAGCATTGGTGCTTCATAGGCATCTGCTTGCAGACCCGCGTCAAGTAACATCTTCGTTGGTACGATATGACCTGCCGTAGCTCCCTCGGACCACATGGCAATTTTCTTACCTTTCAAGTCTGCCAACGTTGCAATATCACTATCAGCAAGCGTCACAAAAACCGAGTAATAGTCTGAGCGTGTTACCCCTGCAATTGGGACTGCATTTGCCCTAGCCTTGAGTAGTAGGTACTCAGACGGTCCGGCCATGGCAAAATCCAGTTCATTGGCAAGAAGGGCGGGGGCTGCATCCACGAAATTTGCGACCGGAAAAAATTCAACCGGAAGCTCCAGTACTGCCTCTAACGTCTGACGAAAGGGACCAAAATCCTGTTCTAGTTCATCCGCATCACTGATGTCGGTAACAGCAAATCGTAATCGACTGGGCCTATTGCCCTGAGAAGTAGAAACAGCCGTCGTTGTCTGGGCGGTCGCACACCCACCTAAAAATAACAGACTATAACTTAGAAAAATACGACGATTTAGCATAGTTCTTCGGAGGGAAATAGGGCAAAATATAGCCTTTGTCACTTTACTGAGGACATGCAGAAGTCTAGATGTCTTATCCAGAGATTCCTGTGGCCCGTAACCGTACACACACTGATGTGGCGAGAATATACTGTGGCGTCGATTACTTGGTGTAAGTAAATGTTATGGAAGCACAACAGGAAAGTCCTTAGATTATTATTATATCAACCCTAGTTTTCCCGACTCTTGTAAGCTTCTAAACGTTGTTTTCAGATTAGTTTTAGACAGCTATTATTGTGACCATTTTAAGTAGAAACGTATATTAGAGTGGTATGTTTTTTTACCTACCAAAACAGCATCCACTTCCTGTTGGCAGCCCATCACCTACATTCTTGAAGCCAACCGAAATTAATCAGGATTCTGCCCGACAAGACGCCTAAAAAATTTCACAAAATTAGTGGTCTCTTCAAACCCTAAAGAATTCCCCACCTCTTTTACAGTTGTTTCACCAAAAATAAAGCGGCATTAGGATTCAATCACCACCCGCTCATACGTAATGGTCTTAGGCGATTTGCCAACCGCTGTCAGGCAAATACGACAAAGTGTTTTCGCTGAGCAGTTGAGTTGTTCTTAATGGTTCTGACCATCTACCCGTTTATGGCTGTGTAAATCCTAGACAATAGTAGCAAAATAGAACAAGTATACTCAGAGGCATCTAAAACCCAACTTTTCCCACAGACTATGTCTCAGTTATATTACTTGTCTGCATTAGAGCTCCGTAAACTATACCTAAATCGAGAACTTTCCCCAGTCGAAGTTACGAAAGTACTCCTAAATCGCATAGAACAGCTTAATCCCCGACTTAATGCCTACATAACAGTTACCCAAGAACTTGCCCTTCAACAAGCACGTAGCGCCGAAGCAGCCTACCTTAGGGGTGAAAATATACCGCTGCTAGCGGGCATCCCTACCTCATTAAAAGATTTAACACCTACCCAAGGTATACCTACAACTTACGGCTCTCTCATCCACAAGAATTCACCGCCTCCCTGCTTCAACGCCACCATTGTAGACCGGCTTTATCAAGCAGGAATCGTATTGCTAGGTAAAACCAATACGCCAGAATTTGGCTGGAAAGGAGATACCAGTAACCTGATTGTTGGACCCACCCACAATCCCTGGAAACATGGATATACTGCCGGAGGGTCCAGTGGTGGCGCAGCGGCGGCAATGGCAGCAGGACTGGGAGCCCTGGCTCAAGGTAGTGACGGTGCCGGTTCCATTCGCATTCCATCCTCGTTTTGTGGCACCTATGGCTTCAAACCCTCTTGGGGGCTTGTGCCCATATATCCTGCCAGTGCAGTCGAGCTAATGTCACACCTGGGCCCCATCACCAGAACCGTGCGTGATGCTGCATTTATGCTAACCGTAATGGCTGGTGCTGATCCCCGTGATCCGCGTTCAATATCCACAGACATAGATTACTTAAGCGCATCAGAAGAAAGTATTGCTGGTCTGCGAATAGCTTGGTCACCTGATTTAGGCTATGCATCTGTCACAGATGAAATACGACAGATCACCACAAAAGCTGCCATGAAATTTGAAGAATTGGGGTGCCATGTGGAAGAAGTAAACCCTGGCATCCCAGATCCTTGGGATGAGATTGTACATATTATTTGGTCATCATCCTATGCGGCCATGTATAGGCAGAAAACAGACAATATTTCAGAGTTAGCCGATCCGGGGTTGACAGCGGTAATTAATGAGGGAAAACGTTTTTCAGCAATAGACGTAGCAAACGCAAATATGGAGCGTCAGAGGTACTATCAGTCCATGCATCGGTTTATGCAAAAATACGATCTGTTGTTAACACCCACACTTCCCATTAGCGCATTTAAGGCAGGCGAAAATTATCCTGTACAGGTAGATCAGGGACGAACCCAATACCTGAATTGGACACCATTTACCTATCCATTTAACATTACGGGCCAACCAGCAGCGACTGTTCCTTGTGGGTTTGATCACAATGGTATACCCGTTGGCTTACAAATTATTGGCAATTGGAGAGATGACGTTACCGTATTCCGAGCTTCTGCTGCTTTTGAAGCCGTTTCCCCGTGGGAGATAGAGGCTCTACCCTAAAAAAACGTGCAATACGCAGTTTTTGCGCTAGCGTTAGGAAATGTCAGACTGAAGCTGCCGAAACTCATCAGGACTCTGACCAACAAGATGTCTAAAGAACTTAATAAAGTTAGTTGTCTCTTCAAAGCCTAACGAATATCCCACCTCTCTCACAGTGGTTTTACCAAAGATTAAGCGCCGTTGTGCTTCAATCACCACCCGCTCATTTATAATCACCTTGGGTGATTTGCCAATCACCGTCATACAGATACGATAAAGTGTTTTCGCTGAGCAGTTGAGTTGTTCAGCATACCATTTCACATTACGACAAGACTCAAATGATTGCTCCAACAATTCAACAAACTCTAGAAACCGTGGTTCTATTGTCCCGTTTTGGTGATGTTTGCCAAACTCCACCGCTGCCTGGGAGGCAAGGGAAATCACCGACCACAATAAATATTGCGCAGCGGATTGTTGCCTAGCGTTTGTTGTTTGATATGTTTCCAAGAGTTCAATATGTTGCTTGAGTTTTTTTGCCTGATCCGGCTTAAGCGATGTAACGGATGGCCAAATATATTGAATGGTAGACCAGGATAGGGGACTGGAAATGCTGGTGGATAGTCCGAGTAGGTTAGTCGGTAAGGCGGCGGGTAAAAACACGACCATGAAGGCATCTAACCCCTGGTCATAGCTAAAATGGTGGATCTGATTGGTACAAATATGAATCAATGTGCCTGGCTTGACGGCGTAATCAATAAAGTCAACGCCGTGGGTGCCCTGACCCTGGGTAAATAAAATTAAAGCGTGGAAGTGAAGGCGGTGTGGCTGAGAAGGGTCGTGGTCATCTGGCCGTCCTCGCCGGTGCAAATTCTTCAATCGCATTACTTCAAATCGACTGTTAACCGTAGGCGACCATTGCACGTCGGCAAGGGATTTCTTGTCCATTTTTGACCTTAAAACCAGCAAGCCTGACTGTTTATTATACTGGCTGACTGATGGCGATGGCGACTAAAGTGAACCCAAGGGAACTAAGTTTAACAATTAGGAGATTACGGTAACGAATCTCTTACAAGGCGAAAACCTGTCACGTTGGGGGATTGAGCCAGCGCTCCCCAGGCAAAATCTGAAATAACTGCAATAATCAGGAGACTGGGTGCGATCGCAATGGTAAAGTAGCATGTCTCGACTACCTGATCATGCTTTGACTCCCCCATCATTTAAGAAAATGCCGTTCGTTCGGATAGCCTGGATTGTGTTGTTCTCGGTTGGTTTGTGTTTGCTCACCGCCTGTTCATCTCAGCTCAACATCCAGCCGGAGACCGGCCAAAATAACTCCCTACAAGGCCAAATTTTGTTGTGGGTAGAACTGCCATCGACGGGAACAGAAAATCAGGCTGACAGCATTCAACAGGTGGTGCAATCTAACCTTGAAGACTTTAACAAGCTATATCCCCAGATTAAGGTCTTTGTTGAAACCTTCCCATTTAGACAGATTCAGGGGCCTCTCCAGGCCCAAATTCATCGTGGGGCTGGCCCTGACCTTTTGAGTGTGCGCGCCAATCCTGAGCTGATCGAAACCATTAAAGCAGGACTGCTGAGAACGTTGGATGAAACTGACCTTAACGCCTCTCAGTTTCGTGCCGAAGCCCTTAAAAATATTCGTTATCAAGATAAGATCTATGGTTTACCGCTGTTCCTGACCACCCAGGTCCTCTGCTACAACAAAACTAAAGTTAAGACTCTTCCCGAGACTCTATCAGATCTGATTCAACAGGCCCGACAAGGCTACTCTGTGGGGTTGATGTCCGGCTTTCTCGAAACCTACTGGGGCGTCGGTAGCTTTGGGGGGACATCGATTGAGAACCGAGATAATGCTCAACAATGGCGAGCGTGGTCCCAATGGCTACGGTGGCTTAAAGAGGCTCAAAATGAACCCAATTTTATCTTAAGTGATAATGTCTCAACGCTACGGCAGACCTTTTTGAGTGGGCAATTGGCCTATCTCGGATGCCGTTCGGATTGGCTCTCAGACTTTAGTCAAACCCTCGATAAAGACACCCTTGGCGTTACCCTACTACCAGGGCAGCCCAATCAACCCGCCAGCCCCATTATGGAAACGGGAATTATCGCATTCAACCAGGCCTCCAGTACACAACAACACCAGTTGGCCCTTAAACTGGCTCAGTTTCTCACCAATGCCGAACAGCAAAAGAGAATCGAAGCCGCCATTCCCTTTATCCCCAGCAATAAGCTAGTCACCATTAACCCACAGTTATTTCCGATTCGAGCCACCTTGCAGGCACAATCTAAACA
>JAHQVZ010000347.1 GCA_019634055.1 Leptolyngbyaceae cyanobacterium MAG.088
ACATCAAGCCTGCAATGTGCAACGGTCCGTGACCGCTGACCATTTCTAAAATCAGAGCTAGGAATCCAACCATCGCTAGGCGACCGTTCCACACTTCAGCAAACGGCGTTAACCCCCAAGCAGACTTATCTTGAGGATAAATCCGCACTTGCTTTTGCAGCTGTGCCGCATCCGAAAATAATTTGCGAGGAGATTCTAGGGCGTTAACCACCATGTTGCCCATATCTTCGATAAAGACAGGGTAAGTATTTAACGCTGGAACTCGATGAAACCCTTTGATACCAGCCTCTTCAGCAAGCTCGCGATATTCAATGTCGATTTCTTGCAGCGTTTCAATGTGTTCAGACACAAAACTAATGGGCACAACCACCAGGTCATCAATGCCCTTTTCAGCCAGTTCTTCAATGGCATCTTCAGTGTAGGGTTTTAGCCACTCCACTGGACCAACTCGGCTTTGATAAGCCAGAGTAAAATCGTTGGGGCGATTGACCGCTTTCATAATCAGGTCAACGCAATGTTCCATCTCACGCTGATAGGGATCACCCGCTTCTTCTACATAACTAACGGGGACACCATGGGCACTAAAGAAAATATGGCCATTATCGGGGGTAGCCAACTGGTCTAACTTCTGAAGAATCAGGTCAGCCATCGCCCTGACGTAACCAGGGCTGCTATACCAAGATGGAATCAGGGTGTACTTAATTTTTTGAAGAGCGGGATCATCCTGCCACAGCTTGTCTAATAGGCGAAAGCTAGAACCGCTGGTACTAATCGAAAATTGAGGATAAAGCGGCAGAATAACTAGCTCTTCGATGCCATCTTGTTTAATTTGAGCAACCGCTTCTTCGGTAAATGGATACCAGTAGCGCATGCCGATGTAGATTTTGACATCACGCCCTAGTTTTTGTAGATAGTCTTTGAGGGCTGTGCCCTGTTCTTTAGTAATTCTGAGTAAGGGGGAGCCACCACCAATTTCCTTATAATTTTCCTGGGATTTACTGGCACGGCTGGTGGAGATTAGCCAGGCTAGCGGCTTCTGTAACCATGGAAACGGGAGTCGAATAATCTCTGGGTCCGCAAACAGGTTAAACAGAAAAGGACGTACATCCTCAGGCTTTTCGGGACCCCCAAGGTTTAATAATAGGACTCCAGTACGACCCATGACAGCTCTTTTACCTTTTAAACGAAGTTTTAATGATCTTGACCTATCGTAACAACTAACTCCTCCTATAGGCATATCAGATTTGTAGAAATTGAGAATTTCTTTCATTAGCATGGCTGAGACAGCTGCAATCCACCCTTTAGATAACTCTTTAGTCCAGGTCAATCGGCGTTTGAAGGCCGCAAAATTAGGGCTACAAATTGAAAGGCGGGGAGATCGGCTTAATTTGCGAGGTACCTTACCGCCTCGACCAGGCAGTCCTAAATTGCGTCCTTATCAACAGCGGTTGCCGCTTAAATTGCCCGCCACCAAGGCGGGTCTGAAGCAATGTGAGCAAACGGCCAAAATTGTCGCAGGTCAACTGTTGCAAAATGTTTTTGATTGGCAGGAGTATCTGGGGCCTTTGGTTGGTTTGCCCATGGCAGACCTGTCTGCTCAAATCGATGCGTTTGAGCGTCATTTCTATGAAACTCGGTGTTCAGCCACATCGACGGCGTCATTAAAAACCACCTGGCAAAAGGCCTATGCCCCTTATTTGCGCAAGTTACATATGACGGCAGAACGCCATAGTAATTTGAGTTTGCCTGAGTCTATCTACGCCACAGTACAGGGGACTAAGGCTAATTCGCGTAGTCGTCAAATTTGTTGCACGGCCTTAGCTGCCCTGGCCGAATTTCTCAATCTGGAGCTGCCCACCGATTTAAAAGCGTTTTGGGGTAACTACGGTAATAGTCAGACCCAGCTGCGAGACTTGCCGTCTGATGAGCAAATTGTGGAGGTGTATGACAGTTTGAAAAATCCTCGCTGGAAGTATGTATACGGCATGATGGCTACCTATGGTTTGCGCAACCATGAAGTCTTCTTCTGTGAGCTCACTCACAATCCCAATGCTGAAATTATCGTTCGCGAAACGACTAAAACTGGTCGCCATGAAGTTTGGCCCTTTTACCCCGAATGGGTCAAGCGTTTTGATCTTTTCAAGGGTGAACTGCCCAAAATCAATACTGACCTGCGTACAACAACGCTTCAGCGTGTTGGTCAGCAGGTAACCACTCAGTTTCGCCGTTATCAAATTCCTTTTTCACCCTATGACCTGCGTCATGCCTGGGCAGTGCGCACTATATTAATGGGCTTACCCGATGCCGTTGCCGCCAAAATGATGGGCCATTCGGTACAAGTGCACAATCGTACTTACCATCGCTGGATGACCCATCGCGATCAACAGGCAGCAGTTCAGACCGCGTTAGCGAAGAATGAAATGCAGGCTCCAATGTAGGGTCCTTTTGTAGGGGCGTTGCATGCAACGCCCCTACAAAAAATAAAAAATAAAATTGAAGTGCGATTACATCACCATGCCGCCATCTACATTCATTACCTGGCCGGTGATGTAGGCTGCTGCTGGGTCGGCTGCTAAAAACCGAATTAGTCCAGCTACTTCACTGGCCTGGCCGTAGCGACCTAGCGGAATAAATTTGAGAATTTCTTCGGTGTTGGATAGCTCGTTGGTCATATCGGTCTCAATAAAGCCAGGGGCAACGGCATTGACGGTGACGCCACGGGGGGCCATTTCCTTGGCTACTGTTTTGGTGAAACCGATTACGCCTGCTTTGGCTGCGCTGTAGTTAGCCTGGCCAGGGTTACCCATGAGACCGGCAACGGATGAAATATTAATGATGCGGCCTGAGCGCTGTTTTAGCATGATTTTAGCGACAGCGCGGGTGCACAGAAATACGCCGGTCAGGTTAAGGTCAATCACGGCCTGCCAGTCAGCGGGCTTCATGCGCAATAGCAACGTATCGCGAGTGATACCCGCGTTATTTACCAGGACGTCAATGCGACCAAACTTATCCTTGGTCGCTTTAATCAGTGCATCTACCTGATCTTCTTGCGACACATCTGCTTGGAGGGCAATGGCGTTACCGCCTGCACCGGTAATTTCAGCGACGACTTCATCAGCGGCGCTACTAGAGCGTGCATAGTTGACCACAACGCTGGCCCCTTCTGCGGCGAGGGCGAGGGCGGCGGCTTTACCGATGCCACGGGATGAGCCAGTAATAATAGCGACCTGATCTTGCATTGATCCAGCCATAGCGAGGGGGAAATGGTTAACGGCTCGATTACTCTATTATTTTTGGGGGGTGGGAATCAATTGGTTGGGCAATAGGCAGTGCGATCGCAAGCTCGCTAGGCAATGGAGAGTGCGCTGCGCTGGGCAGTGCTTAGAAAATTTAGTTACTAAAGAGCAGTCTCGCTACAAACACGATTGCCCATTGCCCACTGCCCGTCTCAACCAAAACATTCGGCCTTCAATCCGATCCCTTTGCAAATCCTTATGACAATCCGAAGGATTAGCTTAAATTACGGCTAATTTTATGTGGCTCGCTTAGCATGAAAGCTGAACCCATCCTGGATTTAGGACAATGGCTGTTAAACAACAATTTTCTAGCTTTGAGGATATGTTAGCTGGTGCTGATAAGCCTACTTTGGTGGATTTTTATGCCACCTGGTGCGGGCCTTGTCAGTTGATGGCAGGCGAGTTGAAGAAGGTGAAGGACGAACTGAATGACCAGCTGCAAATTGTGAAGATTGACACGGATCGCTACGATACGCTGGCTTCTAAGCATCAGATCCATGCGTTGCCTACCATGGTTTTATTTAAAGATGGTCAGGAGGTTGATCGGATTGAAGGTGCCATGACGGCGGCTCAGCTGGTGGCTCGGTTACAGCCAAACTTATAGCTTGATAGCTTAAGTCTGTCTGGTCCCCTTGGCAGCAACGGTTATGATTGAGAGTCCTCAGGGTGTCCTGGGTGTGTGACTGATTAATCTAAACGGTATGGAAACGGCGTGTGCCATTGCCCTGGGGAGTAACCTGGGAGATTCGGAGCAAACGATTGAAGCGTCTTTGGCACGGCTTAATCATGCAGATGGTCTGCGGTTGGAGGTGCGATCGCAACTCTATAAAACCGCCCCGGTGGGTCCACCCCAACCAGATTTCATTAATGCCTGCGCTATTTTCCATACTGTCTTGCCTCCTGAGCAGGTGCTTCAAACGTTGCTACTGACTGAAGCTAGCTTTGGTCGTTTTCGGCGTGAACGTTGGGGGCCTCGTACTTTAGACTTAGATTTACTGCTGTATGGCAATCAGGTGATGGATACCCCCAGGCTGGTATTGCCCCATGCTCGTATGCATGAGCGGGCGTTTGTCTTGGTGCCACTGGCAGAAATTGCCCCCGATTGGCAGCATCCAGTTCGACTGTGCAGTATTAATCAATTGCTGGGGCAGGTGGATACAGCTGGCGTTTATCCGTTAGTGGCCTAAGGCAGCGGGCTGTTTGGTGAAAGTCGCTTGGCAAGATGCTTAAGCGCAGCTAAGGCTAAGGGGGCATGGTGTACTCTAATCCCGTTACCTTATGCCTTTGAATCATGTCTCTTGGACTAGAGCCACCCCAGCTACTTAAAAAATGTCTGTTTTACGCCGGACGTAAGTTTGATTTTGAAGTCAACCATCTGCGTTTGCCGAACAAAGTTGAAGGCCAGTGGGAATGTATTCGCCATCCTGGTGGTGCGATGGCTGTACCCATTACTCCTGATGGCAAGTTGGTGTTGGTGCGACAATATCGTTTTGCGGTTCAAGGAAGGCTGTTAGAGTTTCCGGCAGGCACCATTGAAGTAGATGAAGACCCATTTACAACAATTCAACGGGAGATAGAAGAAGAGACTGGTTATAGCGCTAAAGATTGGAAAAATCTTGGCAAATTTCCGTTAGCGCCTGGTTATTCTGATGAGTATATTTTTGCATTTTTGGCTAGCGGCTTAGAAAAGCTAGAAACCCCTCCAGAACAGGATGACGATGAGGATATTGAAGTTGTTTTAATGATGCCAGACGAGTTTGAAAAGGCTGTTATTACGGGGGAAGGTGTGGATGCCAAATCTATTGCTGGATACTTTTTAGCAAAGCCTTTTTTAGATTCAGGTATAAGTCTTATTCGTTAGGTCTGGCTCTATGAATACGACTGATTTATTTGTTGAGCTAATTGTGATTGGTGTGGGGGCCACCATATGGGTGGTGCTTTTGGTGCTGGGTATTTTTGGCTATGGTTGGGTGCCGTTTGACCATCTATTGGCCCTGCCATCGTTGTTGCCTATTTTGGCAATTACTTACATCTTTGGCATCGTGACTGATCGGGCTGCAGATAGTCTTTTTGATACTGTTTGGAAGTCAAAATTAGTGCAACAGTTTTACGTTAAAGATGGCGATGACTACGATGACCGACGATATATTTATCTTAGATCTGAGCGGTTGGCTAGTTTGTTGGAGTATGGCAGAAGTCGACTACGGATCTGTCGAGGTTGGGTGTTGAATACGACGCTAATTTTAATTAGTTTAGATGTGTTTATTTTGCGGCAGGTTTCAGGAGTATCAACCCAGATTGCGATGTTTTTGTTTAGCAATCTTTTCTTGATATTGTTGATTTATGGTCTGTGGTTTTCTTGGAAGCAGCTAACCCTGGCAGATTATCGTAAGGTAAAACGTCAGTCTGCATGGCTAAAGTCGCAGCAATGAGCTAAGCCATCGCAAACAGGGTGATGTGGGCTTCTGTTATTACTGAGGTAGAGTCCAGCTCTGGATCATAGTCCTGTGGAATTGATGGCGCACTTTCAGTGAAGTGGTAAACCTGCTGAAACCCTAGCTCATTGCTAAAAAATTGCTGCACAGCATCTGCATCTCGCATGGCAAACTGTAGCGGTTGCAAGTAGCGATAGCTATTAATGCCGATGGTGATTGCCCAGTTAGCCATTTACCAAGAGTCAGCAAATTATACCGATTCTACTTGCTGCTTCACGGATTTTTCTAGTTTTCCGGCAACTCTGCAATTTGCCGTTAGGCAGAGTGGGCCAATTTTTCTGATGGGCAAAAAGGCATGCTAATGACTGAATTAGATGACAAGTTAGCCCAATGTATGACGGTAGGCTCCATACATTGATTTTTGATGATTCTTGCCGCCTGACGTCTCCTCATTCCTCAAATCTATTTGCTTTAAGTATTAATACTGAAGGGATTACGCAAATTGAC
>JAHQVZ010000348.1 GCA_019634055.1 Leptolyngbyaceae cyanobacterium MAG.088
ACACTCATTTAAGGCAACAAATTGTTGATATTGAGGCTGCCTTGCTCCCCGATGTTACTGACCAGATTCAGCAGCTAGAGACTACGATTGCCCAATTACAAACCCAGCGAGAGCAGCAAATGGGTCAGCTGGGTCGTTTAGAACAGCAACTACAGCAGCTGGATGCCCTACAGCAACAGGTAGATCAACAACGCCGACAGCTGTATAGCCATCAGCATCAACTGAAGGTATATCAGGAACTCCAGCAGGCCTTTGGTAAAAATGGCATTCAGGCCCTGATGATTGAAAATTTATTGCCGCAGCTAGAGGCAGAAACCAACCAGATTTTGGGTCGACTGAGTGCCCATCAGCTCCATGTGCAGTTCGTCACCCAGCGGTCGGGACGCAAAAAACTGATTGATACGTTAGATATTTTGATTGCTGATACCCAAGGGACGCGGGCCTATGAAACCTATTCTGGGGGTGAGGCTTTTCGGGTAAACTTTGCTATTCGTTTAGCGCTGGCACGAATTTTGGCTCAGCGCTCGGGCATGGCGTTGCAGATGTTGATCATCGATGAGGGATTTGGCACCCAGGACCAGGCAGGTTGCGATCGCTTAGTAGCGGCGATCAATGCGATCTCGCCAGACTTTGCCTGCATTTTAACCGTCACCCACATGCCCCACTTTCGCGAAGCCTTTCAGACCCGCATTGATGTTACCAAAACAGAAATAGGCTCACAGGTAAGACTATCGGGATAGTAGGCACTGGAAAAAAGATAAATAAGGTCTGTTAATTGCTAAGGAATGTATGGTTTCATCAAGCTCTGATAAAAACCTGGTGCTGGTTTTGAGCAAATTTGTATCCTATTTAACAGCCTCGTTGACCACGTAATTTTCTATTTACCAAATTGTTGTTCCGAGAAAACAGATTATTTGGTGATTGTGGCGACGAGGTTTCTCTTTAACTCATCACTAAGACGTTTGCATTCAAAGAAGACACCACCGTTCCTTAAGGCAGTGGGGTTTGATAAGGAGGCTTTTCTGTCACCAATCAGGGGTCTGACGCCATACCTCACTGCCCAGCGTAGCGAACTGCCTACTGCCTAGCGAGCGCGTGGGCGGACTCCCCGTTTGCCTTAGGTTTGCCGTGGGGCTGTTATTTAAATGCAAACGCCTAAACAATTTCCTTTTTTAGTTGCAGCCAGGTTGCAGCTCCATTCAGTATAAAAATCAAACAGGTAGCCGCCAACGTTGCAACGCCTGCCCCTATAAAACCAAACGCATGGGTTAAGAGAATCAATAAGGGGAAGTAAATGAAAACAATTGTTATTCCATTTACCTTTAACGAAAGGCTAGGATAGCCCAGGGCATACAAGGCAGGTTCTAGAGAACAATTGGCCATGGTTAGCACCTCTGCACCAACTAACAGTAACGAGATCCCATAGGCAGCCTTGAATTCATCGCCAAAACCGTAAGACAATATTGTCTTGCCAACAAGCGTAAAGGTTAAAAACATCAATACCCCTACACCAGTTGAAACTTTACTTGTTTTTATGATCAGCTCTCGAAATTTGTTGACTTTTTGCTGGTGACTAAAGCGGGCTAGTTCTGGATAGAGGGGATGGGCAAATAACTCAGCTAAATCTTTCAGCGGCGTTGATAGTTCATAGCCAATGCGAAACAACCCCACTGCTGTTGGTGTACTAATTAAACCAATCACAATCGGTGTGGCCTGTCTCATAATCGTTGGTAAGGATGAGTCAAGGTTAGAGGCTAAACAAAATTTCCATAGACCAGGGTGTTCTTTAGTCAAATTAGAGATAGAACTATCAATTGTCTCCATAGCCCCCTGGTTGATCGCTTCATATAGTCCTGTCCCCATTAACAGCAAGCCATCAAAGACATTAGCGATAAACCAGACCAATAAATATCCCCAAAAAGGAGCCTCAACCATAACCGCGATAATCGTGCCTAACAGACAAATTATTGGCAACACAACTAACTGAAATGCTAAAAGGTCAAACCGGTTGTAGAGTCTTAGTAAACCTTCGGGAGTACTTTTGACCGCAAATAAGATAGCGATACTGCACAATTGCACTTGAGCTATCAGGTCTGGCATCCAGCCTAAATAAAAACCAAGAATTGGCGCACAAAACCAGGCAACTAAAAACCCAATTATCACTCCAAGAATATCGAGCAAAGTAGTAAATTTAAGCAGATTGTGAAACCCACGTTTATCTTGCGTTTCGAGACAAACCGTACCGTAGCGAATAACTGCCTGGGAAGAACGAAACGTTGTCAGGACAATAATAGTCTGAATATAGGTCTGCACCAAAATCAACGTGCCAAATGTTTCAGCACCCAGATGATGGGTAATGAGGCTCAAATAGACCAAACCGGCTAGTCCCGTTATGACTCGCCCCAGCAGTAGCCAGCTAATATTTTTGAGCATGCGGCGAAAGATACGGTCAGCAAGCCATTGCTTGATCATCTAGGCTCCTTAAGTTGCATCTTTAAGTATCCTAATGTCTGAAGGGATTGTGCTCACAAACCGTTATCCTTGGCGATGCAGTCTGCCATCGTTCCTATGCAAGTCCAAACTCCTGATTGGGTTAAGCACGCCATTTTCTATCAAATTTTTCCCGATCGCTTTGCCCGTACTCAACAGCGGCCGTTACCCCCAGCCATGGAAGTGCCGCTAGAAGCCTGGCATGCGCCACCTACGCTCGAAGGCTATAAAGGTGGCGACCTGTGGGGAGTCATGGAAAACCTGGACTACCTGCAAGATTTGGGGGTAAATGCCATTTACTTTACCCCCATTTTTCAGTCTGCTAGTAACCACCGATATCACACCCATGACTACTACCAAGTAGACCCATTATTGGGTGGCAATACAGCCTTTAAAGATCTCTTAGAAGCCGCTCACCAGCGCAATATAAAAGTTGTCCTCGACGGAGTGTTTAACCATGCTAGTCGAGGATTCTTTTTCTTTAACGACATTCTTGAAAATGGTCCCACTTCTCCCTGGCTTAACTGGTTTAGGGTAGAAAACTGGCCCCTGTCGGCCTACGATGGAGCAAAACCCGCTAACTATGAGAGCTGGTGGGACAATCGAGCCCTGCCAGAGTTTAATCACGATAACCCGCAGGTACGAGAATATATTATGCAGATTGCCGAGTACTGGCTGCAGCAGGGGATTGATGGCTGGCGCTTGGATGTCCCCTTTGATGTTAAAGCTGAAGGGTTTTGGTCAGAATTTCGTCAGCGAGTCAAGGCGGTTAATCCAGAAGCTTATATTGTGGGAGAGGTTTGGACAGATGCTCGTCAATGGCTTGATGGTACGCAATTTGATGGGGTGATGAACTATCTCTTTACAGGACCAGTGCTGGCATTTACGGCTAAAGAACGGGTGGTGATGGAATTGGTGGAGAGACCGGCTTATTTCCCATATCCGGCTCTTGATGCCGAGAGCTATGCACAAAAGATAGAAGAGTTGTTGGCCCTTTATCCCTGGGAGATTCAACTTACCCAATTAAATCTGTTATCTAGTCATGACATTGCTCGGGCATTGACAGTTACTAGTGACGATCAGTCTAGTTTTGAACTAGCCGTATTGTTGCAGATGACATTTCCAGGGGCACCGAGCATTTATTACGGCGATGAGGTTGGTCTGGCAGGTGCCCATGATCCAGACTGCCGACGTAGCTTTCCAACAGAAGAAAGTTGGAACCATTCATTGTTATCTCTCCACAAAGATTTGATTGCTCTACGCCACAAACATCCAGCATTGCGCACAGGTACCTATCAAACCCTTGTCGCCGTTGATGATCTCTATGCTTTTTCCCGTAGCGATGACAATGAAACTATTGTGGTGGTGGTGAATACGGCTGCGCAATCGAGCCGGGCAACCTTACCCCTGCCTACTGAGGGAGCTAACGTACTGTGGGGAGAAAGTAACGCTATAAAGGACTCTCAGTTAATTGAGCTATCACCTCGTTCAGGCGTCATTATGGGCCTTAAAAAATGAGGGGTTATGGAGTTTTAAGGTTCTATTTGATTTTAATCAAGCTACATCATCTAGGGAACTGTAATCTTCTTCAAGGGTCATTGAGCATTGTTAGGCTAAACCTCTATGGTGTAAAGGGTACAACTCCATCAAGATTTCAATAATTTTCATTTTTTATCCTGATTACGGCTGTAAAACGTTCTAAAAAGAGCTACTAAAATCACGTTTTTTTGAAATCAAAATTTAGCTAACTACGGTGCTGTCATACCTTTAGAAATCTGAACAACAAGAGCAGAAAACACTAATAAAAGATTGATAGATGGACGTAGTTAATAGCATCTCTCAGATTATCCACCATTGGGCTCAGAATACGCCAGAGTCCTGTGCAATTGTGCCAGTGCCTAGTCGTCAACCTATACGTCCCAACCTCAGTTATGAGCAACTATTGAACCAGAGCAGTCAGCTAATTACTCAACTCAATTATCTAGGAATTAAGCGTGAGGACCGAGTTGCGATCGCTGTCCCTAATGGCCCTGAAATGGCCGTTGCCATTCTATCCATTGCAGCCGGTGCTACCGTGGTACCACTCAATCCTAACTACCAAGAACATGAGTATGAGTTTTATCTCTCTGATTTAGATGCTAAGGCATTGATTATTCAACAAGGCTTTGCTAAATCGGCTAAAATCGTCGCTTTGGCTAAAGGAATTCCAGTGCTCGAATTAACACCAAAGTTAGATGCTGCTGTCGGCAGCTTTCAACTAAATAGGGCACATTCTTCTAAAATGTTTGCACCGACCTGGGCAAAGCCTGAGGATACTGCGCTTATTCTTTACACGCCAGGTCATACCTCTCGTCCCAAAATGGTGTCTCTGACCCACCAAAGGCTTTGTGCAGCAGCTCAGAATATTGCCAATACATTGGCATTGACTGCAGACGATCGCTGCTTAAACATTATGCCTCTTTTCCATATCCATGGATTAGTGGGGGGGGTACTTGCGTCTTTAATTGTAGGGGCCAGTGTAGTTTGCACCCCCGGTTTTAACTCAGAGCTATTTTTAACCTGGGTAAAAGACTGCCAATCGACCTGGTATTCAGCCGTCCCGACAATGCATAAATCAGTCTTGGCGCAGGTTCAGCAACAGGATAGTTATGTTAGCTCCCTAAGGTTTATTCGATCTTCATCTGCTGCCTTATCTGCCAGGCTTATGGTTGATCTTGAAACGACTTTTAATGTGCCTGTCATCGAAGCTTACGATATGACTGAGGCTTCCCAGCAAATTACCAGCAACCCCTTACCTCCACTGCTGCGAAAGCCTGGTTCTGTTGGTGTGCCAGGACATACAAACGTGGCCATTGCGGCCATAGACAGTAGTGAACTTCTTTCCCAGGGCAAAATTGGTGAAGTCGTTATTAAAGGTGATACGGTAACCCAGGGGTATGCCAACGGTCCGGTTGCTGACAACAACGTATTCTTTGATGGCTGGTTCCGTACGGGCGATCAGGGGTACTTAGATAAAGATGGTTATCTCTTTTTACAAGGGCGGCTTAGAGAAATTGTTAATCGTGGTGGTGAGAAGATTACGCCGTTAGAAATAGATGAAGTGCTGATGGCTTTACCGGAGGTACTTCAGGCCGTAGCATTTGGCTTTGCCCATCCTACCCTGGGTGAGGAGTTAGCGGTCGCCGTAGTGCTTGAGCCAAATGCTACAGCGACCCCAGAAACATTGCGAGACTATCTATTTGCCCATATGGCTGCTTTCAAGGCACCTAGTCAGATTATTTTGGTTGATAGTCTTCCTAAGGGTGCAACTGGTCAACTACAGCGCATGGAACTTGCTAAAAAATTTGCTAATCAACTCAATATTGAATTTGTTACCCCAACAAATGACGTTGAACAGTCAGTGGCCAACGTAATGAAAGAGATTTTACACTGCGATCTCATCAGTGTTGCAGACAACTTTTTTGTGTTAGGAGGAGATTCTCTGCAGGCCAATCAGGTAACGACTCGCCTGAGCGCACGATTTAAGGTAAATTTATCAACCACATCGCTCTTTCGATTTCCTACAGTAGCCAAGTTAGCCAATGAAATTACTCGGTTGACCACAGAGAGTGATGGCCTAGTGCAAGGTATATTGGCTCAACTAGATGGGCTGCCCCCAGAAGAAATTGAACGGTTACTGGCAACCGGTTAGGGGCATTGCAGGCAATGCTCTCAGGCAATTGCCAGTGGAGTTGATAGGAGCCTTTTTTGTCGCAAATAAGGTTTCTGATGCTTGATCTATGGGGTTTACATCTACAGTGCCTGTTCCAAAAAACTTTGATAGGCTATGGGGGTCTATGACACACCTGCCATGTTAACCAGGCTCCGTATAGATTTTACAAACCTTAGATGCTGGCTAAGCAGATGCCTTTGGATAGGTATGATTAGCCTCTTGCTCAGTGGTTGCACTATTCCCCAGGTAAGTGCAGAGGAACGCCTATTTTTAGACTTATCTGTGGAGCCCATTGAGCATGTTGTTCTGCCCATGGATGAGTTTGAAGAAACGTTGGTAGGCGGGTTGTCTGCGGTTGTGTACGATCGCAAGCGCGACCGTTTCTATGCCTTATCCGATGACCGCAGGCAGCCTCGTTTTTACACTCTTAACTTAAATCTGAGCCCCACTGCCATTACCCAGGCAACCGTCGAAGCTGTTACCACTCTCAAGGATGAAACTGGTAACTCCATCGCCCCCCTTGATGCCGAAGGCATAGCGCTGACCCCCAGTCGCAGCTTAATTGTGTCTAGCGAAGGCTCTCCTCGGCAAAAAATCCCACCAAAGTTACAAGAATTTGACCTGGAAACTGGACGCCTCAAAACGAGCTTTCGGATACCAGGTCGCTATTTACTAGACAGTAAAGCTAGCGAACCCTCAGATACCCAAACCCAGGGTATTCAAGAAAATATTGGCTTTGAGGCCCTAACCATTAGTGCGCCTGGTGGCCCCTACGAACCATTTCGAGTATTTACGGCCACCGAAGGTCCTCTATACCAAGACTTAGATATTGATCCTGAAATTCCGTTTAAAAACCGCTGGCTCCATTATTTGGTCGATCCTAATTTTGCTAGTGCAGGACAGTCCACATTACTTTCAGAACACTTGTACGCCATGGACGAAGCACCCTTGGGCGCTGTCCTTAACGGCCTGTCAGAAATTTTATCCATCGATGTGGGCGGTCATTTTTTAGCCATTGAGCGCGCTTTCGGCCTGCAAGGCATGTCAATTAAGCTGTACCAACTAGCCACAGGAGTAGCCACAGACATTAGCAGTATCGATAGCCTTAAAGGTGACACCAGTAGCCTCACGCCAATTCGTAAACAGTTGGTCGCCGACCTCACACCCCTGAGCCCAGACAACCTTGAAGCCATGACCCTGGGACCTAGACTACGGGATAGTAGCCAAAGCCTAGTCATGATTAGCGACAATAATTTTGATAATCGGCAGGAAACACAGATTTGGCTATTTAAGCTAAACGGTCTACCCAATTGAACCGTCAAGTCTTTCTAAAAAGCCCTAATCACTGCTCGTAAGTCAAAACGATTTTCCTCTTGCTAAAGGATATAAATCACACAAAGTGGGTATCAGTAGTCTGCTGTAGCAAGCTGCTGGATCGACTGCTCTGTCTGATTTTATGGGCTTTCGGCCATAATAATTAGCGGTAGAGGTCACTATTCTAATCCCAGACTACTGAAGCCATAGGATAACGATTTATACCTATGATTCTGTATAATTCTTGCTAATCATGAAGGAGGCTTAAGCGCTAAAGGATGAAAGTAATCGTATTAGGCGGAGATGGCTTTTGTGGCTGGCCCACCGCACTGCATCTATCCAACGCAGGTCATGAGGTCGCCATTGTTGATAACCTATCGCGACGTAATATCGACAATGAGTTAGAAATTGGGTCATTAACCCCCATTAGCTCCATGTCTAATCGTCTAGCGGCGTGGAACGAAGTCGCAGGTAAAACTGTTGATTTTCATAATCTTGATATCGCTCAGGAATATGACAAACTCTTGCATCTCATTTGCGACTATGCACCCGATGTAATTGTGCATTTTGCTGAGCAACGGGCTGCGCCTTACTCCATGAAATCAGCGAAGCATAAGCGCTACACCGTTGATAACAACCTCAATGGCACCAATAATGTGCTGTGCGCCATTGTTGAATCTGAACTTGATATTCATGTGGTTCACCTCGGTACCATGGGTGTTTACGGTTATGGCACCGCTGGCATGAAAATTCCTGAGGGCTACCTGGATATCCAGGTGGTTACTGATACGGGTAAAGTCATTGAAAAACAGATTCTGCACCCGGCTAACCCCGGTAGTATCTACCACATGACCAAGACCCAGGACCAGTTGTTCTTTGCTTACTACAACAAGAATGACCAAGTCCGGGTAACGGATCTGCACCAGGGCATTGTTTGGGGAACGAATACCCGAGAGACAGCCATGGATGAGCGGTTGATTAATCGGTTTGACTATGATGGTGACTATGGTACGGTGCTAAACCGTTTCCTAATGCAGGCAGCTATTGGTCATCCATTGACTGTCCATGGTACTGGTGGCCAAACTCGAGCCTTTATCCACATTCAAGATACGGTTCGCTGTGTTGAACTGGCCATTAATAACCCTCCTGAGAAAGGAGATCGGGTGAAAATTCTGAACCAGATGACAGAAACTCATCGAGTGCGTGATCTGGCTCGAATCGTTGCTGACATTGCTGGAGCTGAAATTCAGTACATGGAGAATCCCCGTAATGAGGCTCCTGAAAACGAGTTAGTCGTGGACAATCAGTGCTTCTTAGATATGGGGCTTCAGCCTACTCAACTGGATAAGGGGTTGATGCTGGAAGTAACTGAAATCGCTAAGAAGTACGTTGCTCGTTGCGATACTTCGAAGATTATCTGTACTTCGAAGTGGACAAAGAAGTCTGCCCCTGCACCTACACCAATCCCTGCTAGCTAGGGTGTCGGCTTGAAGAGAAGAAAGGGGAGATTGAAGCCTTGGTCCCCTTTCTTCTCTTTTTGAATTTGTAGGTTTTCCATGTTATTTGGAATATTGCTAAAAAAACATTTTTGTGAAAGCTTGAGTACTGGACAATTTCACGGTTGAATAATCAACAGGTTAATAATTTTTGATACCCTCGATTCCACAATTGCTAGACATATGCGCATAGCTCTGTTTACTGAAACTTTTTTGCCTAAAGTTGACGGCATCGTAACTCGACTTAAGCACACTGTCGAACAGCTACAGGCCTTAGGAGACGATGTATGCGTGTTTTGTCCTGAGGGTGGACTGACAGAATACAAGGGAGCTAAAGTTGAGGGCGTTTCCGGGTTTCCCATGCCGTTATATCCGGAATTAAAACTAGCGCTGCCTCGTCCGTCTATTGGTGAAGCGTTGGAAGCGTTCAAACCTGATCTGGTGCATGTGGTGAATCCGGCAGTTCTGGGTTTGGCGGGTGTTTACTACGCTAAAGCCTTGGAAATTCCACTGGTCGCTTCGTACCATACCCACTTGCCTAAGTATCTGGAGCATTATGGCTTTGGCATGTTTGAAGGCATGCTGTGGGAGCTGTTAAAAGCGGTACACAATAATGCTCGCATTAACCTGTGTACGTCTACGGCCATGCAAAAAGAATTGACCGAGCATGGGATTGAAAACGTCAAGGTTTGGCAGCGGGGTGTGGATACAGATTTATTCCGTCCTAGCTTGGCCAGTCGAGACATGCGTGAGCGTCTCAGCCAGGGGCATCCGGATGCACCCTTACTAATATACGTAGGGCGTCTATCGGCAGAGAAGGAAGTCGATCGGATTAAGCCGATTCTAGAAGCCATTCCAGATGCGCGTTTGGCCTTAGTGGGAGATGGTCCCTATCGAGAAGAGCTAGAGGAGCATTTTGCAGGGACAGCGACCAACTTTGTTGGTTATCTCGGCGGAGAAGAGTTGGCATCGGCCTATGCCTCCGGGGATGCGTTTATTTTTCCATCTCGCACTGAAACCCTCGGTCTGGTGTTGCTAGAAGCTATGGCTGCAGGCTGTCCGACGGTAGCTGCTAACGCTGGGGGCATCCCTGATATTGTCACAGATGGCACCAATGGCTTTTTGTTTGACCCCAAAGATGACGAAGGGGCTATTAAGGCAACTCAGCGATTATTAGCAACACGGACAGAAATTGAGCTACTGCGTCGCAATGCCCGCATTGAGGCGGAGCGTTGGGGTTGGCGTGGGGCAACTCAGCAGTTGCAGTCGTTCTATGCTGAAGTTTTAGCAATGGATGTGCCCATGGTGGCTTAGGTTTAGTTGGTTTTCCTGATGTGGAATGAGGCACATAACTGATGAAGTATATGTCAGTGGTTTTTAGTATGGGATCGCGAAATAGTGCGATCGCACCTTTAACCCCTTGTGCTGCTACTTAGGCAACCGTGGACTACCTGACTCTGCTTAAACAAGATATTGATAGCTGGAATGACTATCGAAAGCATCATCCTGACGCACCTTGCAGCCTGGCAAAGCAAGATTTAAGCCATGGGTATTTTTTCGAAGGCAATTTTAGAAATGTCGATTTGCAGGGGGCTAATTTGCAGCGTGCCTGCTTGATTGGTGCAGATTTACGGGGGGCCAATCTCAGTGGGGCCGATTTAAGAGAAGCGTATTTAGACGATGCTATTTTATGTCAGGCAGATCTGAGCCATGCTGACTTTACCAGTGCGCACATAGCCCGCATCAACTTACAACAGGCCAATCTAAAAGGGACTCAGATAAATATTGCTGATCTTGCCATCGGTTCACCGCAAGTTACCGAACAAGACGATTCAGAGCCCCTATCTAATCGGCTAAAAACGTTAGTTAATGGCTTCACCAAACGCACCGTCTGGGTTCCAGGGTTAGCTGGATTAACCTTAGCCACGGCCATAGGCTCAACGACCGTGTTATCAATCGGCTCATCATCAAAGGCCCCATCAATTGCCCAAACCCATATTCAACAAATCGCCCAAACCCATACTCAACAATTCACGCTTACCTCACCTACTCAGCTATCGTTAGCCATGTCTTTTGATGACACTACTCAGGTTTGGGCAGTGGCCAGTCATACCCAACTAGATGGGCAGGCCCTTTTAGTTAGCGGTGGTGATGATGGCCAACTTAAGATTTGGGACCGGCAAACCGGCAATCTACTACAAACCGTCGCTGGACATAACGATACAATTCGTACCTTGGCCATATCCGCATCAGGGCAATGGTTAGTCAGCGGCAGCAGCGATGGCCTTAAGGTCTGGCAGTTGGCCACCGGAGCACTGGTCCATAGCCTGCCAGCTCAAGCTGGCCCCATCTGGTCCGTCGCCATTAGCCCTGATGAACGTACATTTGTCAGCAGTGACTATGACGGCAATATTACAGCCTGGGATTTAAGCGCTGGTGACCCCCTTTATAATCTCAGTGTTGATGGCCCCGTGTGGTCAGTCACCATCGCCCCGGATGGTCAATCGTTTGTCAGTGGCAGTAGCGATCGCACCATTCGCCAATGGGATTTAGCCAGTGGCCAGTTGATGCATGAATTTATCGGCCACCAAGACGCTGTCCGCTCAGTGGCCATTAGCCCTGATGGCAAAACCCTGGCCAGCGGCAGTTGGGATAAAACCATCAAACTATGGGATTTAGCCAGTGGTGATTTACAAACAACACTGAGCGGCCATGACGATCGAGTCGTCACCCTGGCCATTAGCTCTGATGGCAAAAACCTGGCCAGTGGCAGTGTCGATAATACCCTTAAGCTATGGGATCTCTCTAGTCGTCAACTAACAAAAACCCTTGACAACAATGTTAACTGGGTTTTAGCAGTTACCTTTGACCCCTTAGAAAAGACTCTTATTAGCAGCGGCAAAGACATGCAAGTTAAAGTTTGGCAGCAAACATTATAAATCTCGGCCACTCATTTATTTTGCCAATTCTTCAAAAAATAGAGTTGATTTTTTTCAAGAAGACAACCATATGCCTTAGTTTATTGGTTCTCAGCATATATTGAACAAATAGACTAAGGGACAGAAATTAAATAAACTCCAACTTACTGGATTTCAACTCCCCATAGTTTTCAAATAATAGCTATGGGGATTATGGAATTTGATAATTTATCTGTCCTCAGGCATACAAACCCCTCTCTCTTTCAAAAAACAACTCTATTTAATGACGAGAAACACATGTGCGTAGTTTTCTTTTATTTAGGAGCCTGCACCAAACCAGCACCTGCGTCTGCTGACGATAGAGATAATCGTTGAGCATCACGCATTAACAAGGCCCACAGTTCTAAACCTCGTTTACCAGTGGCTTCTGCATATAAAGCGGCAATCCCTGCTACGTGGGGAGTTGCCATGCTTGTGCCACTAATTGTGTTGTACCGTGCCGGAGGATTGGGAGGTTCCCATGGCCAGGTAGGCAAAGGATTCAGAGTCCATGTTGAGTAAACGGCTACCCCTGGACCAGCAATGTCAACTTGTCCGCCATCAGGGTTAATTGAACCATCGGAGAAGGAGGCAATTTGTAGCTCGCTATCTATAGCTGCTACAGCCATAATCGAAGGACTGTTGGCAGGACGACCGACTGGATTGGGTGGATTAAGTCTTTTCCCAAAGCGATCGCTACTACTGTTGCCAGCAGCAGCAATAATTAAGGTACCTTGGGCAAGGGCACGCTGGGCAACTGTCTCATAAATTTGAGAAAATGGCTCACCCGGTTGGACAGTGGCCCCCAAAGACATGGAAATAACGGCGCAGCCATTTTCGAGTGCCCATTCTATCCCCTGTATAATACCGCCATCGGCACCACTACCCCGATCACTCAAAACTTTGCCAGCAAAAATTTCTGCATTGTAAGCAACTCCGTAACG
>JAHQVZ010000349.1 GCA_019634055.1 Leptolyngbyaceae cyanobacterium MAG.088
CATCGTGTCGCAGGAACCAAACTTGCACATTCTGACGGCTGGCGTCATTCCGTCTAATCCCCTGGCAGTTCTAGAATCTCAACTCATAACCTCACTGCTACAGGCCAGTGAGAAAGCCTACGATTACATCATTATTGATAGTCCGCCAATTTTAGGATTTGTTGATGCTATCACTATCGGACGGGCAGCAGATGGCGTCCTCCTCGTCATGCGACCTGGCATGGCCAATACTGAGAACATTCGTACAACGAAGACAATGCTGGCACAGTCTCAACAGAATGTGTTGGGTCTAGTGGCTAACGGCATCAATGTAAAAGGCAAATCCGAGCACTACTTCTACAATAATAATCAGGCATTCACTCCCAGCGAAAAGCAGACGAACTTTACTAACTTACCTAGCAGTAAAGCCATCGACGATTCAGCCAATGTGAATGGTCGCCTCTAGAGTCAACTTATCAGCTTGTAGTCCTTGTCTACAGAAGGCATATACTCATTCTAAAATGACCCTTAAATCTATGTTTTTACTCAGTTTCAATCGGTTATCCAAAGCAATGCCCCTGATATTAGGGTTAATGTGCTGCGTACCCGCAGCAGCTAGGGCTCAAGCTTTACCAGAAATTCCACCACCGACAGAACCTGAACTGCCGTTAGGAATTAACACAACAAACACCGCAATCCTGACCGACAGTATGCCATCTTCCTATTTATTAGGTCCTGGTGATCGCATTGACATTACTGTCTATGGTTATCCAGAGTACACTGGCTCAACATCAATCCTGCCAGATGGCTCTATTACTTTGCCAATCGTAGGTGATGTTCTTGCAGCAGGTAAAACAACTGAGCAGCTAACTCAAGATCTAAGCGTCACCTTAAATCGAATTCTTGTCGATCCATCAGTTTCTGTAACACTGACTGCTCTCCGTCCTATTGTGATTAATGTTTCTGGAGAGGTCTATCGTCCGGGACCTTTAGAGCTTCGAGAAACAACTAATATCGCAGGTAATAATAATAATGATTTCTCCTATGCCCCTCCTTCAATCAGTAGAGCATTGGTAGAAGCAGGTGGTATTAAACGAACAGCAGATATTCGTGATGTGACAGTCATCCGTGAATTACCTAGTGGAGCCGTTGTGAGAACAAAGGTAAACCTATGGGATGCTCTTTGGTCAGCAACATTACCAGAAGAAATGTTGCTTCGAGATGGAGATCTTGTTTATATTCCACGTTTAGCAGACGGTGAAGAACTAATTGACAATCGATTACTTGCAACGTCAAGTCTAGCTCCAGATACGGTAAGAGTTCGAGTTGTAGGGGAAGTAACAAGACCTGGAGAAGTTGCTGTTCCACCCAATAGCTCTTTATCAAGTGCGGTTGCGATCGCAGGGGGCCCTACAGATGATGCAAGACTCAAAGATGTTGGTTTTATTCGTATGAATGACACTACGGGTGAAATCATACAAGAAGAAGTAGACCTTCGCGACTTGGTAGATACTTATCAGATTCAAGATGGCGATGTAATTATCGTACCTAAAACAACAAGTGGTTCAGTTTTGGACCTAGCAGCTCGTTTAGTTAATCCATTAGGCTTCCTGTTCAGATTATTTGACTAGAAACAGAAGACAAAACAAACTTTGAGGATTCAAACTTGACTACATTTTACTGAAAAAGTAATCTTTATGCATTTCAGTTAAGGGCAGCACTCCAACTATAGTTAGTCTTAAAAAACTCTTGCACTATAATGCAAAAAAAAATTAAAAACTTGCTTTCTGACAAGCTTGTTAAAAATATCGGCTGGCTAACAGCCAGCCAAATTTTTAGGCGAGTTATACGCATCGCAATAGTCGTTGTTTTAGGACGTTCCTTTAGTACCGAAGAATACGGTCTAATGGCTATCATATTTGCGATTACAGACTTTGCAAATGTTTTTATTCAGAAAGGTGGAATCGCCCCAAAGCTCATTCAAGCGAATGAAGAAGAAATCGAACAACTAGCAGACTCAGCATATTGGACAAACTGGATTCTATGCATTTCAATAGCTGCATTTCAATGTTTATTGGCATTTCCCATTGCTCTCTTCTACGACAATGAGAAATTAGTCCTGCCAATTATGATAATGGCAGCCATCTATCTCTTCAATCCATTTTATGCGGTCCAAGATGCATTATTACGACGAGAAAACAAGCTAAAAATTGGAGCTATAGCAACCGCACTGAGTTCTTTTATAAGCCAATCACTCATTGTTATCTTAGCCCTCATGGGAATGGGAATTTGGAGCATTGTCTTCGCGTTACTTATTGCCCAAGTCTGCTGGCTTATCGTGTATAGAAGAAACCATTCCTGGCGACCCAGTGGAAAATTCACGCTACAAGGCTGGCGAGCAATATTCAACTTCTCAAAATATCCTTTGGGCATTGAAATGCTCAACTATTTGAGATCTAATATTGATTATTTATTAATTGGTCGTTTCTTTAGTGTCGATGAATTAGGACTATATTTCTTTGCCTTCAATGCAGGGTTGGGACTAAGTTTAACCGCCATAAATATGGTATCTAACTCCGTATTTCCTTACCTATGCGAGGCACGAGAGAGCATGACTTCCTTGAAAAAAAGTTATGTCAGGAGCATCAAAATTTGTGCAGCTATTATCTTCCCAATCGTTATATTACAAAGTTCCTTAGCCCCTATCTACGTCCCTATCGTATTTAGTGAAAAATGGATTCCGGCTATCCCGGTGTTAATCATAATTTGCTTATCTGCATTACCTAGACCATTCGCGCTAGTTGCAGAACAATTACTCCTAACCGTTGATCGCGGCATGGATGGCTTAAAGTGGAACATCTTTTTTACAGTCATATTTACCGCTGCCATCGTAATCGCAGCTCAGTTTGATATTGTCACAGTGGCAACTGTCGTACTAGGGATTCATATTTTACTACTGCCTATATTTACGGTTCTAGCATCCAAATCTGTATTTTCTGGCAAAGGGATTTTTTCAGCTTCTTAATCTCTGTTAACTCATTTTAGGTTTTGATGAATTATTTCGACGTACTATTATGAATTCAAATTTATTAGTTTCTATTGTTATTCCAGCCTATAACGCAGCGACCTATCTCCCAGAGGTCATCCAATCAGTCATAGATCAATCCTATAAAAATTGGGAGCTGTTAGTAATTAATGATGGGTCTAAAGATAATACAGCCGAAGTGACCAATCACTATTGCCAAAAAGACAGTCGTATTCGTCTCATTTCTAAAGAAAACGGTGGCGTTTCCGTCGCCAGAAACTTAGGTGCCAAACTTGCAAAAGGCGAGTTAATTGCTTTTTTAGACTCAGACGATCTTTGGTCAAAAGATAAGCTCTTGACTCATACTGAATATATGGAAGCGAATCCACAAGTCGGTGTCAGTTTCTCAAGAGTTGAGCTAATAGAATCCGATGGTAAAAGCACAGATAAGCTAACAGATAATATTGTTGAAACAGTTCAACCCCATGAACTTTTCTATACTAACCCAACTGTCACAACATCCAATCTTGTAATTCGCAAATCAGTTTTTGAAGAGCTAAATGGATTTGATGAATCAATGCAATACAACGAAGATATTGATCTTCTTTTTAGGCTAGCCATCCAGAATGTATGGCGCATTGAAGGCATTGATAAAGTATTAGTTCAGTATCGCTTACATTCTTCCGGTTTATCTTCAACATTGAAGAAAATGGAGGAAGGCTGGGTAATATTAATGAAGAAAGCACGTCATAAAGCACCTAATTTGGTTGAGCAGCACTATGATGCTGCTCAAGCTGCTCAGCTACAATATTTAGCTCGTCAAACTTTGCGTTTGGACATGCCAGCTGTTTTAGGAGTGTCTTTCATTAATCGTGCACTTATTAGTAACTGGAAAAATCTCTACAGAAGTCCTAAATTAATCGCCCTGGCCATAATCATTTACTTCAAACTCGTAACATTTAACATGTTCAAATTAAGCATTTAAATAATGTTATTAAATGCTATTTTAATAGAAGTTTTTCTATCATTAAAGGCCTTTCAAAAATATGGTTAATTTTGGTTCATAGGTAGCAGTATGTTAAGAATTCCAAGAGTCATTGAATATATTTTTGTTTGCTTCGGACTATGGTTCTTTTTGGGCAATCCTATTAACTTGATCACTGGCGGTGGCGCAGGTCAGCTTGTTGATGTCAGTGAAGCTAATAGTAACTTCCTACTACCAGCCATCAGTATGATGCTATACATGATTGCCATCATAGGGTTATTACTTCGCTGGAAGCTAATATTAAATCGCTTAAAATCTAGCCCACAATCTCTATTACTAATAGCATTCCTAATACTTATTTTCATTTCACCTGAGTGGTCAGCTCGACCAAATCTCTCTTCACGTCGAAGCATTTTATTTATAGGCGCGACTGCATTTTCCACGTTCTTCTCACTCAGTTTTAATTTTAAGCAGCAGATTCGTTTCTTAGCAATTGCCCTTGGAATCAATGCAGTAGTGTGCTTCTTATTTGCAGTATTGATTCCTAAGTATGGCGTTATGCACCTTCCTCCACATACAGGGGCTTGGCGAGGTGTATACACCCACAAAAACAAGTTAGGTGCTCAAATGGCCCTAACCACAATATTTTTGCTAACGACTCAATATATTCATGTCTTTAGAGGCAAATGGAATCAGCTGATTAAGTTTGCGCTCATTCTTGCTGCCTTTATGGTGATCGCATCTAAGTCAACTACCGCCCTGTTAGCATCAGTAACCATGGCATTAACCTTTTTTATATGTAATGCCTTAAAACTCAACTACCGCTACATGGTTATTGCTATTAGCACAATTATTTTAGTTGCTGGCTCTACATCTATCTACATTCAGGCAAATGCTGACGCTTTACTTAGCGTATTTGGCAAAGGCACTGATTTATCTGGACGAGATGAATTATGGCCAGCAGTTTGGCACATGATTTCACAGAGACCCCTGCTGGGATATGGCTACGAGGGGTTTTGGGGACCTGCAGGAGGACCTGCAGATCTCTTGCGACAATTAGTAGGCTGGCCTGCTCCCAATGCCCACAATGGTTTTCTTGAAATTTTACTGTCAGTAGGCTGGATTGGAGCCATCATCTTTTTTACTGGCTTTTTCTTGACCACCATTAAGTCTGTGCACTTAGTCAGGCTTACCAAACAGTCTTATGCTATCTGTCCAGTTATCGTCTTAGTGTTCCTAACACTTAGTAATATGACTGAGAGTAATCTCTTTATTCGAGACTCATGGATACTATATGTTTGGGCATCACTCTCCTCAATACAGATTTTATCAACATGGTCCAACCAAAAGGCTGAAACGACTTATGAAAGAATATACGAGCTAGAACCCGAAGTGTCTGGTCGTTTACCATAATCATCTGAACTATTCCCCTTGGCATTCACGGATCTACTAAGCGAACAAATTAATCAGAAACATAAATACCACTGCAAAAATGTTATTTCCTTGAAGAGCTTACATAATACTTCTTTTAAAGATAGGGGATTGTTACACTGAAATTTAAAGATGCATTTAAGGTGAATTCTAAATCTTATCTTGATTTACTCAGAGGCTATATGAAAGGAATGATTTCAATTATTCCTTTCACCTGAAGCCACTCTTGTTACATGTATAAATTAGCTAGATAATTGGCCTCTTCAAACATGGGAGACTTTTAATGAGTACAAAGCTGGTGTCTGTTATAATCCCAGTCTATGGGGCTGAAGATTTTGTTGCGAGAACGATAGAATCGGTTCTAAAACAAACTTACGAAGAACTCGAGATTATCATTGTTGATGATGGAACCAAACCCGATGATAAAAGCATCGAGATCTGTCGACAGTTTGATGACCCAAGGATAAAAATCATTCATCAAGCTAATAGAGGTCTAGCTGGTGCTCGCAACACAGGCATTAGAAACTCGACTGGTGATTATATTGCGTTAGTTGATGCAGATGATTTGTGGACTCAAGATAAGATTGAGAAGCACGTAAACCATTTAGAGCAAAATCCTGCACTTGGCATCAGCTTTAGTTATTCTGAGTTAATTGATGAACAGGATAATTCACTAGGGCTGAAGCAAGTTCCTACAAAAATCAAGAATATTACACCTGTTTATGTTCTTCGCCGCAATCCAATTGGAAACGGCTCATCACCAGTCTTTAAAAGGGAAGTCTTTAAAGATATTGAGTTTAAAGATAGTCGCCACGGAACAGAAGAGAATTTCTACTTTAATGAAGACTTTAAAAGAGCGGAAGATGTTGAGTGTTGGCTAAGAATCGCCGTAGAAACCAAATGGGAATGTGAGGGCATACCAGAACTCTTGACTCTCTATCGTGTTAATCCTGGTGGACTCTCTGCTAGCGTTATTAGCCAGTACGATTATTTAGAGAAAATCATTAATATGTACCATGAAAAATATCCAGAGATATTTTCTGCTGACGTTGTGAGTCTCGCTAAAGCCTATTTTCAAAGATACATTGCTCGACGATCAGTCAGTATGAGAGATGGCAAACTTGCCGTCGAGTGGTTACACAAGTCCCTAAAAACAGACTTAAGAATTTTGTTTGAAGAACCTAGAAAAACAATAGTCACTATGGTAGCGGCTTATTTTCTACACTTTATTCCCAGTTTTTATATCCTGCTAGAGCAAGCGGCTATGACTATTGCTAAAGTTCGACTCAAAGTTTCTAAATTTTTTAAACGATTTTTTTTTCAATCTAAATCACTCACAACCTAAAAGAATTAACTAGTAAAAAAAAACTGTACATAGAGTAAATATTTTTAATTAGGTTCTCAGAATGACCTTTATTTCTAATAGTAAAAAATTTGTATTCGTTCATTTACACAAATGTGGTGGCACCAGTATTGAACGAGCTCTTGACCAAGAAATGCAGTGGGATGATGTTATTTTAGGTAGCACCAAATACGGAGAAACGCTACAAAAGGCCTACGAAAAAAAGTTTGGAATCTACAAGCACTCTTCTGCTTCTGAAATCAAAGGGTTAATTGGCCATCAAACTTGGGAAGAATATTTTACCTTCTCAGTCGTTAGACATCCTATTGATCGAATGGTGTCCTTTTATGAATACCTTAAGACTTACTACTTGGGAGGTTACAGAGGACCTGCAATTAAACTAATGTATGCATTAGATCAGGTTAGTTCCATTCCTCCTGCATTAACTCAACTGCCCAAACTATATGATGCGTTTAGGTGGCCTGGGGTAGTAGCTTGTCTTAAAAGCAATTCAGTCTCTGAATTTATTCATTCAGAGAAGTGCTGGCAATCTTATGGAACAATGTCTCAGTTTCATCAGCTTGCTGACGAAACAGGTGAAAATCTTATTGTTGATTATGTTGGTCGGTTAGAGGATATCAGTGCAGACTGGGATCATATTTGTCAAAAAGTTGGAATTTCAGTCACGTTGCCCCATTCAAATAAATCTAAACGCAAGTACAAAGACTGGAGAAATTACTTTAGCCTTGATGACATCAACTTTTTACAAGTAAAATATAAGGACGACATGGAAAGATTTAGCTATACAATTTAATTTACATTAATTACATATCTGCCCCAATCAAAATTGGTAATTTAAAGGCTTTAATCCTGGTCAAACAATATAGTTCCGCATTAGTTATTGAGAGTAAACACTGAGGCAATTTGATCATGAAGTGGGCCGTTATTGCTGCTTATTTTAAACAAGAACATATTGATAATAAGATGTGGCTAAGTCGTCTTGTCTCACAGGACAAGTACGACTTTGAATTGATGATGCGATCTAAACCCATCACTAACTGGCACGATAGAGAGGTTAAGGTCACTACATTTCCAGAATGGGTCATTCACTGGAAGCATGCAGCATCTGCTCTTAATAGTAATGCTGACGGTGTTATTACGTTATTTCCTCAACTACCTACAGTTATTGGCTTACAGAAGTTCTTCAAAGTTTCCAAAAAGCCTGTTATTGCCTGGACCTTCAACGTTGGCAATTACAAAGTTGGGCCTATTCGTCGTTGGTTATCGCAAGTTAGCTTGGGCCAAATAGATCGATTCATTGTACATAGTCGTCAAGAAATTGACATTTATAGCAAGTGGTTAGGCCTACCCAAAGATCGATTTGAGTTCGTTCCCTTTCCCTGTGCAGGCATTGAAGGAGACTATGTTGAAGAAACAGAGACTCCATTTATTGCCTCACTAGGTTCAGCTCATCGTGATTTCCCCTGTTTCTTTAAGGTAGTTGAGGAGCTAAGCATTCCGACTATCGTAGCATCCGGCCCATCTGCGTTGGAAGGAATTTCAATTCCAAGCAATGTAGAAACCCCTTTTGGCATCTCTCGTGCAGACTGCCATAAGATTGCCCAGGAAGGTCGGATAAATGTCATTGCGCTACAAGATAAGCCTGATGTGACAGCAGCCGGTCACGTAACAGTTATTGAGGCAATGCACATGGGTCGCCCTATTATCGTCAGTGATTGTTATCGCATGGGTGATTACATTAAACATGGTGAGACTGGTTGGTTAGTAAAACCAGGCTGTTCCCAGAGCTTAAAAGAAGCTATTACGTTACTTTGGAATGACGAAGAGTTACGTAACCGTTTGGGACGTAATGCTAAGGCCTATGCTCAGAAGCATTTTACTGAAGATGCTGCGGCCAAGGAATTAGAACGTATATTAGATGATGTAACAGGCCGAAAAGACCAGAAGAAAAAGGTTCTGGCCAATGCTATCGCCTCTTAGGAACAAATAGACCGTTATTGTCTTGCCCATAAACCAGCATGATAGTCTTCAAAAAATCCCTGGGGCGCTCCCAGGGATTTTTTTATTATGATTCTCACTTCGTTACCATTTATAGCGATCGTCAGATAAGTTAGGAGAATACGAAGATAAGATTTCTAGGTGAACTCCCTCCATGGGATCTGACCGATTTTGATATGCGTAAAGCGTTAGAGATAGGTCCCTTCATAGAATCGTTCACCTAGGCCCCTTAACAGGCCTAGGACGAGAAGCCTGGCAGAATAGCTAATAGACAATAGAAGATGCCAACGGTGAGGCTAAATCGAAGCACAACTGCTCTGGTAACGCTCTTGAGTGCAGGCTATGAAAGATGGGGAATGACATAGTGAAAATTGCGGATGAGACCGATGCGTTGTGAATTATTAGGAAATACTGATAAACAATTAATTCAGGGCATCCGTCATTATTTCACACCCGTATCTTGGAACAAATTGGGTTGGAATTCTAGTCTTCAAAAATTATTACAGTGCCCTTTCAACTCGAATTTATACTTCGAACGGCCTTATGAAATCGTTCAAGGTTAGCTCATTACTGCTGTACTTGGGGATACCTATTATCGGTGCTTCGGTAGCGGTTAATTTTTTACTCTATGGCCAGCTTAGAAAATACTATGTCGAACTCAACCGGGTTCGTTTAGACCCGTTAGGATTGAGCTACTATAACCCAGATCTTAAACTCAAAGAAAAGGGCGATACTCAACGAATTATTATTTTTGGCGATTCTCGAGCTGCCGACTGGCCTGCACCTAAGCTTCAAGGGTATGAGTTTTATAATCGCGGTGTAGGTGGTCAAACCTCTGCCCAAACGAGTCAACGCTTTGATTTTCATCTGGGCAATTTAGAGCCAGATATTGTGGTTATTCAAGTGGGCGTGAATGACCTTAAAGCTATTCCTCTCATGCCAGAAGAGCGGAATGTCATCATCGATCTTTGTCGTTCTAATATTCGTCAAATGGTGGAGGATGCCAAGGCCTTAGGTGCGACGGTAATTGTAAGTACTATTTTGCCTGTTGGAGAGGTCCCTCTCATTCGTCAACCTGTTTGGTCTGATGATGTGGCCCAGGCTATTTACGAGGTGAATGGGTACATTGATTCATTACAGGATGATCGTGTATTTGTCTTTGATGGATTTTCAGCAATCGCTGATGAACAAGGTCTGATGCCTGATGATTATCGGAAGGATGAACTACATCTTAATGCCCAAGGATATGCCGCCTTAAATGAAGCATTTGTTGAGTTTGTTAACATAACGGAGATTCCTAACAGTTCTGAGATTGCAGAGCTAGAACAGTTTTAATTGTCGTAAAAAGGGTTTGGAGAACAAAACAATGCCAGAAAAAAGACCCCGCTATGAGCGGGGTCGATTTGGAGAGCGTTTTAAACAAGCATTGGTTACAACAAAGGTCGATGCTTAAAAGCTATAACCAATACCAGCGATGAAGTCTACATCGTCACTACCATTGTTGAAGGGAGACCAGACAACAGAACCATTGACTAACCACTGGTCGTTAAAACGATAATCGGCACCACCTGTTACGGCAGCTTCAACAGAGCTGTCATCACCTATCTCACCGTTAATGCCAGCACCCAGGAAGGGATTGAGACGACCGTTAGGATCAAGGGATGTGAAATCATAGGTGATAGGCAGTACATAGGCCACGTCTGCATCACCATCAAAGTCAAAATCAGTGCTAACGGCGGGACGAACAGATAGGTTCTCAGAGAGAGAGAGTTTACCGTTAACAACAAATCCTTCGTCACTACCACCGATGCCAACATAGTTATAGTCGCCAGGTGTTTGGGCGGATGCGGTTAGGGGAGCTGCAGCAAGAACAGCAGCTGTTAGCCCCAGCGTGTAAAGAATACGATTGAACATCATGGTTGAATTCCTCGAAATCTCGAAACGTTTTATAGCAGACAGGGCTAGTTTCCATGGGTGTTTGGAACCAGAGATGACTGAACCTCGCTTGCATGGTCCTGTTGTATCTTTGCCGACCCAGCAGCGCGTAAAGGCAGAGGACACTTTTTGTGGGTGGACTATAAAATAAGCCCTAAAACTACTGAAAAATCGTTTATCTTTACTGTGACAGTTAGAGATATGACCGCTGTGGTAACGCAACGGATTACCATAGATAAAGTCTGTTTTGGAGTGTGTTATTGATGGTGACTTCTATGCAACGTCGTCTTGTAACGATGGTTCTGTGTTTCATTTGTTTGCTGAGTCTGGTAGTCTCACCTGTCTATGCTGCGGACCTTTCAGCAGCACCGGAATCAGCAACAGCCTATATTATTTCACCCAGTGATGGTGCAACAGTGGGCTCACCATTGTTGGTACGGTTTGGCCTATCGGGAATGGGGATTGCACCTGCTGGCATAGACCGCCCCAACACTGGTCACCATCATTTAATGGTTGATGTTGATGAACTACCGTCGTTGACCGAGCCATTGCAGGGGTCTGAGCAAGTTCTCCATTACGGTGCAGGTCAAACCGAAACTGAGCTAAGTCTGACGACCGGGACTCACACACTGCAGCTGGTGTTGGGTAACTATAGCCACGTTCCCCATGATCATCCGGTGATCTCAGAGAAAATTACAATCACTGTTGAGTAATGGCCAATCGCCTCAGTGGTGCCCCCTCTCTAGAGTCTTCACTCATCTCCTCACAGCATGAAGCCCTTACCTATCGATCAACTCCTTGCGATTGATCGCCAACATGTGTGGCATCCTTATGCTGCCATGCCTAATAACCTACCGATTTTCCCGATTAAGTCGGCGCAAGGTGTCTATCTTGAGTTAGAAGATGGTCGCATCCTGGTGGATGGTATGTCTTCCTGGTGGACCTGTATTCATGGATATAACCATCCCCGACTGAATCGGGCAGCTCGCGAACAGATGGATTGTATGTCTCATGTAATGTTTGGGGGTCTGACTCATCAGCCTGCGGTGCAGTTAGCCCAGCGGTTGGTAGACATTACTCCTGAGCCTCTACAACAGGTATTCTTCTGCGATTCTGGTTCGGTTTCTGTGGAAGTGGCCATGAAAATGGCGATTCAGTATTGGTACAACCTGGGAAAGCCTCAGAAACATCGTTTCTTGACCATACGAGGAGGCTACCATGGCGATACCTTTGATGCGATGTCGGTGTGCGATCCGGTCAATGGGATGCACCACTTGTTTAATCAGGTTTTGCGACAGCAGTATTTTGCCGATAAGCCACAGATTCCGTTTTGGGGGGTGTGGAACGATAGTGATGTGGCTAGTTTTGAACAACATTTAATAGCTAATCATGACCAAATAGCGGCGGCTATTTTTGAGCCAGTGGTACAGGGGGCAGGGGGCATGTGGTTTTATAGCCCTGACTATGTCCGTCGAGTGAGGGAACTGTGCGATCGCTACAATGTCCTATTAATTCTCGATGAGATTGCGACGGGGTTTGGCCGCACCGGTAAGCTCTTTGCCTGTGAACATGCCGGTATTGCTCCCGATATTCTCTGCATCGGCAAAGCGTTGTCCGGTGGGTTTATGTCTCTGGCCGCTACATTGACAACAGCCAAGATTAGTCAAGTGTTTTCCCATGGGGAAGCCGGAGTATTTATGCACGGCCCAACGTTTATGGCCAATCCTCTAGCCTGTGCCGTGGCGTTAGAAAGCATTGCTATTTTAGAAAGCGATGATTGGCAAGCTAAAATTCAAGCCATTGAGACACAGCTCAAAACGGAACTGGAGCCCTGTCGTGAGTCATCCTTAGTCAAAGACGTGCGCGTGCTAGGTGCCATTGGTGTAGTTGAACTACATCAACCAGTTGAGATGGCTACAATGCAGACTCAGATTGTTGATCAAGGCGTGTGGCTAAGGCCCTTTGGTAGGCTGATATATACAATGCCACCGTTCATTATTCTGCCTGCAGAACTGAGGCGCATTACCCAAGCAATGGTGGCCCTCAGTCGTTAAGGTACGGCGTCAGACACGTTATTGACTAAAGAACAGTCTGAGCCTCACTCATCAATACCCACTGTCTGATGCCTTTGCCCTGCATTCTCTGAGACCTTATTTGGATCTGTGACCTTGCTTTTTGTACAGCCTCATCCGTATATGCACTTAAGTTTTGTAACGAATTTGGCGTAAGTTTCTATTTCTGAAAGATGGGTCCCTAGGGCTACCTTGTAGCGCTGCAGTGACATCTCATCTTTTATTTATGAATCTGACCATAGGTGGTCTTTTATGCAAACTTATACTGGGCACGGTTGTGATACCTAATTTATTGATGGCAGATGCCGTTGCACTATCGATGCATAGAGGGGCTGAGCTGAGTTGCAATGAATTCTCGTTAGAACGCTCTTTTGAACCGACGGCTCCACCCGGTGTCCCTGGTAGACGTCTGAGCGGTGGAACACGATAAACAAACACCTTGAATGCTGGTAGCAATGGTGCGGCAAGATGCTGTTGTCTGGAGCATAGACACGATTGAAGAGGGTCTGTGCTGTTGTTACTTGAATGCTCTTGGAGTTGGCTAGATTGCCCCTAACCCCTTATGAAAATGTTGTACCTCATGGAACATTGATGGGGTTGCAATGGGAAGAAACTGACGTGGCAAGTAAACGGGGTCTGTA
Organism: Leptolyngbyaceae cyanobacterium MAG.088; assembly: GCA_019634055.1. GTDB lineage: Bacteria > Cyanobacteriota > Cyanobacteriia > Phormidesmidales > Phormidesmidaceae > Leptothoe. The sequence continues at coordinate 13,430 of JAHQVZ010000349.1, forward strand.
TTTGCAGCGTGGGTGAGCACAACTATCCAGCAATGGCACACCCACAGCGAGCTCAGTTGATGGACTACTTTAGAACGGTGTCCAAAATCTCTCTGGCAGGTTGAGCTTTTTCGAGGGCGGTTTGATAATCGCTATAAATTTTTACTAATTTAGAAAGCCCACTAACTCCTTTTTTTAATTGTTCAAGCTCTTCACCTGACAGTAGCTCTCCATCTAACATCCGCACAATTAAAGATTTAATGTCACCGACTTCCTGACGTGATTTTTGCAACTTATCTACTGTAGTCATCAACGTTTTGAGGGCGCTGAAGATGGTATCCAAGTTGGCAGTATCTGCAGCAGGCGCAGCATTATTGGAGTCGTCTGTCTTAGCAGGGGTAGTTTCGTTAGCTGGAGCGGGATCTACTGCCTCAGAAGTAGCTGCCGTTTTAGTTGCATCGCGTGGTGCCATTGGTCTCTCAGGTAAGAACAGCAACTAGTTTAGGTGCTTTCCGCCGATATGGATACGAATGTTGTGAGATACGATCACTAAAAATTAGTTAAGGTCTGTATACATGAGCCAAGCAGATTAGATGTATCGGTTGGTTGACAGGGGAGCAACAGGCTTGGTGCATTGGCTTAATGGGCTCATTTATGCGCACAGACGAGGCTGATCAGTCGATAAATTAGCATGAAGTTCCATCACGATTTGCTGACCTGTAGATGTGTGATTGAGATATGAGAGGGCGTCTTTTACATATATATGCACAGAGTTCCAGTAAAACTCTGTTAAGCCCAAGCGAACATCCTTTATCTGTCGGTACCCAAAGCTATCATTGGTGCCGTTTTGCTCAAACTCATAAAACAGGGCCGGTAGCTTTTGTAGATAATTGCGATCGCTAAACTGCCCAATCAAATCTGCCGAGCGTCCCAGGTCTGCTAACTCTTGAATAGTTGAAACACGTTCCCCGTCTGATATAGGAAAGCGAGTTCGGTCGATAATGTGTTGAACAGTAGCTATGTCAATGAGAGGCTCATCCTGAAACTGTTCTTGAACAAAGCATAGACTGCGATCCACATGATATCGGCTTAACGCTGCATCCGTCGCCCCGAATGGTAAGAAAATAAACTCCCCATCGATGCCGGTGTAATGGCGACCCAGATCACAATCATCCTGACGGCAAACCCCTCTGCAGTAGCCAATATCGTGACATAGAAGGGCTGCTATAAAATTCAACCAATCCTCTGAAGTCACACTGGCAAGACCATCACAAACGCGTTTGGCTTGCAAAATTTCCTGGCCTACCGTGGCCACTAATATTGTGTGCTCTAAGTCGTGATAAAGCGCATCACTTTTAGCAATCGTTTCCAGGGTTTTGCTAGCGATCACGCCTAGAAAATCCCCATAGCTGGGCCGCCCACCACCAAAAACGGATTGATAGGTGGATTGAAGATAGGCAATAAACGTATCAATTAACGTCTGCTTAGGGCTGTACATCAGCGCAGGTCTCTAACCAACAGTCACCACACAAAAGGTCACCCTGACGACATAGATAAAAATAGATAACTATAGATACACATACCCATAGTTATCTAAAATTCTGGAATTTGCGTAAGAGACAGCGCCTTAACATGAGCAACATGCATGGTAATGATGCGCTATAAGAATGAGCTATGGAAGCAACGTGTCACCGATTAAACTTCTGCGGGAGGCGCATACTCATGAATGATATCCATAGAGCGTTCTAAGGCAATAATGCGCTCTGGAACCTGATGGTTAGGGGATAGCTTGTGCAGAATTTCTAACTTTTCAAGCCTTGATTTAACTTGGCCTTGAGCACCGACGAGAAACACATCTCGTCGTTTCGCTAGAGCATCTTTAATCATCGTTTCAATGGCTAACAAGGCTGTCACCCCTAATCTAGGCACAGTCGTTAAATCCAGAATCAAGACCTCATAATTTTCAACAATCGCCATGCGTCGAGAAATAGACTTGGCTGCGCCAAAGCTCATGGGTCCACTAAGGTGAAACATTAAAATTCTACCCTTAGCGGCTTTGAGCAACGAACGTTCTTCGGGCGTAAGCCAGTTTTCATTTTCCCCTTGGGTCACAGCCTTCATGTCTTTGACCTGAATATCGGTAATCGCTTGGATGGTGAGTAGGTTGGCCAAAAATACACCGACAGCCACAGCCGTAATTAAGTCTACAAATACAGTCAGACCCATGACTAAGTACATTAAGCCTGCCCCTTTAGTCGATAGACGATGGGCCCGCTTCAAAAAGCCCCAGTCAATAATATCGATACCGACCTTAATTAAAATTCCTGCCAGTACGGCATGGGGAATAGGCTCAGTCAGGGAACCAGCCTTGAGCACAATCACCGCCAATACCAGGGCATGAATCATGCCAGAAAGATTGGTTTTGCCACCGGTCTGCACATTAATTACGGTGCGCATGGTAGCGCCTGCCCCAGGTAACCCACCAAACAAACCTGCCATACAATTACCAATGCCTTGACCAATCAACTCACGGTCAGAATTGTGCTGGGTACGGGTAATACTGTCGGCCACCAATGATGTCAGTAGCGAGTCTAATGCCCCTAGCATGGCCAACATCAAACTGTATCCCAGCATGTCTTTAAGGGCTCCCCAAGAAAAGTAGGGCATCTGCAGGCTAGGTAAGCCCGAGGGAATATCGCCAATACGAGGGATGTCGCTATTGGGAAAGAATTTAACCGATATGACAGTGCATAGAATCAACGCAATTAAGGGAGCTGGCAAAATGCGATTTAGCTTGGGCGGTGCAGCAAACACAATCAACAGTGTGAGCAAGCCTAACCCCGCCGCGATGGGATTAATGTGACTAAAAACGATTGGGTACAGAAGTATTGAATCAACGACCCCCCCTTTGCCCACGTGCCCTAACAGGGGGCCAACCTGAATCAGAATAATAATGACTCCCACACCTGACATAAAGCCAGAAATGACGGTGTAGGGCATTAAGGTAATGTATTTACCCAACCGCAACAGCCCCATGATGATTTGGAATACCCCACCCAGCATGACCACAGTAAAGGCCATGGCAAAACCGGTTTCTGGATACTTAGCTGTTAGGGCGGCAAACGTGGATGCCATCACTACGGTCATGGGGCCCGTGGGGCCTGAGACCTGGGAGGGAGTGCCACCAAACAGGGCGGCTAAAAAGCCAACGAACATGGCCCCGTATAGTCCGGCAATGGGGCCAGCTCCTGAGGCAACGCCAAATGCTAAAGCCAGGGGTAGGGCAACAATCGCTGCTGTGATACCACCAAATACGTCTCCCCGGAGATTATTGAAATTGAAAGTGGGTAATAGGACAGATGGAGAGAATGTCATGTTTGATATCTAACCCCAAACGTTTTGAGTTAACTGCAATAGAAGTGTTGATGAGATGAAAATGTTAATTGGCTTTGAGCACTCTACCCATGAAGTTGGTTGGCAAAGACTCTTACAGACAAAAGGCCCGCAAGGGTAGCTAGTGATCCCTCAGCGCAAAGGAAGCAATCACAAGTTTTCCAAAGTCAACATTTACCTGAGAGAGAAAGACGAGAACCGTTACAAACGTTACCGCACCGAACAAACCATCAGCCATAACAATGGCTGCGGTGTTGTAGAGATTCAGCTGTAGCCACAAACTAAAGAAAGAATAAATAGAGACTACAACAATGGCGAATACAGCTGTAATTAAGCTTAAGGAAGCCCTTACTTTTAACGAACTGTGATGGGTTGAATGCTCTACTTTTGCGGTACGGATTAAGTGTGAAGAAAAAGAGACTAATTGAGGGATCGGTGGTGGAATCGCTAAATCTAACTGGTGCAATATGGCTGTCAAGCCTGTAGAGGAGAACAAGACAGGTGTGCTTAAAGCATTAGAAAGAATTAAGCTAGAGTCCATTGATCACTTCAATAAAGTGTTGTGACTGATAGCATGCGTATCCTACACAGGTTCAAACTTATCATTGAATGTGAAGCAGCATTTTGAATAACACACTTAAATAATCATTCATAAATATTTGTTGCATTGTGCTTTGTGGATGTTAACCAACTGACTCAAGTTAGCTTTACGTTAGAAAGTTGTCTTTAACCTGCTGTGACCTTAAACAGCTTCGTTCTCTCCGTTCCACAGTGCCGTTGTCTGGCGTAAGCTGACAAAATCTCCGTTACCTAAAATTAAATGGTCCAAAAGAGGAATGCCTAAGATATTAGCTCCTTCCAAAAGCTGACGTGTCAGATTTAAGTCAGCCTCGCTCGGATCAAGTATGCCGGAGGGATGATTATGGGCGACGATCACCCGAGTCGCGCCTTGTTTGATCACTTCGCGAAAAATTTCTCTCGGGTGGGCTAGGGTTTCGGTGGCGGTACCCAGGGAAATAATTTTTGTACCCAGTAGCCGATGTTTGATGTCAAGTAGCGCGATCGCAAATTTCTCCTGGACCTGCCACATTAAATCTTGACTCAGGGCCGCCGCCGCGACGGCGGGATCATCCACCAGTGTTCGCTCTGCTGGGCGGTTTTTTAACACGCGTTTACCCAGTTCTAAGGCTGCCAGAATGGTGGCTGCTTTAGCTTCTCCAATACCTGGCACGGCCATTAACTCTGCTGCGGTTACCCGGCGTAAGGCATCGAGGGCCGATATGCCATCCTGGGCGAGTTCATTCAGAATGTATTGCCCCAAATTGACTGCCGACAGCTTATGTCCACGACTAACCCCCGTACCCAATAAAATAGCCAGCAGCTCAGCCGAGGTTAAGTTCTTGGCTCCGAAAGCCATTAATCGTTCGCGGGGACGCTGTTCTGTGGGCATATCTTTAACCCGCAGATTGTAACGTGCCTGTTCCTGACTGCGATCGCAGGTAAGTGTCATAGACGTAGGCTCAATGGCATAATAATCAACGCGCCGTGAATTCATGCTTTACGGCGACATGATTTAGTGAGCCCATCAACACGCCTAATAGCGACCTCTATCAGCACGAAATCATAGCGAACCATACTTACTCAGACGCTATGCCAAACCTTACTCCGTCAACCACTAACATCAAAAAAGTTCGCCAGCAGTTAACGCAATTTAGCTGTTTAGCAGCGCCCCCAACGCTTTCTAAAACCCAAAAACGTGAGCTGATCGATGCCTTGCTATGGTTTAGTGACTTGGCCGACTACGAAACTCTGGGCATTTGTACAGACACCCTAGCTGCAGGCAAAGCTGCCACTGAGGCCTATGTCAAACGCCTATGCCGCCCCATTAACCTGGAGCTGCCCGAACGAGAAGGGGCCGTTTATTTGAAATTTAATACCCTCAAAGGGGCATGGTATCTGGATGACTATGTAGGCCCCAATCGTGGTGTGCTGGTTTCCTTCCATGCCAGCGAGCCCAAATACGATCTAGTCAACGGCACCTATGGGCCGTTCCCATTAGATTTATTTGATTAGGTGGTCACCAAGCCATGTTCCAAAGCAAACCTGACCAACTCCGTTCGACTGTTGGTACCTGTCTTGCCAAATAAGCGACTGACATATTTTTCAACGTTACGAACGGTCGTGCCCAAGCGACTGGCAATTTCTTTGTTCATTAACCCTTCGGCTACCAGGTTTAAAACATCCTGTTCGCGAGGGGTTAAATCAATGCGAATCGGGGAGGTTTTCTGGGGGATCGTCCCTCTCTGGGTGAGTAGCGCCTTAATTTCCTCAATCTGTCGAGCCATCGCAGCAATATCAGGCACAGCGCCAGATTCTGGGGTACGTGCAGCTTGACGTTCGATCAGGTTGCTAACCATGGCCACCAGCTCTTCCGGGTCAAACGGTTTAGAGAGGTAAGCATCACAGCCAGCGTTATATCCCTGGATGCGATCGCTGGTCATTCCGCGAGCCGTCAAAAAAATCACTGGCAGTGACTTATAGCGAGGGTCTTCACGAACCTGCTTCAGAAACTCATAGCCATTGACCTCAGGCATCATAATGTCTGAGATCAACACATCCGGTGTTTCCTGTTGCAATAATTCCAGGCCCTCACTGGCATTGCTCGCTGTACGAACCTGAAAGTTACTGTCCTCTAAATAGGCTTGAACCGCCTCACGCAAACCGGGTTCATCATCTACTAACAGGACTCGTTTAGCTGCCTCTGCCATGGATTTTCCTTTGATGCTACAGTTCCTAAGCTTAATCGGAATTGGGTTCTCTTATTACGTCTACTCTCCAACCCTGGGCAATACTAACCTTATCCTTGAGCACTTGACCATTGTCAGTGCAGCAAATTCACTATACACAGCACCATCAACGTCTTAACTCAAAAATTGAGGGCAACAGACAACTAGAACAGATGCTCGCATAGCTTTTGTCACAGTATTACCCGTACTCATATCAATTCCTGACATTAATCAGCATCTGACTGCTGGGCATATCCAGACGGCAGACACCTTGGTAGTTCTACACCTACAGCCCCATCGTTGACTATAGCAAGGTTAAAAAATATACAGATTTTCCCGTAGACAACTGCAGCAGTTGATACCATTTTAGTCCTTTCACGATAAGATGATTTTTAATCATCTAAACTCCGACCGGAATACCGGAGTTTATGACATGCTCTGCTCAAGTCGCCCATTGTCGGGCCTCACTGCAGGCATTTGATTGTAAGGAAACATTAGGAAATTCGATGTTATGGCTCTTCAACTAGGCGATCAGGTCCCAGATTTTACCCAGAAATCTTCCGCTGGAGATATCAATTTTTACGAGTGGGCTGGCGATAGCTGGGTTGTCCTTTTCTCCCATCCTGCCGACTATACGCCCGTTTGTACAACTGAGTTGGGCACCGTAGCTAAGTATCGGGCTGAGTTTGACAAGCGTAATGTAAAGACTATTGCCCTCAGTGTTGATGGTGTAGAGTCCCACAACGGTTGGATTGGTGACATCAACGAAACTCAGAGCACCACGGTTGATTACCCCATCCTGGCTGATGAAGACAAGAAGGTGGCCGAACTGTACGGAATGATCCACCCCAACTCCAGTACTGGTAGCACATTGACTGTACGGTCTGTATTCGTGATCGATCCCAACAAAAAACTACGTCTAACCATTACATATCCAGCTGCCACTGGTCGTAACTTTGACGAGATTCTACGGGTCATCGACTCACTGCAGCTGACTGATTATCATAAGGTTGCCACACCTGCTAACTGGCAAGATGGTGGCGACTGTGTCGTCGTACCATCTATCTCCACTGAAGATGCTAAACAGAAGTTCCCCAAAGGCGTCACCGAGGTCAAGCCCTATTTGCGCATGACGCCTCAGCCCAACAAATAAGCGGGTCATACAGCCCTGCTAGAACTCAAAGGGTGTCTCAGTGAGGCATCCTTTTTTAATGGATAAGAGCCTTTGGTCATAAAACGTTATGTTTTCTCTTTCCGCCATCGCTCCCCATGTGCCATTCCCCATTACGATAAAAAGATTGCACACCCGACGTTTACGGCATAAAGGCTCCTATGGATATCAAGCAAGGTTTTGTTGGCACCGTTGGCAACACCCCGCTGATTCGGCTAAATAGCTTCTCTGACGAAACTGGCTGTGAAATCCTAGGTAAAGCTGAATTTCTCAATCCAGGTGGCTCAGTCAAAGACCGGGCAGCTCTCTTTATCATCGAAGATGCCGAAAAAAAGGGATTATTGAAACCCGGTGGAACCGTTGTTGAAGGCACCGCTGGTAATACTGGCATTGGCCTCACCCATATTTGTAATGCCAAAGGTTATAAATGTGTCATTGTCATTCCAGAAACTCAGTCTAAAGAGAAAATTGACCTACTGCGTACTCTAGGAGCAGAGGTGCGTACAGTTCCCGCTGTTCCTTATCGAGACCCCAACAACTACGTCAAAATATCTGGGCGATTGGCAGACGAAATGGAGAATGCTATCTGGGCCAATCAGTTTGAAAATCTGGCTAATCGTCAGGCTCATTACGAAACTACGGGGCCAGAAATTTGGCAGCAGACCGATGGCACGATCAATGCTTGGGTAGCCGCAACAGGAACCGGTGGCACCTATGCTGGTACGGCCATGTTTTTGAAAGAAAAGAACCCTGACGTGAAATGTGTTGTCGCTGATCCCATGGGCAGTGGTCTATACAGCTATGTTAAAACGGGGGAAATCAAGTCTGAAGGCAATTCCATTACGGAGGGTATCGGTAATGGTCGCGTGACCGGGAACATGGCTGGAGCCCCTACCGATGACGCCATCCGTATTGATGATCCTGAAGCATTGCGCGTAGTGTATCAGCTCCTCTACAAAGATGGCCTCTATATGGGTGGGTCTGTGGGTATTAACGTAGGAGCCGCTTTTGCCCTCGCCAAACACATGGGCCCCGGCCATACAATTGTTACAGTTTTGTGTGATAGTGGCGCTCGCTATCAGTCCAAAATATTTAACAAAGAATGGTTACAGGCAAAAGAACTGTGGAGCGATCAGTTGTTGCCTCCTCTGTAATGAGTGTGTGGCTGATCTCAATACTTAAACCAAACGCCCTACTAATTGCAGTAAGGCGTTTGGGCGTTTTTATAAATAGTCTGACGTCTGAGAACGCAAGGTGAGCCAGTAACTAACGGAAATTATCAGGGTTTAAAGGGCGACCAGTTTGATTGAGATATACCCCCGTTCCACCATCTGACGGATCTAAGTATGGCTTTAGATATATGCCATTGGAGCGACGACGGATAGAGCGCCCCCCTAAAATCTCACTCACTGTGCCTAAAATCTCATTATTGAGCGTCTCAGTTTCTGATGTAATGTCTGGCAGTGTGACGCCATCAACAAAGGTATTGACTGCGTTAGTGTCTGTACCTGCATCAGCCAGCGTAATATTTGAAAAGACTGCATCACGCGTGGCTATCGGATCTTGTCCAGGGGGAACTGTAAACACAATCTGGCAAATATCTAGATTCTCTTCCGTCGTAGCGCAAACCGTGTTGTAGCCATTTTCAACGTCAGTACGTAGTTCAACAAGACCATCGGGACGATATTCTTCTAACCGGGTGCTGATGGTTTCGCAACGCCGCTCAGGTGTCCAACCACCGCCCATTTCTGTAGGTACAGCCCATGGGTATGCTTGTCCTGGCTCACTCTTAGGACGATACATGACAGTATATTCACCATCCTGAATCTCGCAGGTGAATCGTGAACTCACAGATTCAGGTGCGTCTTCACCATCGCTCGCCAGGACAAAACCAGTACCTAAAACAGAACTCAATGCAATACCGGCAGCCATTAAACTGGCCTTGCCAAGGGTTAGGGCATTAGATAATGGCAGCCCCTTTTGAAAGGTGTTTAAAGACGTTATCATCCAGCCCATGGTTCAACTCCTTGCAGGTACCGTTCAATTAATCAACATCTCCTCACTGAGATTAACGTAGCGTAAATAATACAATCTTAAGTAAGGGCCAGTGCGTAAATTGGCTACGCATTTTGTAGTAAGTAAATTGGCATAAATCTTTAAGTTTTGAATAATGGGTACTGCGCACAATAGCCTGGCATGATTCGAACCAAGCACCCAGAAACCGACTCAAAATAGATTTAACCGTGGCAATGCTTGAATTTTTTGCCACTACCACACCAGCAAGGGTGGTTACGTTTAGGTAATACAGGTGGCAGCATCTCACCATCAACGTAAAACCAACGTTTATTTTCTTTAATAAATTTGGACCGTTCGTGGAGCTGCCCCCATTCAGGCTGCTTGTAAATCGCGATAAATTCTACAGAACCTGCTGTATCGTTTTTACGCCCTTTCTGGGTATTGATAATGCGCAACGATTCCCAAACGGTGGTTTTTAGACTTCTAACCAGGTTAATGCGGTCGTCAAACTTACGCGTCGAAATATGACGCGTGGTGATTAGATAATCCACCTCACCTTCACAATAAGCTGAGTACCGCGATCGCATCAACGCTTCTGCGGTAGGCGCAATGTCAGCTGCTGTCAAATACGGCTGACAGCAACTCGTGTAGGAACGGTTGCTGCCACAAGGACATAGTATGGAAGGCATAAGCTATCAGGAGGCACTTAGCTGACAAACTACCAAATATAGATATAAGTCAGGCCGCCTAACATAATATTTATTTGCTGTACGCAAATCATATTAAAAGCTGCTTTACCTAATCTATTCTTGCCTAACGTAGTATCTTAATGCCTGGCCCTAATCTTCTTCCAAACTATCAACACTTAAAGGCACTAGCTCGTGATCTGTGGTGAATGCTATCCACATCTCCTCTTCAGGCTCAATCAGTACTCCTGTTAAGGCACAGCGTTCAGGACGTTGTGCTTCAGCGGCCATGATCGCTCGAATTTGCTGGCGCTGTATCTGAAAGCCAGGATCGTCAGAATGTTGGCGAACATAATCCCAAAGTATTTCTCGTACCAGCGACTGATAGCCACGACTACCCGCCAGGGTTTTGAGCTTATCAATCAACTCCCGTTCGAAACGGATGCTAGTAACTTGCATATCGGTGGTCGGCAGCTTGGTATTCAGACTCATTATCATTATCAGGCTCGCAATAGGTGGACATTCAATACTACTTTTGTAGTACAAGGCCGGAGGTGAAACTACAAGTCGCAGTCTTTCTCTATCTGTATTTGACAGCCTAGTCAATGTTTTTCCGGTATAACGTTGAAATTAGGCTAGCGTTTAGTGACGTAACACTGATGGACAATAGGACGAGTTAAGAATTGGTATCCTAGCTGATCATAGAGAATCATAGAGAACACAGCTTGACATCTACTTGACTAGAGACAACTCCTTTTCCACAGCCTTTATGTTTGTCCTTAAGGGGGGGTGTTAATAGGAATTTTTCCGACAACGACAAGAATACATCATATAACCAAAAAGAACGTTTGAAAAAAAAGAAAGTTTGAAAAAAGAAAGTTGAGGGCAATATCAACGGCAATAAGATTGTTGCACAGGTCCCTTAAAGTCAATTAAATCAAGCTAGATATTGCTAAAGAATCAGCAAATATGACTAAACAAGATCAGTAAATACTACGAAAAAAGATCAGCAAATACTGCGGAAAAAGATGAAGTATTACAAATTTGCTAACATCCTTTTTGCCTCTATTGTCTGCATTTCTGAACTTTCTTTGTACTGCTGCACTTAAACCAATGCTACAGCATGTATTGAGGATGTGCAGCAATATTGACTGTCATGTAAACGCCATCTAGTTAACCTAGAAGTACGGGATGATTATCCTAAGGTTCCCAATGAAGTACTCCTGAGAGCTATGTTGAGCGCTGTGACTCACTTAAGAAACCAAAAATCATCTATAAGGGTCTTTGAAATGGAGTGCAATCATTATCGGTTCATACCCTTATCGATACACAAGCAGTTGATAACTGCAGCTTGAGTACATTAGCTAAATCTAATGTGTCATTCATTACTCTAACTTTGTTCATTAGCTGACAGGGATCGCCATGACTACTAACCGGCAAGTACCATACCTCGTTGGGGATAATAGCAAGCCGTCCTACGCTGGTCGTCTACACCAGCGCCTAGATGAGGCCATGCAAGAAGGTACTGAAGTTCAGGTTCGACTTCCTTGGGGTGGGTTAAGCGGTGTTCCTGTGTACTTAGATGACACCTGTGTTGAAATTGTGTATGTTCATGTCTACGAACCTGATGAAGACGATGAGCCTGATGATGAGGTATCCCGCCGAACGGTTTGGTTAGTGCGCTTAGAAGAAATTAGTGCTGTATCATTTGTCAGTGAAAGTTGGTCTAAAGAGCGTTTAGAGAAGCTATTCGTGCCAGATAAACAGGAAGATACTTCTTCCATTCAGGATGTGGGGTCTGAGGAACCTACGGATTAAGAGCCAGCATAGATAGGTGATTTATGGTGAGGGACCGCCGGTAGTCAAAAAACAAGGCACCCGCTAGCATTTTTTGATATAGCATCTGTCCCGTTGTAATAGCACAGGCGCACATCAGGTGAATCATTGAAGTTAAAGGCTTTCAGGAATATTAATTGTATTTGTGTTGATTAACCTGGCAAGGTCAGAACGTAAACTTTTTGGTCACCCATCTCTTGGCTCTTGTGATAGCTTCATTGCGACTATAGGCTTTTGGTACAGCAACCGCGCTACCTGTAGCATAATCAACCCAAGCAGTATAGATTTTTGTGCCCAAATGGGTATCGCTAGTGATCTGGATTGTCACACCACGGTAAGGAAACGCAAAAACAGGGTTGATGTAGTCGGGGTCAGCGATATGCATAGATGGTGGCAAAGTGACCGTGATACTGATTACTTATAGATCTATTCAGTCCTTGTCATGGCTATTGAAATTGTACGTTGCGAACTTTCAGCCTACGGTTTTGCCATTCAGACTATTCGTGAAACTGTCTTTGTAGCTGAACAAGGTGTGCCTGTAGAACTGGAAATGGATGACCGTGATCCCATGTGTAAGCATGTGTTAGCTCTGGTTGATGGTTATCCTGCAGGTACAGCTCGTCTGGATGTTCTCAAGCAGGGAAAAATAGGCCGCCTAGCCGTGTTAAGGAAGTTTAGACGATGTGGGTTAGGACGATTAATTATGCATGACATTGAGTCTATTGGTCATGAACACCAACTTCCATATCTCTGGTGTCATGCACAGAAGACGGCAGTCAACTTTTACCAAGCCCTGGGCTATCGCGTTAGCAGTTCTGATTTTTTGGAAGCTGGTCTCGTACATTGCAAGATGCAAAAGGCTTTGGGTCAGTAGCAAAGTTTTTCCTTTTATGCATACAAGTCGGCCACATAGTCCCCATAGCCGTTATAAATCACCGTATCCTGTTTGACCCAATCCCAGTCTTCGCCGTCACCTACCAGACGCTCCTGCTTTTGTGACCAACGAGGGTGTGCTACGTCAGGTTCTACATTCGCTTCAAACTTATATTCGTTAGGCGAGATTGTATTCCAATAGGTAGTGGGTTGCTCTGCCAAAAACTCAATTTTAACGATCGACTTAGCACCTTTGAATCCATACTTCCAGGGCACCACCATACGAATAGGGGCACCATGCTGTTTAGGCATAGTACGACCGTAAATACCTACAGCAAAAAATGCTAAGTCATTGGCCATTTCTTCAATCCGCAGCCCTTCATGGTAAGGCCAAGGTAAATTTGAGAACGAAATAGCAGGTCCTTCAGTAATGTTCGAGTCGTAGAAAGATTCAAACCGGACAAACTTGGCTTCTGAGGTGGGTTCTACATCTTCTAAAATTTTACGCATTGGAAAACCAAGCCATGGAACTACCATGGCCCATGCTTCAACACAACGAAATCGATAAATTCTTTCTTCTAAAGGAAATTTTTGATAGAGATCGTCTAAATCATAAGTTTTAGAATTTTTGACCAGACCAGACACCTCTAGCTTCCAAGGATCTGTGGGCAGGTTTTGCGCATTTGACCAAATATTTTTAGTCAGTCCAAACTCATAAAAGTTGTTGTAACGACTTGCAAATAACTGATTTGTGACTGGACTCCCAGTATCTGCAAATGTCGAATTGGTGGTGAAATTGCGGAGGGGATTGCCAAATGTGCTGCTGAGTTCCTCTGTCCCTTGTGCTGTTAAAGAACGACCAGTACAGCTAGTTGCCGCAATGCCCAGTCCTAATCCGGCCAAGTTTTTAAGAACGCGACGACGCTTCAGATAAGCGATTTCTGAGGTAGCCAATTTTTCAGGAAGTTGCCAGTCGGGACGAATGTGAATAAAGCTCATAGCCAACGACAGTGGGAAGCATTGCATACACAACTTTTGACAGGGTAACCTATTCTTCTGAATGCTAAATGAGCAGAACCTGAATGACAGCGGTAGACGAGCCGCACTGTGGCACAATGAGACCTAGTCGTTAAAATACCTTGCCTTTAAGAAGCCCTGTGAGTACTGCTACCTCTACTCGACGTGCCGTTTTCCCTTTTACTGCGGTAATCGGCCAAGAAGATATGAAACTTGCCCTGATCTTGAATGTCATTGACCCTAAAATTGGTGGGGTAATGATTATGGGCGATCGCGGTACGGGTAAATCAACAACTATTCGAGCACTTGCTGATTTACTGCCTGAGATCAGTGTGGTAGAGAGCGATCCATTTAACCGTGAGCCCACAGACCCAGAGGTTAAGCGGGAGTACGAAGGTCAGTCAATTCCAGAAGGCTCTATGAAGGTGCCCATGGTGGATTTACCGCTAGGCGCTACTGAAGATCGGGTATGTGGCACCATCGATATTGAAAAGGCTTTGTCTGAGGGCATTAAAGCATTTGAACCAGGACTACTTGCCAAGGCGAACCGAGGCTTACTGTATGTCGATGAGGTCAATCTGCTGGACGATCACTTGGTAGACGTCCTATTGGACTCTGCTGCTTCAGGACGCAATACGGTAGAACGTGAGGGGATTTCCATCCGTCATCCAGCTCAGTTTGTGTTGATTGGGTCTGGTAACCCTGAGGAAGGTGAGTTGAGACCTCAGCTGTTAGACCGCTTTGGTATGCATGCTGAAATTCGCACCGTTAAGGATCCCGCTCAGCGTGTGCAAATTGTTGAGCAGCGTTCTGAATTTGATCAAGATCCAGATGCATTTCTGGCCAAGTACCAGCCCGAGCAAACTGCTTTGCAGGAAAAAATTGTCAGTGCTCAGCAACGTTTAAAGGACGTCAATATCGAGCATGACTATCGGGTACAGATTTCTCAAGTTTGCTCTGAGCTAGATGTGGATGGGCTACGGGGTGATATTGTTTCTAACCGAGCAGCGAAGGCACTGGCTGCCTACGAAGGTCGCGCTGAAGTAACGATTGACGACATTCAGACTGTTATTGCGCTTTGTCTGCGCCATCGTTTACGGAAGGATCCTCTGGAGTCTATTGACTCTGGGTATAAGGTAGAAAAGACCTTTGGTAACGTGTTTGGTGTTACTATCCCCGATCCATCTTCTAATGGTCGTACCCCTGTAGGGACTCGATAAATGAGGAAACGAATCCTAGGGCTAGATCCTGGGTTAGCCATTTTAGGATTCGGTATTCTTGAATATGATCCAGCGACTACTCGAGATCTCAAGCCAGATCTTGAAGTTGTTGATTTTGGCGTTATTCAAACTCCGGCGGGTACGGAGATGGGGTCACGGCTATGTACCATCTATGATGATTTGAATAGCGTCATTGAGACCTATCAGCCCGATTCTGTTTCCATTGAAAAGTTGTTCTTTTATCGTATGGGAAACACAATTTTGGTCGCCCAGGCAAGGGGCGTTGTTATGTTGGTGCTGGCTCAGCATAAGCTGCCGTTTTTGGAGTTTACTCCAGCTCAGATAAAGCAGGCCCTGACGGGGTACGGTAATGCCGAAAAGCGCGATGTGCAGGAAGCGGTTCAGCGAGAGTTGAAACTAGATAAGCTGCCTCGTCCTGACGATGCGGCGGATGCCCTAGCAGTGGCTATGACAGGCTGGTTTAACCTTTGAAAGGGACGTCAGGCAGGGGAAACGACTGGTTGAGCAAATTGGCATATATACCCACTGCCGTCGTTAGCCAGCAGTGGATATATATTATGCCCTTAGGAAGATGAGCGAATTTTCTCGGACCACACGCGGGTGGGTAGACCCCAGACATAGATAAAGCCTTCGGCGGCTTTGTGGTCAAACTGGTCGTCTTCGCCGTAGGTGGCTAGTTCCTCGGTGTAGAGGGCATTTTCAGACTTGCGGCCAGCAATAATGACGTTGCCTTTGAACAGTTTCAGGCGAATGGTGCCGGATACCTGCTCCTGGGTGGTTTCGATAAAGGCATCGAGGGCTGCTTTGAGGGGACTAAACCAGAGACCGTTGTAGACCAACTCGCTGTAAGTTTGTTCAATGCCGCGCTTGTACTGGGTGACATCGGCGGTCAGAGTGAGGCTTTCAAGATCTCTGTGGGCGGCGATAAGGGCAAGTAGGGCAGGGGTTTCGTAAATCTCACGAGATTTAATACCGACGAGACGATTTTCTATCATGTCGAGACGACCAAAGCCATGGTTGCCGACGATGGCATTTAGCTGGCTGATCAGCTCGACTGGAGCCAGGCTATTGCCGTTGAGTCCCACGGGCATCCCTTTTTCGAAGTTAATTTCTATATATTCAGGTTCGTCAGGGGTGTCGGCGATGGCTTTGGTTAGGGCGTATACTTCTTCGGGGGGTTCAATCCAGGGGTTTTCTAAGATACCGGCTTCGATACTACGGCCTAGCAAATTACGGTCAATGCTGTAGGGGGAAGACTTTTTCACTGGAAAGGTGAGACCAAACTTTTCGCCGTAGGAAATGGCTTGTTCTCGACTCATGCCCCATTCGCGGGCAGGGGCAAGTACTTTGAGGTTGGGGTTGAGGGCTGCGATCGCAACATCAAATCGTACCTGGTCATTACCCTTACCTGTACACCCATGGGCCACAGCATCTGCACCATACTTTTCTGCAGCGGCGACTAACTCTTTAGCAATCAATGGTCGAGCTAGCGATGTCGATAGGGGATAGCGATCTTCGTAAAGCGCATTGGCCTTGATAGCAGGAAACGCATAGTCAGTCACAAATGTTTCCGTCACATCTGCCACCAGCGATTCCATTACCCCCGCATCGAGTGCCTTTTTCTGAATTGGGCCGAGTTCCTCGCCTTGACCTAGATCCGCCGCTAGCGTAATGACTTCCTTAACACCAAACTCATTCTTGAGATAAGGAATGCAAACAGTCGTGTCCACTCCTCCAGAATAGGCAAGTACAACCCGTTCAGCCCGACCCATAATGTGGATTCCTGATTAAACTACAAACCTATATAGTAAGGCAGGTATTGAAGCAGGAACATAGTTGTTCAGAAGATTGTCTAACCAGACCGCTATCATAAAGATCACGGCCCCTAACCCTTTATCTATGTATTTCAGCGTTGTTATTCCTACCTATAACCGCAAACCAATCTTAGAAAAATGCTTACAGGCTATGGAGCATCAGGTTCTCCGTGGTGATACCCAGATTGAGGGCTATGAAATTGTGGTGGTTGATGATGGGTCTACCGATGGCACGGTGGAATGGCTACGCTCAGAGCAGCTTCCCCATGTAAAACTTTACGAGCAAGACCATAAAGGAGCCGCTGTTGCCCGTAACGTTGGCGTGGAGAAGGCTACGGGCGATACGATTATTTTTATTGATAGCGATCTCGTCGTTCTCGACGGCTTTTTGCAACACCATGCCGATGCTCTCACCGAACATTACACTAGCCGAGGCAATGACCAGGTATTTACCTATGGACGTGTGGTCAATACCTGCAATTTTGAGGAGCCAACATCCGAACCATTTAAGGTGACTGACTATTCCCAGGCATTTTTTGCAACGGGAAATGTTGCGATCTCCAAACATTGGCTGCTCAAAGCAGGTTTATTTGATACACAATTCACCCAATATGGCTGGGAAGATCTAGAGCTAGGGGTACGCCTCAAAAACCTGGGCCTAACGCTGGTCAAATGCCCTGCAGCGGTTGGCTATCACTGGCACCCCCCCTTTAGCCTGGATGATCTGCCCCGATTAATCGATGTAGAAATTCAGCGAGCCCGCATGGGAGTTGTGTTTTACCAAAAGCACCCCACCCTAGATGTACGCATGATGATCCAGATGACCTGGTTGCATCGGCTTTTATGGGGACTACTCTCCTTGGGCGGCCTGCTGAATGAAAAGACCCTTAAACCGTTACTACAGTGGTTGATTGATCAGGGACGCCCTCAACTGTCTTTAGAAATAGCCCGCATTTTCTTGAATTGGTACAACGTCAACGCTGTATATGCGGCCTATCGAGAACAGTCATAGATAGTCAAGAGGAGCAACAGGTGCACATAGTACCCCCTATGGGTGAAGTTAACTTCAATTTAGTGTGGGTACCATATCAACAAGCGTTTGTATGGTAAAAAAAATTTAAGCTCTATTGCCCAATAAGAGTAAACACCTCTGAAAACTGTCATAAGGCATGGGCTAGTACATCATCACGGTTGCTATACGTAGCGAACACCCTAAACCTTGATAGTTTGCTTCTTTGGCTTGATTTTATATGCTGATTGAGCATTTTGTACCTATAGATACACCAGTTACCATCTCCAATAGTTAGCTTGATATGAAATCACAATATTAAAAAACCTATAGACCCCATCTCTAAACGTCCGTATTATGCAGTCTGATAACGTTCAACTATTTCGTATGCTGATTGAAGCTGGTGCTCAGCCAGGGGAGGATTTTTCCTATGACCTCGGTCAAGGCACCTGTCATATCAATGAGCGGGGATTTATCTTGCTGCAAAACGAATTTCCCCATATTGATTGGCATGAAATTTCCAGCGTGATTGAACATGATCTAGATGGCCCTGTTCAATCACTTAACCAATATCTGGGAGTCGATTTTGTAGCTGCTGTTCTGCAACAATTGCAGCAACGTTTAGAGCAATTACCTACCAATGAAGCGGCTTGGTATGTCCATCAAGTTTTAGGTGGTGTGGAGCAGCGTACAGGGATCGCGCTTTACCAGGTAATACAACGTGATGTGCCAGCAGACATCTGTCAACGGCTAGATCAGTTGCTCAAGCTCACACCTCTTACTGTCTGTAATTTATGGATAGGAGATCTAGTGATGGCAGCAGGTGGGTCTCCTGAAGATATCGAATATGATGGCGAGGAGGTTTTCCTAAGCGAAGCTGGTGTTACCCTTCTGACTCAGGTGTGGCTAGGGGAATTAGACATCCAAGATAACCTGGCGGCCTAATCATGTTGAGATACGTTATAAAGTACGTATAACAAAAGAGAATTTAAAGTGTACTAAAGAGACGTTTTAGTCCTAAGGGTTAAAGGTATTACATCGAAACAATTAATCCCTATGGCAAGGGCACTCTTAGAATGCACAGCCCTTGGGTAATGGGTCAACAGTCTCTAAACCTGGCAAAGAATCTACAACAGTTTGAAATCCGGTTTCTACACTTCCCCCAAAAACCTGACCACCATAGTGACTTTGAACACCACCCATATGTCCACGAATGATCACAGATTGTTCTGGTGTAATGGGCACAGGGCCGCCACTGCGGGTAAAGGGTTGTTCGTTAACATGGCTATGGGCCAAAATTCGACGGTAAAGTAATTCACCCGTTTGAGTATCAACGACTTCCCACCAATCGGCATACTGCTCACAACCTGTATCGGCACTACTGATAGTGACAGCAAATGTATAGTTATTCGCTTCCCCCGTTACGGCCACTGATACTAAGTCAGCAACGGGCATACCACTAGCATCAGTGGGATTGGTAGCAATTGGTTCAACCACAGGTTCAGAGACTGTTTCAGGAACAGGCGTAGGTGCAGAGGTAAGCTCAACGCTACTATCCGGAGAGGCTGCGCAGGCTGTCATTAGCACTAGCAGAAATAGGTATTGGACTCTATGCATGTGTTTTGAGCGTATGATTAGCGGCAGCTCAAACGGCCGCTGCCACAGGTGCCTTCGTTAAAATATCGACCCCCTCTTTAGTCACGACCACTGTATGCTCAAACTGAGCTGTCAGTTTTCGATCTTTTGTCACGGCCGTCCAACCATCGGCTAATAATTCCACTTCATGGGTGCCGATATTAATCATGGGTTCGATGGTAAATACCATGCCAGGAGCTAGCTTTTTCCCTTTACCTGCTGTTCCATAATGGGGAATTTGAGGTTCAGTGTGGAAAATGCGGTGAACACCATGGCCGACGAAATCACGGACTACCGAAAACCCTTCTGCCTCGGCATAGGTTTGAATGGCTGCCCCAATATCGCCGATGCGGGCCCCGGGCTTTACAGCTTGAATACCCCGATACATGCTTTCTTCGGTAACTTCTACCAATTTCCGGGCTTTGGGGGAAACATCACCCACTAAAAAAGTTCGGGAGGTATCGCCATGGTAACCATTCAGAATGGGGGTGACATCAATGTTGATAATGTCACCGTCTTGCAAAATTTGCTTGGCATTGGGGATGCCATGGCACACGACTTCGTTAACGCTGGTGCAAATGGACTTAGGAAAGGGGTCTACGCCGTCGCCGCCGGGGTACCCAAGCGGGGCGCTCTTAGCATTATGGGCTTGGGTCCAACGCTCAGCTTCGTCATTAAGCTCTAGGGTACTAACACCGGGTTTAACCATTGGCGTCAGGTGGTCTAGGAGATGTGAAGCCAGATGGCAGGCGTTACGCATCTGCTCAATTTCCCGTCTTGATAACCGAATGATTCCTTTGAAAGCAGAGTCCACGATGTTTCTATTGAATATTTAACGTTGGTTGTTCAGGGGTGTGACCACCTACCCTAACTCTAGCGCTATTGCAATCCTCTAGCCGCTAGATAATCGAAAAATGATGGGCAGGCGCGCCTGCCCATCGTCAAATCAGTAGTGGACATTAAAATGGGGCAGATGTGATAAAAATGGTCAACGATAGTGCTGGTTAAGGGGTATGCAAGGTTGGGGCATTGGTATTGTCTTTTTATATATAGCTCTAGGGATATTCAACTGGGTAACTGGGCTGCACTGGTTGGCTGAGTTTTCGCTACCAATGTCGTTAGTAGCAGGTTTAGGATTGGCGATCGCAAGCCTCTCACCCGTTGCCCTGCCATCAGCATCCACCCATGCCTCTGATGATATTGCCACTGCAAGCGACTCAGATTTGCCTGCCACGGACCTAGATGCAACGCCGTCTCAATCCTCAACACAACCCTCTCAACAGATAACGGAACCATCTATTTCGTTTACCATCGATAAAAACGTTCGACCCTAGGATAAATGGGTTAATCATCCTGAGGCGCTTGCAGCTGCCCTCCGGCATTGGTGACAATTCGACGGGGCATGAACCGATTCGTAAATATCAGTAGCCGATTAAAAATACCATGGACAGTGACTACTTGATTACGCTCTAAGGCGTCGTAGCCAAACTGAGCAACGTCAGCGGCGTCAGGCAGCTTAAGCTGCTTAAAAAATCCACCTCCCACAGGTGATGGCAGTGACTTGCCCATCATGGGAGAGTTGAGTTTGAATCTGCTGCAGTTTATCGGGACTGCGGGCAACCAAAATTAAGTCATAGGCATTTTTGGCAAAACCTTAGCCAATTCGTATCCAATGCCACCGGATGCCCCCGTAATTAATGCTGTTTTTGCCATTGTTGTGCTGTGCTACCTCTGCTCCACCATCTCTCTAGATACGGCCAACCGATCCGATGATTAGGGTTCTCCTTACCCGAGCTTGTTGATGTTGACACTTACCTTCGGCAAGCCCTAATTTTGGGTGAGGTTCTCTCCCCTGGGTACTGTTAAACCATTGCGGCATCATGGTGACTGTAAGGCAAGCAAAGAGATTCAAGCAATCAATAACAGTCTCTTTTCTGCCGTAAAGACACAATCGAGAACTGAGGAAACAATTCATGATCGTACGCTATTGGCAACCATTTCAAGAAATCGAAACCATTCGACAGCAGTTAGACAACATTTTTGAAGATCTAACACCCACAACAACAGATTGGATGCCTGCTGTGGACCTCGTTGATGCTGGTGACGACTATGTTCTAGACAT
This sequence comes from Leptolyngbyaceae cyanobacterium MAG.088, assembly GCA_019634055.1. GTDB lineage: Bacteria > Cyanobacteriota > Cyanobacteriia > Phormidesmidales > Phormidesmidaceae > Leptothoe. Next base: position 35,008 of record JAHQVZ010000349.1, read on the forward strand.
CGTTCTACCCGGCATCAAGGCTGACGATATCAACATTGAAGCCAGCCGCAAAAGCATCACTATTTCTGGTGAGCGCACTGCTCCTGAGGTGAGTGATGACAAGCATGTTCTACGTCGTGAGCGTCGCTACGGTAGCTTCCGTCGCGTCATCAACCTACCTGTGGTGATTGACCATGAGCAGGTGAAAGCTGACTACAGCCATGGCATTTTGACAGTGCATGTGCCGAAAGCTGCCGAGGTGCGTAACCAGGTGGTTAAGGTGAATGTGGCGGACACAGCGGCTGAATAACGCTTTTCTGTGCAGGCATGGTTAGCTGGGAATACCTAATCATGCCTGATAGATATCATCTCTAGTTCCCTGTGACTCTTCTCTAATTCTCCTAGTTTGGCTTGCGGCAGGTAAATACCTGCCGCTTTTTTTATGGAGATGTGGGTTGATGGCGAATACGCTGGCAGGGCACCCACCAGGAGAGCGCCTACGAGGTGATCGATTAGCAAACTAAGGTTACGCGTTAAGGGCTATTGGCGTTTAAGCTGGATATTGCGTAGTCAATTTTTTTTCGCATAATCGACAGCTATGAGTAGTCCAGAGCTGACCAATAGCTACCCAGCTTCAGATGCCGCTATTCCTAAAATTGGTCTATTCACGATGCTGCGCTTGGGTATTTTCAACATGGGTCTTGGCATCATGTCGTTGCTGACCCTGGGGGTCCTCAACCGCGTCATGATTGATGAGCTGAGG
>JAHQVZ010000004.1 GCA_019634055.1 Leptolyngbyaceae cyanobacterium MAG.088
TCAAACACAATATGGGGAGTATTAGAGGCAAATAGCGCAAAATCAGCCCCTGCAGCCGCCAGTTTATTGACTTCAGCCGCCAGATAGTCTGAGGCTTCAGCCAGCTGATTGCTACCAATTAAATCCAGCATCTTTTTCATATTAATGCTGTTGATAATTATTTGAGGGTAGTTGCCACTGTTCTCTCGTTCAAGATAAGCAGAAACAATGAACTGATAATATTCAACAGTAGAGGCAGGGGCAATGCCACCAATAATGCCAACGATAGACATATCTATTTTGGAGAAGAAACGTTCAGTATTTTCATTGATCATCACCCGATATCACCCGATAAGCAGAGCGTCTAGCCCCTGCCAGAATGTGTTCCGTACGCTCCACCCGATGAGGTTACCTGACTCAATAGTTGCCATGGTAACCAATAAAACTTCCTAACGACATATCAAGGGGTAGCTAGTCACTAGAGTTTTTTGAAGTATCTGGCGATGGGTAATTGTTCAAAGCCTGCTTTTTCATAGGTATGGCGGGCTGGGGCATGTCCTGGATCACCTCCTGTCTCGACCATCGCAATCGCCATTCCAGCCTCTTTCATCCAAGCCAGGGCAAATTCTGTTAGGGCAGTGCCAATGCCACGCCCTTGAAAGTCTGGCTCAACTGCAATCATATAAAGTTCACCCATACTGGCTTCAGTATCTAGTTTTACGGCAACAAACCCTACAGTAATATTTTCATCGATAGCGACCCATAGGTTTATATCGTCTGCAGTGCAAACATCTGCAACAGCCTTTTTTTGGCTCACACGCCAACCATCAGGATAAAATGTCTGATATACATCAATATTCATCATCGTCTGAAGCGACTCAAAAACTGGAGCCCAGGCTTGCAACGAGAGACGAATAACAGCATCAAAATGGGGTTGAGCGTAAGGTTCAATTTTCATTTTCTATGGCTTGAGATTAAATTGACTGATTATCGTTTTTAACTCTCGACTGTAAACCCTATCACTATACTGAAGCCATTCTGTATGTGGCCAGCTGTGGCTATACAGGGTGGCGTATTGGATTTTTTCCATAAAGGGACGACGCAGATTTTCGTATTTACTAAATTGATAGGCAATCATAGCGTCGTTTTCTAATTGATTGCTGGTAATCACTGTTGCGATCGCACTACCGACAACAGCTGCATCTTCTAATCCTTGATTTGCTCCTTGGGCTGCAAACGGTGGCATACCATGGGCCGCATCCCCAGCCAGGACAACTCGACCACGACTCCAAATTGGCTGTTCATACTCAATATTAGCGGGATGAATATAATAGGGGCGTCGAATCAACCGGTTAAGGTCGGAGAGTCTTACCACCTGGCATAAGGTCTCAGGAAAACCGGCTTCTTTCAATCTGTTAACCGCTAGCGCTACAATTGCCTGAGGAGATTTTTTCTGAAGTAAATCTAGATCCAGGGAAAGATGTAGCAAGTAACCCAAAGAATTTTGATCCCTGCGCAATAACATCAGGCGTGGTGCATCCGTCGTTGCGCCCTCAGGTTTCGCGACCGGATTTCGTAGGGTCACCACTGACTGTGATTGAAAATATGTTTTGTCTAATGCTTGCATAACTGCATCAGAAATATTCTCAATTTGTAAGCAGCTAATGGCCGCGTAGCCGGAATACTGGGGCGTGGACCACTGTTCTAATGGAGAGTGGCGATAGATATTTCTTCTGATAGTCGAGTTAATGCCATCGGCGGCAACGACTAATTTAGCTACGAATTGACTATGGGAACAGTCTTGTATAGCAGGGTTACTATCAGCGGATAAGCTCGACTCTTTCCTATGCCAATGGGCAAAGGGATTGTCTAACCTGGTCTGATCAGAAACCGTTTTTACAGTTATAGATGTTGCTTGATAGGTTAAATCAACACATCGATGATTGGCTTTAACAATATGGTTAGGAAGCAGTTCTCTCAGAGTAGTTTGTAGGCTATACCAAGGGATAGACACTCGTCCCTCACCGTAACGATCTAGCCAATAGTCAAAGTCTAGGGGAGTTGAACGAATAACATTACCTTGTAAATCTTTCTGATACCAAAATCGTTTCTTGGGGGTTGTTGGACTTCCATCTTCACTTTTTTGACGACGACCCTGGGTAAAGTCAAGGCCGACTGTTTTAATTTTGTCATAGGCTTGCTGATCGATGAGCTTTAGAGCTTTGAGACCATTGGGCAAAAGGTCGACAACTTGGCCTGCTGGGCTAAAGCGATGGGTTTGGTCAATGACGAGTATATTAGTGATGCCTCTTGTGTAGAGTGCGATCGCAGTTGCCAGTCCCACTGGACCCGCACCCACAATCAATACGTCATACAGATTATCTGAGGTCATGACACACATTATCCTGACGTATTACATAGCTGACTAGGGATATTGCCAAAGCGCCAAAGCCAGAGAAAAGGCTAGCTAATCTACAATAAACTACGCCTCTACATCTAAAGCTACCATGGGTTATTTCCGTTCTACTATTAATGCAATGATGGGCTATGTTCCCGGTGAGCAGCCTGCACCGGGAACTAGAATCATCAAGCTTAATACTAATGAAAATCCCTATCCTCCGTCTTCAAAGGTGGCAGAAGCGTTACAAACCATTGATGTCAATCATCTCAGACGATACCCTGACCCCTTTGCAAACGAGTTTCGACAGGCGGTTAGGGATGTGTTTCAGGTGCCTACTGATTGGGTGATTGTGGGTAATGGTAGCGATGATATTTTGAATCTGTTGGTGCGCGCCTGTGCAGAAGGAGAGGAGCGCACCGTAGTCTATCCGACGCCCACCTATGTGCTGTATAAAACATTGTCAGCCATGCAACCAGCCAATGTGGTTGAGGTACCCTACCCCGAGAACTTTCAACTACCCCTCGTAGACCTGACTGAGGCTAGGGGAGCGATCACGTTTATTGCTTCACCCAATAGTCCTTCGGGGCATATGGTTCCACTCGATGATTTACGCACGTTAGCGAAAAATACCTCTGGTATTGTTGTCATTGATGAGGCCTACGTTGATTTTGCAGAATATTCAGCCCTACCTTTAGTGCAAGAGTTTGAAAATGTTATTATCTTGCGCACATTATCCAAGGGATATGCTTTAGCGGGGTTGCGTCTGGGGTTTGGAATTGCTAACCCGAAACTGTTAGCAGGGTTGTTTAAGGTGAAGGATAGTTACAATGTGGATGCGATCTCAATTACCCTGGGGGCAGCCGCCATCCGCGACCAAACCTACAAAAATAGCCGTGCTAGCCAGGTCAAAGCCTCCCGAGAAAAACTAACCCTTGACTTACAACAGTTAGGGTTTTCCGTTTTTAAGTCCCATGGCAACTTTATCTTAGCCACTCCTGCCAAACATAATGCCGAGTCCCTTTATTTATCATTAAAAGACCAGGGAATTCTAGTCCGCTATTTCAAGCAAACGGGCTTAGATAACAAGCTAAGAATCTCGGTGGGTACCGAAGAAGATAATACTATCCTTATCAAAACATTATTTGAGATTTTGCAACAAGATCGATAATAGTTCATCACTCATCCCCGGTTCAAAATAGAATCACCTCACTATGATTTTACCTTTGCCGCATCCAAACCTATGATTATTCTACGTCCTGCCACTCCTGAAGACTTAGGACTACTGCTTTACTGGGACGAACAGCCCCATGTCATTGCGTCGGACCCGGACGATGATTGGGAATGGGAAAAAGAGCTTGATCGCTCACCGGACTGGCGCGAACAGTTGATTGCCGAGCTTGATGGACGACCCATTGGCGTTATTCAGATTATCGATCCAGCCCGTGAGGAAACTCACTATTGGGGTGATGTGCCTGCGAACCTACGGGCTATTGATATTTGGATTGGTGAAGCCTCTGATCTTGGCAAAGGTTACGGAACTCAGATGATGCAGCTGGCCCTGGCCCGATGTTTTGCTAAACCAGCTGTGACCGCTGTGCTAGTCGATCCACTGGTGAGTAATACCCAAGCCCATCGGTTTTATGAGCGACTGGGCTTTCGACAAATCGAACGTCGTCAGTTCGGCGATGATGATTGCTTTGTTTATCAATTCAGACGTACCGATTGGCAACCTGTAGTATAGAACTTAACTATTCTACAAGTTCTCCTATGATGGAAAAGGTCATTGTCATTACTGGAGGTAGCCGTGGCATTGGTGCAGCGACGGCGTATCTAGCGGCAGAACGTGGCTATGCGGTGGGTGTAAACTATCGGCATAACCATGGGGCGGCAAATGCAGTTGTGGAAAAGATTCGACAGCAAGGGGGGAGAGCGGTTGCGATCGCAGCAGACATTGCCATAGAAGCCGATATCATTACCCTCTTTGAAACCGTAGACAAACAACTCGGCACAGTGACAGCATTAGTTAACAATGCAGGCATTTTAGAAGCTCAGATGCGGGTAGAAAATCTTAATGCCGCTCGCCTGAATCGCATTTTTACCACCAATATTACCGGAGCCTTTCTATGTGCCCGAGAAGCCGTGAAACGCATGTCCACTAAACATGGTGGCCCCGGCGGAGCAATTGTCAATGTGTCTTCAATAGCCGCCCGCTTGGGTGCAGCTGGTGAATATGTAGATTATGCCGCAGCCAAAGGAGCCATCGACACGATGACCGTTGGGTTAGCGAAGGAAGTGGCCGCAGAAGGCATTCGAGTAAATGCAGTGCGCCCAGGATTTATTTACACAGACATCCACGCCGATGGGGGGGAACCCAATCGGGTGGATCGAGTGAAAAAAGGGTTACCCATGAAACGAGGAGGCGAAGCCATGGAAGTAGCTAAAGCTATCCTATGGCTACTATCAGATGAAGCATCCTATACTACTGGCACATTTATTGAGGTAGCCGGAGGCAGATAGGTCAGATAAGTAGATAGCCCCAATTATCTATCAGATATCCACCTCCCAGAGAATCATAGGTTAATTAACCTTGCTCATTAGAAGTCGCTAACAAGTAGCGCTTGCCATATTGTTCGATGACAATGCCATCGCTGTAAGCATCCATATCGTCGTCATTAGTCAGGGATGGAAAAGGAATAAACTTACCTTTCTCTGTCATCATCCCCATGACCTTACCAGAAGTAGTCTTAGTCTTGTCTTGAGTTTGAGTGGATGCGTTAGCACCAGCACCCTTAGCCATCAGTAACAGCAGTGCGAACGGTAGAGAAATTAGAACAGCAGGTGACATTGGCTTTTCCTCGTAATGATGATGGAAATAGAACCGACGGTTTACTGGTCAACGGAGCGTTTCAATAATTGAGCACACTGTGTGCTTCAATGTCCCTAATATAATTTCCGCAAAATATTTTTGAAATGATCAAATGCATAATTTTGCTGAGTGAAAAGCGCAATTTAGCTTTGCACAAAACTACAAAGTCATGCATATGCTACGAGATACAGACAATCTTGGTTTAATCAAATCCCCATGGATACGCCCCTTGCTAAAGTCTGAATTAATGCCAGGGAGCAACATTTGAGGGCGATGGCCTGTGCTTGTAATGCCATAAGCACTACACACTACAAAATGTAGTGAAGCCAATCAAATCTATAAACTTAATTAAGAGATCCAAATGTCACTTAACAATAGTTTGCCATTATTCGGCACCATGTTTGTGTTAGCTATTATTCCTGGCCCTAGTGTGTTTACCGTTGTAGCCAGGGCCATGGTATCTGGTTTTACCCAGGGTGAAGTCACAACATTGGGGATTGTTGCCGGTGATATTGTCTTTATCATGCTGGCTATTTTAGGACTGTGGACCCTGGCCGAAACCATAGAGCCTGTTTTCTTATTGGTTAAGTATTTGGGCGCTGCATATCTAATTTATTTAGGCATCGTGACATGGCGTACTAACCCCAGACAACATGAAATCGAAGGGGTTAAGGAGTTTTCCTGGGGCGCTAATTTTATGTGTGGCCTGCTAATTACCTTAAGCGACCCTAAGGCTATTGTATTTTATGCCAGCTTTTTACCCACCTATCTAGATATGACTAATCTTTCATGGGTAACGATAGGTTTACTCTTGCTGAGTGCAACAGTTGCAGTCGGGGGTGCTAAGCTAGCCTATGCCTATCTGGCTGATCAGGCTAAATTTTTGTTTAGACACGCTCGGGCACAAACTGCTATGAATGCTCTAGCCGGTAGTGTTTTGATTTTCACAGGAATCTTTTTGGCCATTAAGGGCTAGATAATGCCCATAGCTAGTCCCCAGACGACAATATGCTTAGATTAAACAACCTATCGCCCCAGCTAGTTTTCTCGGCCTTGCTCTCTACGCTCCGCTTGGTGTAGTTGCTAAGCGATAAAGTCTCTTCTCAAATACTGGTTCTAACGTAGCACTATAGGCAGTTTCCAGAAAAGTCAGAAAATCCTCATTAGGGAAATAAACAAATACATCGCTGTAAGTTTTCTCAGCCCCAGATAGATCAATTGTTGTTTCCCATTTATCTGGGTCTAGA